>CAZCZP010000342.1:0-3564 GCA_964502895.1 uncultured Bifidobacteriaceae bacterium
CATCCGACTTACAAGTTTGGAACTCGCGTGAAAGTGACGCATATCGAAAACAATCGCTCCGTGACTGTACGCATTAACGACCGCGGGCCGTTCGTCAAAGGGCGCGTGATTGATCTTTCCCTGGCCGCCGCCGAGGAATTGCAAATGGTCAAGAGCGGGTTGGCCCAGGTGAAGCTGGAAATCGTCGAGTGATCTGCGGCCCCGTATCCGATTTCCAAGTTTAATAGTTCGAGGGTGAGCTATCTGGCGGCCGGATCAAAGCGTCCATTCCACCACGCATTGTTCGGGATGCCTGCCGCGCCAGCCTTTCTCCCGTCCAGTTCGTCCAAGGTCATCGCTGCGGCATGTCCGTCCACCATCACGAGGTTGACGCGGCCGCCATTGCGCTCGGAAGGCGTGGCACGGTGCGCATCGGAGCCGTCGTCGCCGCCTTCGTAATAAGCGTTGCCCGAGCCTGGCGACGCGCTGCTTTTCCGGCTGCCATTGGAGCCCAGAAACTGCGATCCGAGCGGCGGGTCAATGACATAAACTCCAGAACCGTCCGCCCCGTACGGCAGAGTGGCCGATCCTTTGCGAGCGCCTTTGGTATCGCCCAGCACGACCGTGTTGGCCGGAGCGACAATGGAACTGTCCGTTGCATGGAACGGCGTCACGCCACCCGGGGTCCGCGTGTTGCCGAGATACTGATAATTGAATCCGTAACCGCCGTAGTAACGAGTCACGCCGGGTGTTTCGACGCCGCCCGGTGCGGTGTGCGCGAATGGCTTGTTCATGAACCCCATTTCTTCCGGACGCAAACCGGGGCTTAAATAGACATCCACGTTTTGCATGTACGGATAGATGAGATCCGCCCAACGCACGCGCGCCTGACCCGCGACCGCCGGGAGTGAATGCCCCGGAAAACGCGCGTTATGGTCGTCGCGGTAAAGGGCCATTCCCAAGGACAACTGCCGTAGATTGCTGAGGCTGGCAACGGTCTTGGCCTTGATCTTGGCGCGGGCGAGCGCGGGCAAAGCATGCTGGCCAAAATGGCAATGATGGCAATGACGACGAGCAGCTCGATTAAAGTGAAGCCTGCCGCGTTCTTACGCGAATCGTTCTGATTCACAATTTTCATGGCCGCAAGCGTAACGGACTTGCGAGATGCTTGCTCCCGGTGGCTTGCGTTTCTTTGTCGGCAGATTGCGGTGGGCGGAACGTACGCTCTGGATTTGCCAATTGCGGTAAAGGAAATGCCAAAAACGGCGCAGTGCATCGAAGGCTGACGCACAGGTTGTCGTGGTTCCGCAGCCGACGAAATTCTTACTGCGAAACGGAAGACTTCTGCGTCGGGGTCTTGAGCGGATACAAGCCGGGACAACAACCAAACGTTTCGTGAAATGCCTGGCTGAAATGGCTCAAGCTCGAATAGCCGACTTCCATCGCCGCTTCGGTGACGTTGAATTTGCCCGAGCGCAACAAGTCCGCCGCGCGTTCCATGCGCAGTTGCCGGAGATATTGTGTGATGGTCATTCCGGTTGCGGTCGAAAATGTGCGGCTCAAGTGAAACTGGCTGCAGCCGACCGAGCGGCCAATTTCTTCCAGGCTCGGCGGCTTCTCCAGATTCTCGCGCAGGAGAGCAATGACTTTTTCCACACGCTCGGCGGACAAGCGCTGCTGCCGCTGGCAAAAAAGCTCCTGCCCGCCTGGCATCAGGAAAAACAAGTCCGCCACGACCTCCAGGGCCTTGGCCTGATACCAGAGCGCCTGCGCCGCAGCGAGGACGGGCGGTTCGCGCAAGCTCGCCAGCAGTTGTTGCTGGCGGCTGGTCAATCTTTCCGTTGAAGCGATGGCGGAGACATCGCCTTTGCCGACCACAACTTCCCTCACCAGCGGGTGAAGGGACGGAGCAAAATCGCCCAGATGACGGCGCACGAAGTCGAAAGACAATTCCACGGTGAGAAACTGGTGGCGCTCGTTGGCCTGGCGGGTTGCCCGCACGGGCGAATCGCCGCGACGATAGAAACCCGCCGTCAACGGCGCAAAGGAGGCTTCGTTTCCATTGAAGGCAACGCACCCGTGGCCGGCCAGGTTCAGGCAGACTTCGAGGCTGCGAGGATGAAAACTCTCACCCCAGTCGAATTCTTCGCGCGACTCGAAGTCGTGCCACTCGAAACTCGCGCCTGAGCCGTGAACGTTGCCGTGCAAATGTCGCCAACCCGTCCCCACCGAACGCCACACGGGTCGCTCGGTAAAGCAAGGCCCGCGACCGCTTTCTCGCGGCTCATTGGCAGCGTTGGTTTTTATGTTGACGGCGCGCATCGTGGCTAGTTTGCCATTTCTTGCGAAGCAGGCAACAACTTGTGTCTAAGCCGGAACGAGGCAGCCAGTCTGGGTGGAACGGCCAACCTGGCCTGCTAATCCGCTTTGGCCGACGGTGGGTTTGTCGGCGTTGCTTCGGCTTCCTTCTCCTTGAGCGCGCGCGTAAGCGTCTTCTTCAGGTCGGCGTACATCCCATTCGTGATCGCGCCCAAGTGCGCTCGCGCTTCGGCAAACCGGCCCACGTGCATCTTGATGCGTGCGAAGTGAACGTGGACGCCCTCGCGTTCGATGTCGTCACGCGCCAGGCTCATCGCGTTGGTCCAGGAACGCAGCGCTTCTTCCGTTCGCGCCGGTTTGATGCCGTAGTAGGTTCGGGCGACATCCGTCGCGAGCGGAAAATCCGTGGGGTCGAGTTTGATCGCTTCAGCGTACAACTCCAGCGCCTTGTCGAACACCTGCTGTTCGTTGATTTTGAAATGCTCCATTGCGTCCTTGCGGAAAAGAAAGACCGTGGTCCCGAAGTTGTGATAGTAAACCGTTTCCTTCGGGTTCAACTCGATGGCCTTCGCATAGTAATCGAATGCCTTGGCTACCGGGCCATTGTGGCCATAGTAGTTGGCCAGGTTGTTCCAGATGGCCGGGTCCTTCGGGTCCAGTTCGCGGGCCTTTTCGAGCTGGGTGAAGGCGACTTCCTCCTCGCCAATGTCGTTGAGAAAGCTTGCGTAAGCGACGCGCGCGTCGGCGTATTTAGGATGGCGCGCGATGAAATCCTCGTAAGCCTTGCGCACCGGCTCGAAGCGCTTGAGGACGCGCCGATTCAATTCCGCGTTGGGGACACCCGCTCCCTTTGCAGCAAACTCCTGATTCTCGCGAATCCACTTGTCCACCTCGGCTTGAGCTTCGTCGTCCTGCTCCATCAACTTTTGAAGCTCTTTTTCGAGCGGGTCGTCGGAGTCGGGAGATTTCACCGCAACAGCGACTTCACCGGTCACAAGATTGCTGACGGCTGCGGGTCGGTTCGTGGCCAGCGCGCCCATCAAAGCGATTAACAGGATGCTCACGCAGTGAAGCTAACACGCCGCTTCACGGTGACAAGCGGCTTATGGATGGTGACGAGGCAAGGCCAGCCGACACAATCGTTTCATGCACTGACCCTTTACAATGCTACCAGTTCGTTCGAATGCTGAGCATCTCAAAACGCCAGATCGGTTTTTTACAACGGAAAAAGCACGCATCATTTTAGTGATTGTAGCAACGTTCACT
>CAZCZP010000343.1:0-3549 GCA_964502895.1 uncultured Bifidobacteriaceae bacterium
TGCGAACATGGTTGTGTGTACTGCTACGCCCGCCCGTTTCACGAGTATCTTGGCTTTTCTTCAGGACTCGATTTCGAAACCAAGATCATGGTGAAGGAAGACGCGCCGCGACTCTTGCGAGCGGAACTTTCTTCGCCGAAGTGGAAACCCAAAGTTCTGGCGATGAGCGGTGTTACCGATCCGTATCAGCCCATCGAACGCCGATTGAAAATCACCCGAGGTTGTCTCGAAGTTCTGGCCGAGTTTCGCAACCCAGTTGGCATCGTCACAAAAAATCTGTTGGTCACGCGCGATATTGATTTGCTGGGCGAACTGGCGCGACACAACGCCGCGGTCGTGTTCATCTCGCTCACGACGCTCGACACGGAACTGCGCAAAGTCATGGAGCCGCGAACCGCCCCACCCGCGGCGCGGCTCGCAACCATCACGAAGCTTGCGCAGGCGGGCATTCCTGTCGGTGTCCTCGTTGCGCCAGTGATACCCGGCTTGACCGACCACGAGATTCCGTCGCTCGTCCAGTCAGCGGCTGCGGCGGGCGCGCGCTTTGCCGGGCATGTAACGTTACGATTGCCGCACGCCGTCGCTCCGTTGTTCGTGCAATGGCTTGAAAACCATTTCCCGAACCAGAAGGAAAAAGTTCTTAATCGGCTTCGAGCTTTGCGCGGCGGAAAACTCTACGACGCGCAATTCGGCAAGCGCATGCGTGGCGAGGGAATCTTCGCCGACCAGATTGATCAACTGTTCGACGTGGCCTGTCGCAAAGCCGGGATCGCCGATAACGAAATCGAGCTTTCCACCGCGGCCTTTCGCCCGCCATCCGGTTCGCAACTTCAATTGTTCGCTTGAGGTTCGGGCCTCGCTTTGACTGGCTTTCCGTCACCCCACCCGAAATGAAATTCTCTGGACCAACTCGCGGCCAAAGCTGTGTTGCAGCCGGTCGAGGATTTCCTTGCGCCGGTAGCGCACGATTTCACTGAGCCAGACACTGCTGTCCACGTTGACGAACAGCGTTCCCTTTCTGATTCCCGCAGGTTGCGCGTGCGCGACGATGTTCGGGTCAATGAGTTGGTTCCACACGCGGACAATTTCAATCTCGGCGCGGCGCTGATCCATGCGCAGGCCGGAAAGCACTGTTGGCAGAACGTCACTGGTGGCACGGGCGCGGACGGCTTGGGCGATTTCCAGCGGCGCAAGGTCCATCCCGCGCCATTGGGCGAGCACTTTTTGGCGCGAAGAACTCTTGCCGGGACCGCGCGGCGGAATGCGTTTGGGAAAGGGCGGCAACATGGACTTCCGTTTTTAATCTTAATCGTAATCTCACTTTTAATCTTGCGGCAACGGATGGCGACCAGGCGAGGATTAAGATGAAGAAACAAGAGCAAGCTTAAGACACCACAGCTTCAGCGGCGGGCTCCGGTTTCACTTCGGGATGTTCGTCCAGCACCAGCACGCCGTGCGGAGGCAAATCGTAATTGCCGGAGAAGGTGTTGCCGGTCAGGAAATCGTGCATGGGTTTGTAGAACTGGATGCGCACGGGTGAATTCTGGTGGTTGAGCAGGAAGAAAACTTTCGTGCCCTCCTTCTGGCGCAGACTGACTTCCACCGTGTCCGGCACCTTGAGGAGCGGGTGCAGGTTGCACATCTGCCGCAGCCACACGACGAGGTCGGTGTAGAAATGCTGGTGGCTCATCGTGCCGATGTAAATTGCCCGGCCCAGCCCGTAGGTGTTCATGGTCATCGCGGGTTTGCCGGCGTAAAAATCCTTCGCGTAGGTCGCCAGAGTCTGGCAGTCCTTCGGCTCGATGATGTCGCACCACAGGCGCGCGGAATGCAAATGCGTGGTGGGGAAGGCGCCCTTGAAGGTCAAATGATTTTCCTCGCCCGGCGGCAGCGGATCGAATTCCACCACTTCCATGCCGAACAAATCGGTGAGGTCATGCGGATAACCGGTGTCGGGCGCGATGTGGTGTTCGTCCACCAGGCCGGTGTTGAAGGTGGTGACGAGCGTGCCGCCGTTCTGCACGTAAAGTTTGAGCCGATCGGCTTCCCCGCCCGCCATCAGGTGCAGCGATGGCGCGAAGACCAGCTTGTAGCGCGAGAGGTCCTCGGTCGGACGCGCAAAATCCACCTGCATATTTTTGTCATGCAGCGCGTTGTAGATGAGTTGGATGTGCTCACGCAGGTTGAAAAATTTGTTGGGCTGCATCGGCTGGCGCAAACACCAGTCGTTGTCGTGACTGTAAAGGATGCAGGTTTCGGCGACGACTTTTGTGTCCTTGAGCGCCGGGGAGAGCAGTTTCAATTCTTCACCGACCTGGGCAATTTCCCGGAACGTTCGGTTGTCGCCTTGCGGATGATGCGGCAATACGGCGCCATAGAATTTTTCATTCCCGATGCGCGGCTGCCGCCAGTGATAATAAAGCACCCCGCTCGCTCCGCGCGAAATGAGTTGATAGGTAAACAAGCGGATGATTCCCGGCCGCACCAGCGAGTTCACGTCCTGCCAGTTGACCTGCCCGGCTTTCTGTTCGATCACCCAGAAGCCGTAATCGCCGTCCGGTGTGCGGATGCCGTCCTTCTTGAGTGAGCGGAGAATGTCAATGTCGCAGGCCAGTTCAGCGGATTTTGCTTTGATGGCGGCGTTGCTTTCCACCGAGACGAAGTCCAGGACGTTGGCCAGGTCGAAATGGTCGAAGCGCCGTTGCAGCGCGCGCAGGTTCGTCGTCACCGGATGTTGCGGACACATTTCGCGCAACACATCCGCCTGCATCTTGATGAAGCCGACGATGGTGTCGCTGCAAAAGCGGTTCCAGTCGAGCAACAGCGCCGGATTGTGCATCGTGGGGGCAAGTTTGGGCATCGGCACCTGGTCCCACGCGGTCACCACCTGACCCCAGTAACGCAGCCCCAGCAAATCGTTCAGCCGCTCGATGGTTCCATACTTGGCCTGCAACCAGAGATGCCATTCGCTGCGGGTTTCTTCGTTGAACGAATGCTCCATCTGATGCCCGCCGATGCCGCTGTCTATTTGCCAGGCGACCACTTGCGAATGATCCCCGAGAGCCTTGGCCATCGCGGTGACGATGCGTTTGGCGTAATCCCAGAAAACATCGCTGGCCAGACAGACGGCGCGGCGCGTGCCTTCGTGCCGGGTGACGCCGTTTTCATCCACGGGAAGAATCTCGGGATGTTTCTTGACCAGCCAGACGGGCGGCGCGGCGGTCGGTGTTCCGAGGACCACGGCGATCTCCCGCTTGGCCATGATGTCCATGACCCGGCGCATCCATGCGAAATCGTATTTGCCCTCCTCCGGCTCGCAAAGGCCCCAACTGTATTCGCCAATCCGGACCACGTTGATTCCGGCCTTCACCATGAGGTCCGCGTCGTGTTCCCACGCGGCTTCGGGATTCTCGGCGCTCCCGCCGTAAGGATGGACCCAGTGCTCCGGATAGTAATCAACGCCAAAATGCATAGCTTTGGTTGGCTGGCGGTCGCTCTATCAGACTCTAAGCCCGGCTCCCGCTTCCCTGCAATGGAAAAGTCCGCCGG
>CAZCZP010000344.1:0-3548 GCA_964502895.1 uncultured Bifidobacteriaceae bacterium
CCACGCCCTGTCACGTCTGCGGCGCAACTGACTTGGACGTGGCGCGGGCTTATGCCGCATTCCATCGCGTCACTTCCGACTGCAAGCCCTGGCCGCCGGGCGGACAGTTGGCGCGCTGTCGTTCGTGTGGCTTTGTCCAAACGCTGATCACACCGCAGTGGCAGGCGGAAGCTGACAAAATCTACGCCGGTTACACGATCTATCATCAGAGTGGCGGTGCGGAGCAGAATGTTTTTCAGGACAGCAGCGGCGCCGGCAAGCCGCGATCCGAGCAGCTTATTCAGGCGTTGCGCGCGTCGTGCCCGCTGCCCGGACAAGGACGTTTGCTGGATATCGGTTGTGGAAATGGCTCGTTCCTCTCGGCTTGGAGCCAGTTGATTCCGGGTTGGAGCTTGTGCGGAACGGAAGTCAGCGAGAAATACAAGGCGCGGATCGAGGGCATTCCCGGAGTCGAGCGATTGTTCACCGGCGACCTGGCGGATGTTCCTGGAACTTTCGATGTGATCTCGTTGATCCACGTGCTGGAACATATTCCGTATCCGGTAGCGTTCCTGAAGCGATTGAGAAAAAAGCTCAAGCCGAACGGTTTGTTGTTCGTCGAGGTGCCGGACTGCCAGCAGAATTGTTTCATGCTGCTGGTGGCAGATCATTGTTCGCATTTCTCTCCCAACCTGCTGGCGGGCGTGGTGAGAGCCGCCGGCTTCGACGTGCAACACGCCACCAACCATTGGGTGGCCAAGGAGGTCAGCGCGACCGCCCGGCCTGACTCGGGCGACAACGAAGGTCGCCCTCTCAGTCTGCCGGAATCGGATTCGTTGCAAGTGTTCAATGGCTGGCAGCAGTTGCAGCAAATCCTGGCGAAGGTCGAACCACTGGCCAAGCTGCAGAACTTTGGCTTGTTCGGCACTGCCATCGCCGCGACCTGGCTGGACGCGCAACTCAATCGTGCCGCGCGATTCTTCGTGGACGAGGATTTGAACCGCGTGGGCAAAACCCATCTGGGACGACCCATTTTATCGCCCGCCGACGTCCCGGAGAGCGCGACGGTCTTTGTGGCATTGCCGCAACCGCTCGCCGGAAATGTCGCGGAGCGTTTGCAACGACCGAACAAGGGATTGCGCGTGGAGCTGCCATGAGAAGGGCCGCGTTCCTGGATCGCGATGGCGTGTTGGTGGAAGATGCGGATCTGCTTACGCGTGCCGATCAATTGCAACTCCTGCCCGGGGTTGCGTCCGCGCTCAACTCCTTGCGCGACGCCGGTTTTGTCTTGGCCGTTGTCAGCAATCAGCCAGTGGTCGCGCGCGGGTTGGTCACGGAAGCCGAAATCGAAATGATTCATTCTGATCTGGGCAGACTCATCCTCGCGGCCGGTGGGCCAGTCATGGACCGATATTATTTCTGCCCGCATCATCCGAAGGGCACGTTGCCGGCATATCGGATGGACTGCGATTGCCGCAAACCCAAACCTGGCATGCTGCTGCGCGCGGCACGGGAGTTGAATCTTGATTTGCAGACCAGTTTCATGGTGGGCGACCGGATCACGGATATCATCGCGGGGGCGCGGGCAGGTTGCCGCGCGGTGCTGGTTCAAACCGGGAAACATCTGGAGAAACCTATTGAAACCAGCGAGCCAATCGACACGACAGTCGAGCCTGATTATGTCTGCGCAGATTTGTCGGCGGCGGCGGAGTGGATTTTGAATGTGAAATGAAGGCCATGGTTCTTTGCGCCGGTTACGGCACGCGGCTGGGCGAGCTCACGAAGGAAATTCCCAAGCCCATGCTGCTGCTCGATGGCCAGCCGATGCTCGCCTACATCCTCGCAAATCTGAAGAGACACGGCTTCGACCACATAGCCATTAACCTGCATTTCAAGCCGGAGTTGATTCAGAATCACTTCGGCGACGGCGCGCGTCTTGGCGTGAAGGTCACGTATTCCCACGAGCCAACGCTGCTCGGCACGGCGGGCGGGGTGAAGAAAATGGAAGAGTTCTTTCGCAATGAACCGGCGTTTCTCGTGCAGTACGGCGACATCATCACGGACCAGGATTTCAGAAGGATGACGCAGTTTCATCGCGAGCGAAATGCCTTGGCCACACTGCTGGTGCATCAACGGAAAAAGTCCAACAGCGTGGTGACGCTCGATGACGAACAGCGCATTACAAGTTTTCTGGAACGCCCGACCGACGAAGCCCGGCAAGGACGAACTTCGCCCTGGGTAAATTCGGGAGTCTGCATCTGCGCGCCGGAAATCCTGGATCACATTCCACCGCACACCGCTTGCGACCTGCCCCGGGATGTTTTTCCGAAGCTCGCCGCCACGCGCCGGCTCTTTGGCTTCCCGTTGACTGGCTATCGTTGCGCGGTGGATTCACCGGAACGGCTCGCCGAAGCGCGGGCGGCGCTGGCGGAGAGACGCTGTCACATTTCGCTTTCCGGGTAATCCGGCCTGTTTTACAAGAGCCACCGATGAATTTGCCGACGCTTTCGGTCATCATACCGAACTACAACCACGCGCAGCATCTGCCGCGATGTCTGAACGCGTTGTTGGGTCAGTCGGTACAACCGCAAGAAATCATCGTGGTTGATGATGGTTCAACCGATAACAGCGTCGAGGTGATTCGCGGAATCGCGAGCAAGCACCCTGTCATCAAGCTGCTTCAGAACGACAAGAATCGAGGAGTCACTTACACGGTAAATCGCGGCGTGGATTCAGCCGCGAGTGAGTTCGTGTATTTGCAGGCTTCGGACGACGTGATCCTTCCTGGATTTTTCGAAAAATCGCTCCAATTGCTGGCGCGGCATCCCCAAGCAGGCTTGAGTTGCACCATTGGTGATTGGCGCGAACATCGGCAGAACGGTACCGTAAACTGGCACATGGGAGTCGGGATGACCGACAAACCGGCCTTCATTTCACCGCAAGACGTCGTGAGATTGGAGCACGAAGGGCGCTTCTTTATCCCCGGCCACACGGCCATTTACCAGCGCGATGCGTTGATCAGGGTGGGAAAACTTGTCCCCGAATTACGACATTACAGTGACTGGTTTTCCACGACGGTATTGGCGCTCAGACACGGTGTGTGTGTCGTTCCCGAGCCTCTCGCCGTATTCAACATTGAAGCCAACACTTTTTTCCAACGCAGCCGCCGCAACCGTGAGGTTGACGAAGCGGCCATTGCACATGCGTTGAGGTTGCTTACGTCGCCCGAATACTCCGACGTGGTTGAGTTGTTCGAACTGGCTGGCTCGCTCTACATCTGCGGCTGGCCGACCGTCCGTGTCGTGCGCCGGGAAAAGGCATTTCGCCGCTTCCTCACGCCAAGGTATCTGCGGAAGGTAACGTGGCACGCTACGCGAATCTGGCTCAAGGCACGCATGCCCGCTTTCCTGCTGAACTGGTATGTCGGCGTCGCCGGTTACCGTGTCAAGACCGTGGGACACGCGCACCAGTGAACTCGAATTTGTTTGGCCCGCCAGTTCGCAATGCCTCACGCCTTACTGGCGCAACCGGTAGTAACTCCCGCTCGATTCGACCGGCAGCGTGATCTC
>CAZCZP010000345.1:0-3472 GCA_964502895.1 uncultured Bifidobacteriaceae bacterium
AGTTGAAGCATCAGCCGGCGCAAATGCCCGGTGCGATGGCGCGCGGGAAGATAATCTCGAATCTGCTCATCGAACGTAAGCAATCCAACCGCGTCACCCTGGAGATAGAGGAAGTAAGCCAGCGTCGCCGCCAGGGTGTTGGCGTATTGCGCCTTGGTGTAGCTCAGCGAACCGTAATCCATCGAGCGGCTGTGATCCACCAGGAGGTGGCAGCGGAGATTGGTCTCGTCTTCGAATTTCTTGATGTAGAAGCGGTCCGTGCGCGCGTAGAGCTTCCAGTCGAGATAGCGCGGGTCGTCGCCGGGCGTGTACTGGCGATACTCGGTGAACTCGACGGAAAATCCGTGATACGGACTGCGATGAATGCCGTGCCAGAAACCTTCGACAACGATGCGGGCGCGAAGTTCCAGATTTTTTATGGCCATCAAGGCCTGCGGCGAGATGAGTTTGGAGGAGCGAGATTCGGATGGCGTTCCAACCTCTCGTTTCGTCGCCACTGGCTCTGCCGCCAACACGCTCATCGTACTACTTCCTCATCGCAACCGACGCCCCTTCGACGGCGCCCAACAATTTTCCGATGACGTGGTCCACCGTGACGCCTTCGGCTTCGGCGCGGTAGTTCAGAAGAATTCGATGCCGCATTGTTGGATAGGCAAGCGCTTGAATGTCCTCGACGGTGACGTGAGCGCGGCCTTGCAACAAGGCACGGACCTTGGCGCCGAGCACAAGGAATTGTCCCGCCCGCAAACCTGCTCCCCAACTGATCCATTCGTTGACAAAATCAGGCGCGTCCGTTTGGCGAGGTCGTGACGCTGCGGCCAACCGTACCGCGTAACGAATCAAGTCCTGGGCAATCGGCACTTTGCGCACGATGTCGTGGAACCGCATGACGTCGTCGCCGGTGAACAGCGCCTCGATGGGTTCGGGTTTGCCCGACGTGGTCTGTTTCACCACCTCGACTTCGTCGGCTTCCGGCAGGTAATCAATGACCACGTTGAACATGAAGCGATCCAGTTGCGCTTCGGGCAAGGGATACGTGCCCTCCATCTCGATGGGATTCTGCGTCGCGAGCACGAAGAAAGGTTCGGGCAACGCGTGGCGCACGCCAGCGGCGGTCACCTGATGTTCCTGCATCGCTTCGAGCAGCGCGGCCTGAGTCTTGGGCGGCGTGCGATTGATCTCATCCGCCAGAATCATGTTGGCGAACACCGGCCCCGGCACAAACGTCATGCGCCGTCCGTCGCCGGTTTCCTGCAGAATTTCCGTGCCCGTGATGTCAGCCGGCATCAGGTCGGGCGTGAACTGGATGCGCTGGAACTTGAGATGAAAAATCTGGGCCAGAGATTTTACGAGCAACGTCTTGGCCAGACCCGGCGCGCCCGTGATCAAACAATGCCCGCCAGCGAACAGCGCGATGAGCAATTGCTCGATCACTTCCTTTTGTCCGACGATGACTTTGGCCAGCTCGCGCTGGATGCGCGTGCGGCCCGCCATGATTTGCTCGACCGTTTGCTGTTCGTTGGTGTGAGATGCGACAGGTGTTTCCACTTCGTTCCTTTGGTTTTCTGAGATGGGTTGCGGAAATTACATCAATGCGTCATGGCATAGAACACAATGTTGATGCCGAGCGGGTAGGATTTTTTTTCCGAAAACTCGCGGAAGTAATATTCATAAACGCCCTCACGCTCCCAACCGTCGGCGAGGTCGGTGTTGTGGCAAATGATGGCCATCATGCGGCCCTTGTCGTCGTAGAGGGCGCGGTAATGCGGAGTTTCTGCGCCGGGACCATGCCCCCGCTCCCAAGTCACGCCGGTGTACTGGCTCTCCTCGCCCGTCTGGAAATTTGGAATCTGCGGTTTCTCCTTCAAGTCGAACACACAATGGAAAATCGGATGCTCCGGCGGCAACTCTTGCGGCTCGCGATCCGGGAAAACCCGTTTCATCTCCTCGTAGAAATTCTGGTATTCATCATCGCCCCAGAAATCGTCCACCATGAGAAAGCCTCCGCTCAACAAGTATCGCCGCAACGCCTTGACTTCCTCTTCGCTGAATTCCAGAGCTCCCGGTTCCACAATGTAGATGAACGGGTGGTTGAACAAGTCCGGGTCCGTCAGGCGGAGAACTTTTCCTTCCGGATCAACCTTGAGCGAGGTCAGTTGCTGGAGGCGAAAGGAAAAATTGAGGTCGGCATCGCGATAATCCACGCGCCAGCCTCCACCCCGGCCGTAACCGCGCCCGCGGCCCCAGCCCGAGTCATACTGAATCCGGGCGAAGGTAAAGACATCCTTCTCAAATCCAGGCTCGTTGGTCCAAACGGGAACGCCTTCACGTTCGTCAGAGGATTGGCGTCTCCAGCGTTGCGCCATGACAACTGTCGCGGTGACCACGGCCAGCAAAAAGATCAACCCCAGTTTTGTGCGGAATTTCATGGCGCAGGTGCAGGGACGGGAGCTGGCGGAACCGAATCAGTCGCTTCAGGTTTCACCGGATTTGTGGATTCAGTTTTTACCTCCGCGAGTTTCAAAAGCAAACGATGCGCATCGCGAAAGCGCGGAGCTTCTTCGAGAGCCTGCAATACATGGCGCTTCGCCGCCGGGCCGTTGCCATTGTGCAACAGGCTCGCCAAGCGGTAATGAACGTCCGCCGGATCGGGCGGATCGAGCAGCAGGACTTTCTGGTACGCGTTGATCGCCTGGCCACCCTCGCCCAATTCCTCATTGGCCCGCGCCAGGAACCGATACGGCTGCGGCAACAGCGGATGCACCGCCAGAAAGCGATCCGCGTTGTGGGCGACAACCTTCCAGTTCTTCTCCGACTCCCCGAGTACCATCAGCCGTTGATACGCATCAAGCGCGTCGGCATCCGAATCCGCCCACTTTTCCAAGGCAGCGCGCTCCTGCCCGGTTTCATTCAGGCCACGATGAACAGCGGCCAGCATTGCATACGCGTTGTTCGGGCTCGACTGTGCGGGACACAGGGCAACAATTTTTTCCAACGGCGACTTGGCAGCCTGCCACTTTTCCTGGGCGACGAGCCTTTGCGCCTCGCTCAGCAAGGTCCAGTAATTCGGCTTGGCTGTCTTTGCGGTTTCCACTTTTGTTTCCTCGGGATGCGGTACGGCGTTAGTAGCTGATGCAGCCGGAGCGTTGTTCGCGTTGGTCAAAACCGGGCCCAGCACATTCAGCAAGGCGGTCTTCAAGTCATTGGTCGAGCCGCCCTCGCTTTCGACGGCTTCAGCGCGAGCCGGCGAGCGTGGCCTACGGATGCCAAGCGTATCCGCCAAACCACGCTCTCGTTCCAGCTTCTTCCAGTCCAAACCCGGCCCCAGCGCTTCCGCCTTCGCCCTGGCAAAGGCCGCAAAATCTTTTTCGATCTCGCCCATCGGTGCTGTGTGCTTGGGAATCGCGTCGTTGATGTTCACGCCTTCGCCCAAATCGCGGAGCACCGCCTTGAGCTTTTCGATCCCGAACTT
>CAZCZP010000346.1:0-3471 GCA_964502895.1 uncultured Bifidobacteriaceae bacterium
TGAGCGAGAGCGTGCCGTCGAAATCAAACAGCACGTGGCTGATTTGCGGCCGGGGTGCAAAGCCGGGGCTGAACTCGATCAAACCCGCAAAGGCGGTTGTGGAAAACATTTACTGGTGAGTTAAGTCGCTTTGGCCTAAAAGGTCAACCATGCGACTGCACTTACAATCCGACCAAAGCCAAAATCGGCGAACCTTCTTGAAAACGGCTGGCGCGATGGCCGCGAGCCTGACCCTTGCTCCCGCAGCGTTCGGGCAAAGCGATTCAGCCCCGGCGAAGAAAAAAATCCGCCTCGGCATGGATAACTTTGCGGTGCGCGCCATGAACTGGAAAGCGCCCGCGCTGCTGGACTATGCCGCGTCGCTCAAGCTCGACTCGCTGTTCATTACGGACCTGAAAGCATTCGAGAACCACGAGCCGGCGCATTTACGGGAGGTCAAAGCCAAGGCGGACGATTTGGGCATCAGCATTCTGCTTGGCTCGATGAGCATCTGTCCGACTTCGAGGACCTTCAAAAAAGACTATGGCACGGCCGAGGAACATTTGGCACTGGGCATCCGCCTGGCGAAAGCGTTGGGCTCGCCGGTGATTCGCGTCGTGCTAGGCGGCGGCGAAGATCGAAGGACCGAGGGCGGAATCGAAGCGCGCATCGCGGACACGGTGAAGGTGTGCAAAGCCTGCCGCAGCCAGGCGATGGACGCGGGCGTGAAGATCGCGGTGGAAAATCACGCGGGCGACATGCAGGCGTGGGAACTCGTCACGTTGATCGAAGCGGCGGGGAAAGACTACGTGGGCGCGAACATGGACTCGGGCAACGCCTGTTGGACGATGGAGGATCCGTTGGAAAATCTGTTGACCCTCGCGCCCTACGCGCTCACAACGAGCCTGCGCGATTCGATGGTCTGGGAATCCGAGAACGGCGCGAAAGTGCAATGGACGGCAATGGGCGAAGGCTGCGTGGACTTGAAAACCTATTTCGCGAAGTTCGCAGAACTTTGCCCGAACGTGGCGGTGAACATCGAGACGATTTCTGGCTTCGCACGCGAGCTGCCGTATTTGAAACCGGAATTCTGGTCTGTCTGGCCCAAGGCGAAGGCGAGCGACTTTGCAAAATTTGTGGCCCTCGCCAAACGCGGTAAAGAGATCCCCTCGCACCGTTCTCCCGATGCCAAAGCGGAGCAGGAATATCAGAAGGGCGAACTGGAGCGGAGCATCAAATACTGCAAAGAGACACTCGGACTGGGCTTGAAGTAACAATGCATTGGGGAGGCGCCATGAATGTGCGCAGGGTTGCCATTCTGGTTCTGATCATCCTGCTCGTGGCAGCCGGAATGGCTTGGCGGATTGTGCAACGGCCCAAGTCGCAAACCATTTCCCTGCCCGACGGCTCGCAACTCACGCTGCTCAAGGTCACGCATGGAACAAACCATGTGTGTGTTTATGGCTCGTGGTGGCAAAATTTTCGTGATGCCGTTCACGGGAGATTCAAGGGGCTAAGTTCACTGCGGCGCGCGACTTTTACCAGCACCGATACCAACAGTGTCATGGTCTGGCTGCGTCATGATCCACCGCCGGACCTGCAAGCTTTGTCTCCGCCGTATCTCCTCGCAACCGCAGACGGCAACGATCTTGAATCCAAACTCACGCACAGCCCCAACGTCCGAGTCAACCTACGAGCGGCTTCGGGACGTCCGGGCCTGATCACCAGCTGGGAATTGCCTGAACATCCGCGGCGAGCGAAAGAATTCAAAATCCGCATCTACCGCCACGCGGCAGAGAAGCTGCCGCGTTTGGGCGAATTCACCGTCCGCAATCCGATCTCAAGTACGTTCCCAACTTGGCCAGCCGAACTGCTGCCGGCCACGCGACAGAAGAACGACCTCGGAATCACACTCACAAAACTTGAGACCGGTTTGACTGGCGAGGAAGTTGGGCGCCCCCAGACAGGTGAGGGAGCGAAGTCTTTTTCACGCGCAACGTTCACCGTGAAAGAGGATGGCGTGCCGGCTGGGATATGGGGCGTCACCCGCCTCAGCGCCAGAAATGCCGCAGGCGAAGTTCGCCGGATCAAGACTTTCGATTCGGTTTGGC
Organism: uncultured Bifidobacteriaceae bacterium; assembly: GCA_964502895.1. GTDB lineage: Bacteria > Verrucomicrobiota > Verrucomicrobiia > Limisphaerales > JADLHS01 > WYBW01. The sequence goes on from CAZCZP010000346.1 coordinate 2,091, forward strand.
AGCATGGCGAACGTATTGTCACTTTCGAGGGTGCGCTTTGGTCGGAGGAATCAGCGTGGATACTTGAAGTCGCTTTCGTTCGTCATGCAGCATTCCCGCCCGAAGAACACTGGGTCATCAAGGGCGTACCGGTCCCAAGTCCGGGCGAGTTGGTCGAGATGCACGTGGTAACAAACCTGTTCAATGTGGAGTTGGAGTTTGTGGGCGTGGGGGGTACGAAATCGAAGAAGTTCGGCGCGCACACCTCCCTGCGACCGTTTGCCAACATCCAAGTGCGCACTCCTTATCCCATGGACGACCTGCGGGTCGCGTTGGTCGAGGTAAAGGACGAACACGGAACTAGCGCGATTTTAGATGGCTTTTCCAGCACCAGCACCGTCAGCACCGGCGGCCGCGGCAACACTCCCAAGGAAATGCTTTACGAGTTTGGATTCGACCTCTCCGCGGATGTTAAGTCGCTCGACATCACGCTCGCCGTGACGCGTGTGCAACACGTCGAGTTTTTCGCGAAGCCGGTACTGTTCGACTCAAATAACCAATCCCGAAATTGACTTCGGCCAACTTGCTTCATCACGGCGGTATGACATCCGGCGGTAATTCGAATCCAGCCGTGTGGCCGTCCATGTAAACCACGTTTTTGGCGGGCCGCGGCGGACGCGGATGAAAATCTTCGTAGTCCAGCAGCAAGGGCGTCGTCTCGGGCGGAAAGCGGAGTTTTTTGGTCTCGTCGGATTGTTCGACGGGCTGACCGTTAATCACGATGACTTTGACCAGGCGGATGTTGGAAGTGCGCGTCTCGTCCATTTTCCTGCCGTTCAAATCTGTGTTCCATTCATAACTGGAGCCTTGTCGTTCAAACATCCCAAGATTGTCTTGCGGACAACGGAAGACACTCAGGCCGTTGGTAGTGTTTGAACTTTGACTGAGGCTCACGCCGAGCACGTCCCGGATGCGCGGCAGGGGCTTCTGTGGGTCAATCGGCATGGTGGGCAAAAGTTCGGCGGCAGGCATGCGATTATCGTTGTCGCTTGCATACATTCTTGCGGCCATGCCGAGCTGCCGCAACTGGTTCAGGCAAACCGCATTTTTGGCCTTGCCCTTTGCGCGGCTGAACGCCGGCATCAACAGAGCCGCCATCACCGCGATGATGGCAATGACGACTAACAGTTCGATCAAGGTGAAACCGCAGCGCTGGCGCGAAGCCGGCGTGGGTTGGAAATGATTTGGTGCTCGTTTCATAAAGTAGTCTCGGTGGCGGTTCTTACGGATTAGCCTTCTCTTTTTGTTTTTCGCGAACGCGTTGCACTCTTTGCTCGGGGGTCAGCCGCGTGTAATTCTCCGCCTCCGCACGTTTGATCGCGCTCTCGATGTCCGGCACGGG
>CAZCZP010000347.1:0-3467 GCA_964502895.1 uncultured Bifidobacteriaceae bacterium
CGTGTGTTCAAACTCAAGGAACACATTGACCGGCTGTTTTGCTCGGCAAAGTCCATTTTGCTGACGATTCCGATGTCGCATGCGGACGTCATGCGCGCGGTCGTGGAGACTTGCCGCAAGAACAAAGTGCGCGACGGCTATATTCGCCTCGTCGTGACCCGGGGTGTGGGGACTTTGGGATTGAACCCCAACCGGTGCAAGCGAGGGTCGGTCATCATCATTGCCGGAAAAATCCAGCTCTACCCACCGGAGCTTTACCATCGCGGCATGGACATCGTCACGGTGCCGACGACGCGCAATCTGCACAACGCGGTGAATCCGGCCATCAAGTCCCTGAACTATTTGAACAACATTCTGGCGAAGATCGAGGCCAACAATTCGGGCTGCGAAGAGGCCGTCATGCTGAACGCGGAGGGTTTTGTCTCGGAATGCACGGGCGACAATATTTTTGTCATCAAGGAGGGACAATTGTTCACGCCGCCGTTGTCCGCGGGCGCGCTATACGGCATCACGCGGCGCGTGGTGATGGAAATTGCCGAGGAGTCCGGTTACCGCGTGGCCGAGCCCAACCTGACCCGGCATGATTTGTTCAACGCCGATGAATGTTTCCTAACCGGCACGGGTGCGGAGATTGTGCCCATCGTGAAGATTGATGGCCGCGTCATCGGTGACGGCAAGCCCGGCGCGATTACGCGGAAGCTGGTCGGGCAATACCACGCCTTGACGAAAGTCTCCGGCGAGCCGATATACGGTTAGCATTTATGGTTTGCTGCATCTGCAAAGAGAAACCAGCCACGGTGCACTTGACCCACATTGAAGGGGACAAGATGCAGAAGGTGGATTTGTGCGAGGAGTGCGCCAAGAGCAAGGGCGTAAACAGCGCGCCCGACTTCTCGCTTGCGGATTTGTTGTTGGGTTTGGGGGCGTCGCACGAGATCGAGCAAGCGGCGGGCGGTGTGGAGTTGAAATGTCCGCATTGCGGTTTCACCCAGGCGGACTTCAAGAAGTCCGGCAGGCTTGGTTGCCCCGAGTGTTACAAAACGTTTGCCGACGGCCTTGAAGGTCTGCTCAAGTCCATGCACAAGGGTATTCGTCATACGGGCAAGGTGCCCGAGGTATTGCGGGAAAAGCGCGATGTCTCCGAACGCTTGAAGACCTTGCAGCAGAAACTCGCCAAGGCCATTGAGGACGAGAACTTCGAACAGGCGGCCATCCTGCGCGATGAAATCAAACAAGCGACCAGCCGGCTGGCCGGGCCGGTATCCCCGTGAATAAAACCGGCCTCAACGAATTCCTGGTGTCCCCGGCGGAAGCGGCCCGGCGCCGCGGCCCGCATGATCGGATTGTCATGTCCAGCCGGGTTCGGCTGGCCCGCAACATCAAGGACGGTGTTTTCCCGGGCTGGGCTAAAAAGCCCGAACGGGTTCGGGTGCTCGAGCTCATACGCCCTGCCGTGGAAAGCCTTCCGGAACTCAAGACGACGTTTTCGGAGACGATGGACAACTTGAGCCAGGTGGATAAGCAGATTCTTGTCGAACGCCATTTGATCAGCCGGGAACACGCGGCGAAGAACGCCGGCAGCGGCGTGGTGGTCAATCGGGACGAGACGTTCTGCGTGATGATCAACGAGGAGGATCATCTTCGGATGCAGGCGCTGCGGCCCGGACTTCAATTGCGCCAGGCGTGGCAGGCGATTGACCGCTTGGACTCAGAGTTGGAAGCGAAGCTCTGTTACGCGTTTAGCAATGAGCTCGGTTATCTGACGGCCTGCCCGACCAATCTGGGCACCGGCATTCGCGTGAGCGCCATGCTGCATTTGCCCGGGCTGGTGCTCGCCGAGCAGATCAACCCCATCATCCAATCCGTCAACAAACTTGGCCTCGCCGTGCGCGGCCTTTACGGCGAAGGCACCGAGGCATTGGGCAATGTCTTCCAAGTGTCAAATCAAATGACCTTGGGCGAAAACGAAAGCACAATCGTCGAGCGCCTGGAAAAAGTTCTGGCCCAGATTATCGAGCACGAAGAGAACGCCCGTGCCAGCCTCATGGAGAAAAAGCCCAAGATGGTCTATAACCACATTGGCCGCGCTTACGGCATTCTGGCCAACGCACACAGCATTTCCTCCAAGGAAACCATGAACCTGCTCTCGCTGTTGCGTCTGGGGGTGGACAGCGGCTTGTTCCCGGGTGTGGACCGTTCGCTGGCGGACGAATTGTTCATTCTTACCCAGCCGGCGCACCTGCAGCGAGAGCACTCCGAAAAGCTTTCCGCCGAGGAACGCGACCTGCTCCGTGCGGATATGCTGCGCGAGAGATTGAAGCAAGTCAGCAGGCCTACCATCAAATCCGGGGGCACCGGTGACGCAGGAATGGACAAAGCCGGTAAATCGTAGCATTTTGCAAGCGACTATGAGCGACGAAGCCATGAACAATTTCACGCCGCGGGCGCAACAAGTCCTCGCCTTGGCGCGCAAGGAAGCCGACCGCTTCAACCACAATTTTGTCGGCACCGAGCACCTGTTACTCGGCCTCATCAAATTGGGCCAGGGTGTCGCGGTCAACGTCCTCCAGAAAATGGGCCTCGACCTCGAAACCGTTCGCATGGAAGTCGAGAAGCAGGTTGGCACGGGGCCGGACCAAAAGATGATCGGCAACATTCCCTACACGCCGCGCGTGAAAAAAGTCCTCGCCCTTGCCTCCAAGGAGGCCAAGGCGCTCAATCACACTTACGTTGGGACCGAACACATTTTGCTCGGGCTGCTGCGCGAGGGCGACGGGGTGGCCGCGCGCGTCTTGAAGAACCTGGACGTGGACATCGAGCAGACGCGGCAGGAAATTCTCAAGGAACTCGATCCGAATTTCGCATCGCAGGAAGAACAGGGTTCTGGAGAAACTCCCGAAAAGCCCGCCGCTCCCGGCGAAAAGAAAGGGGAAGTCAAAACCCCCGCCCTCAAGGCCTTTGGCCGCGATCTAACCGAAATCGCGCGCAAAGGCGAAATGGACCCGGTCATCGGTCGGCGCAACGAGATCGAGCGCGTCATCCAGATTCTCTGCCGCCGCACGAAAAACAATCCTGTGCTGCTGGGCGAAGCGGGCGTGGGCAAGACCGCCATTGTTGAAGGGCTGGCTCAGGAGATTGCCAAGGGTAACGTACCCGAATTATTGCTCGCCAAGCGCGTCATTACTCTCGATCTCGCGCTCATGGTGGCGGGCACAAAATACCGCGGCCAGTTTGAGGAACGCATCAAGGCGGTGATGGACGAAATCCGCCGTGCCAAGAACATCATTCTCTTCATAGACGAATTGCACACCATCGTCGGCGCCGGTTCGGCCGAGGGCACGATGGACGCCTCGAACATCATCAAGCCAGCCTTGAGCCGCGGCGAAATGCAATGCGTCGGCGCTACGACACTTAACGAGTACCGCAAATACATCGAGAAGGACGCCGCGCTCGAACGCCGCTTCCAG
>CAZCZP010000348.1:0-3466 GCA_964502895.1 uncultured Bifidobacteriaceae bacterium
GCCAGCAACAACACGTTCTCGCCATCGCGGAAACCCACACCGGCGTACGCGTAGGGAGCAGTCCGAAACGGCCGGATGCCATAGCGCAGCCCGCCGTCGTCCGACAATCGGTCCCACCAGGAACGTTCGGCCATGTGATAGGACAGTTCGCCGGGCGTCACGGATTCTTCGCCGACGTTTGACATCGAGTTTCGCAGAAAGTCAGCCAGCAGGCCCTGCCTTTCCTTCAGCCACGCCATGAGTGGAAGGTCAACCGCCGCTTCACGGACACTGTGCGCGATAGAACGGGTGAGCGCCTTGCGCGCACCGCGGGTGGTGCGCTCGTGAAAATGGTCAATATCGCCGTCTTCCAGCCGGAGATTCCAGTTCAACGAGCTGAACGGATGGAAACGATCGGCGAAATTATCGGCGGTCCGTTCTTCGAGAGCGGATTTGAACCGTTCCCAAAATGCCAGCGCTTCGTCGGCGGGCGATTCGATGGCCGTTTCGTCCGCGATGCCGTGCTGTAACTGAAGCGCTTGTTCGGCACCCTGCACACGGACCGCCCCGAACAAGGCGACGCCAACCAACATCCTGCTTAAAAAAGTCACGGTAAGATTCTCTCGAAGAGTTTGGGCGGCACACCGGGTAATGCAGGGGGAACGCTCAGTCCAACGACCTGCCGGACGCGCCTCGGCGTTCTTACAAATTTCGACCTTGCCATCACACTCCTTGCCTTAAGTTGCCGCTTCAAAAAGCATCCGCGATGCCGCGGGCCGCGTGGATGCTTCAGACCGGCGCAAAAACCACTTGGAATCGGACGCCCGCAGGTCTGGGGGCGCGAGTGCCTTGCCCGACAGTGGACAAGCCAAACGAAAGGAACAGCTTGCCGGTCTCGCGGTCACGGGACGCGAAGACAGCCGGACGGACAACCTAGTCATGGGAGGATTCGGGGTTTCTCCTATACGCAAAGCGCGGCGTGTCCTCTTTGGCGGAAACTGACCTATTTCGGGCCACGGGCCACGGCGACTGGATTGACAATACGACTTCACCTGCCAGCCTTCTGGCGTGTCGAGGACGGCGAAACGATGGTTGATACTGGTCGGCATTCTGGCGGTGATCATCGCGAGTGTGTGGTTCAGCCAGCCGGTTTACCGGGACTGGAAGGAACAACGTTCGTTAAAGCAGGCCCAGGAATTTTTTTCCGAAAAGGATTTTCGCAACGCGACACTCGCGGCCCGCCAGGCACTGGCGGCGAACGCATCGAGTGTCAAGGCCGCACGGCAGTTGGCGGACATTGCGGAGACGCTGCGCTCACCGGCAGCTCTCGACTGGCGGCAGCGCGTGGTGGACCTCCAGCCGCAGATTTTTTCCAACCATCTGGCATTGGCCAAAACGGCGATTCTGCAGGGCAACTTCCCGCGCGCGTCCGAAGCGTTGCAGGTTGTTGCCGACACCAACCGGCACAACCCCGCATTTCATCAACTGGCGGCCATGGTTGCTATCGGACTGAACAACATCCCTCTGGCGGAACAGCACCTGACCGAAGCCGCGCGGCTCGAACCCGGGAACAAGCGGCTTCAATTGAACCGCGCCATCATTCATTTGCAGGCCGGGGATCAGGTGCTCGTGGACGGCGCGCTCCAGACGTTGCAGCAACTTTATGATGACCAGACTTATCGCAATGACGCCTTGCGACACTTGGCGCTGGCCGCGTCACGCACCAAGGATTTTGCGAGGGCCCAAGCGTTCACCCGGGAACTCCAAGCCGATCCGAAGGCCACGATGGAAGATCGCCTGTTGCACCTGACGGTCTTGAGGGAAGGCGGCAGCACGAATTTCGGCGCTGCTCTCGCGGAACTGGAAGGCGCGCTGGCGAAGTCCCCGGGGCAGGTCAACGCGCTGACGGCGTGGCTGCTGACCCACAAGATGGCGGACGAAGCCGCACGCTGGCTGGAAAGCTTGCCGAAAGAAGCGCGCTCCCAGCGTCCCGTCGCGGTGGCGCTGGCGGAGGTCTTTACCGCGCGCAAAGACTGGCCCGGACTTCAGGCGCTGTTACAGGAAGCCGATTGGGGTGATCTGGATTTTGTGCGCCTGGCCTTGTTGTCGCGCGCCGCACGCGAGGAGCGACAGCAATTTGCATCACAAGCTCATTGGCACGCTGCGTTAAAGGCGGCGCCCGATGGTCCGAAGCCCCTGGCGGCTCTGGCGAATCTGGCGGGAGCGTGGGGTTGGGAACGCGAGCGCGAAGATTTGCTTTGGTTGATTGTCCAGCGATTTCCCGGCGAGCGTTGGGCAACGCAATCGCTCAATCAAATGTACATTGCCACGGGCAACACGCGCGGACTGCACAAGTTGTGCTCGACTCTTGCGAGCTTCGACGCGAATGATCTGGTGGCAAAGAACAACCTCGCCGCGCTTTCGCTGTTGTTGAACCTCCAGACTGCCCGTGCCCACGAACTGGCGCGCGAAGTTTACTCCAAAGCTCCCACCAACGCCGTCTTCACGTCCACTTACGCTTATTCGCTTCACGTTCAGGGCAAAACCCGGGAAGGCTTGAATGCTATGGAAACCCTGCCGGCGTCTCAACTGGAGCAACCAAACATCGCCGCCTACTACGGAGTGTTGCTTGCCGCGGACGGCGAAGCCGAAAAGGCAAAAGAATATCTGGACCTCGCTGCCAACGAACGATTGCTGCCCGAGGAAAAGGCTATGATCGAACAGGCGCGGAAGTAGCGGAAGGTGGGCGCGGTTATTTCTTCGGTCCGTAACCGGGCTTGATGTTTCCCTTGTCGTCCAGTTTGCCGCAGGCCCAGAGCAGTCCGCGCGTGACAAAGTCAAGGTAACGGGCGTCTTCCACGGTGGCGTTATTGTGACCGATGGTGGTGCTGAACACGCGCGTGCCCTGAAAATCATTCACCCACGCAACGACAGATTCGTTTTCTTGCATCGAGCCGTCGCGTCGCTTGACGGTTTGTTTGCCGCTCGCCAGCGGCGTGGCGGTCGGAAGAATCTGGATGTTGTTATAGAGTTCTTCGTTGATCGTGGTCCAGTCGCCGAGGCCTTGCGTAGCGGGGTGGCTTTTGGCCGTGAAGCTGATCGCAATCGGTTGCTGCGGGCCGTGGCTGCTGGATTGCAGGCCGAGGTAATCGAACCACGCCGCGCGTTCGGAGCCGGCTGCGGCCTTCTCGCCGGGATTGCCGACGCGATAGGAGTGCATGGCGCAATGCAGGTTCACTCCAGGAAGGCCCGCGCGATGCGGCGCGATCACGCCCTTGATAACGGCGGGATCGCTGAGGTCGGCGGCGCATTCGTCGTGGATGACGACGTCGTAGCCTTTCGCATAGTCGGAGTTGCCAAGAATTGCCAGTGGCGGTTTCGTGGAGGAATCCGCCGTGTGAATCTGGTCCACGACGACATTGGCGCGGGCTTCGATGCCTTGCTTGAGGATGTCCTTTTGCTTCGCGTAATCGTGGCAGCACCCGCC
>CAZCZP010000349.1:0-3458 GCA_964502895.1 uncultured Bifidobacteriaceae bacterium
CCGTTGCTGATGACTGGATGCGTCCATACGCGACCGTCCGAGCTGCGAATTTTGGTTTGCGGATCCAGTTTGAATCTGCCGTGCTCTTTCCATCCCGCGGGCGAAGCTTCGGCCAGCACCACCGTGCCGCTGCCTTCCTCGAGGCAATACAGCATGCCGTCCGCGCAGGCAATCGCGCCTTTGCCGAAGCCACGATGTCCCCAGACTTCCGCGCCCGTCTTGAAATCCTGGCAAACCCACGCGTAGCCGTCCGAGTGACCGTAAAGGTGATCGCCCACAAGTATCACGCCGCCGTGATGGTTCTTCATCACGGTGTTCTCATAAACAGTCGTCACGGCGTTGTCCGGACCAATCGTCACCATTTTGCAGCCGGCGCCGTAACCGGCCGTGACGTAAACGCTGTTTCCCTTGACGATGGGTGTGGGAATCACGGCCACGCGTCCTTTGGGAAAATCAGCCTTCCACACCAGCTTGCCATCCTTGGTCGAAACACCCACGAAGTTTTTCTCGGTCAACTGGACGTATTGCGGCGTTCCGTTGATCTCGGCGCGCACGACCGATGAATAATGCGCGCCATCAGTGAACTCCTTGCTTTGCCAAATCAGCTTGCCGGTTGTTTTGTCGAGCGCGGCGATGGCGCCCTTGGAACCGCCGGGCGTGCAGATGACCTGGTTTCCATCCACCAGCACAGATTCACAATATCCCCAGCCGGGCACCTTTCCGCCCAGACTCGTCAAGCTGACCTGCCACAGAACCTTGCCGTTCGCGATGCTCACGCACGCGAGGTCGCCCGATCCGCTCAATGCGTAAACCCGGTCGCCATCCACGGTGGGCGTGCCGCGCGGGCCGTCACCCCACTTGTTCTTGAGAATGCTGCCGAGCTTGGCGGTCCAGAGTTCCTTGCCGGTATTGGCGTCGAGCACGAGCAGGATTTCGTTGCCGTCACGCGTGGCGAGCGTGAAGAGCTTGCCGTTGACGATAGCCGGACCGGAATAGGCGTTACCCGCGTTTTCATAGAGCCAGAGCCGTTTCGGTCCGCCCTCGGGCCAGGATTTCAACAGGCCGGTTTCCTTGGAAACGTCTGAACGGTCGGGGCCGCGCCATTGCGGCCAATCCAAGGCGTGCGCCGAGGCCGCACCACACGCCAGCGCAATCGAGACTACCAGCAGGGTTCGTGATTGTTTCATATCGGTTTTGAGTTTCATGGCTTGGAACACGTTATTGACGCAACTCGCCCTGTCCTTATTGAATCAAAATTCAATCCAGGCAATTTGAGCGCCGGGAAACTAACCGCCCCCGAGGGCCGTTGGCTAGGAGAATTGAAGCTGCAAGGGCGGCTAGTTTCGTGAAAAGCGTCCCACAAAGCCGCCCCCGGCGCGCAGATCGAGCGTAAGCGAATCAGTCCGTTTAGCCGTCGCAGTTTCAACTGTTACCAAATCGTCACGATTTCCGTCGCGAACGAACTGGGCTTTGTATTGGCCGTCGCCGAGGAACGAGAGCTGCAGACGAATCTGTTTCGCTTGCGGCCCGCACATCACCGCCAGAAACCATTGGTCTCCGGAACGCCGGGCGTACGCCGCGAGTTCGCCGATTTCCGAGTCAGGCAAGACGATGGTTTCATCCCAAACGGCCGGGATGGTTTTGATCACGTCCACGGCGGCGTTGGTCAGCATACTCTGTGGATTGGCGGCAATGGTCAGCAGCGGACTGTCAAAAATTGCAAGGCTCGCGATTTGATTCGCCCAGGACGTGTCGCCGCGCCGCTGGTTGAACACCATCGTCGTGTAATCCGCGCCGCCCGCAAGATAGCGCGTGTAGGGAAGAATCGTTTGATGCCGCGCTCGCTCCGCGAATCGGCTCGACTCCATGCCCTTGACGGCCTCGCGCACCATGTCGTTGGGCCAGGTTCGCGTGCGGCCCGTCGGTTTGTTCGCGCCGTGGAAGACCAACAGAATTTTGTTTTCCGCCGCCTTGCGCAGCAGTTCCTCGTAGAGATCAATCAGTTCCTTGTGGTCGTGGTCGAAGAAGTCAATCTTCGCACCGGTCACGCCGAGGTTGCTCAACATTTTGAAAAACTCTTCGCGCGATTCCGGCGTGCGCAAATCCCGGCTGTGTTTCCAGAACCAGACTCCCACGCCGCGTTGTTTTGAAAAATCCACAACGTCCTTGCGCTCCTCCATCGTCCAGCGGCTCCAGAAACCTTCGATGACGTGATGCTCGAAACCCAGTTCGCTGGCTTTGCGGGAAAATTCCTTCATGCCGTCCACGCCTTGAGGTCCGCCATCCACGTAACGCCAGACCGCGCGCCCGGGCTTCACCCACTCGGTCTTGATGCCTTGCGGAAAAAGTTTCGGGTTCGGGGGTGGGCAGAGATTTGGAAGGACGGTGCTGTTGACAAGCGCGTTCAGGTCGCGACCCATTGTCACCACGCGCCACGGAGTGGTGATGGTCCCGTTGATCGAAGCCGCCTTGCCCAGTCGCTTCCCTTCGTCACGGCCATAACGAAGTTCGAAGGGATAATTCAGTGGATGCCGATGTCCCAACGCAATCGTCCAGCCGCGGCGCCCATCGGATTCCAAACCCATGCCGCTGTAGTTCACCAGATTCGCCTCGGTGATGGAGGCGTAGCCAGCGCTGCCCGGAAGTTTGAACGTCAGCGGCGGCCCGCACCATTCGCCGATTCCAACCTCGGAAATATTCTTCTTCGAGTAGCTGTCTTCGTAATGCCCGTCTTCGAGTCCCGCGTACCAGACCGTCGAGCCGGAGGGAATCACGAAGCTCGAAAGCTCGTCCGGCTCGCGCGCGCTGTTTTCCTCTCCCGGAATGATGTGGCGATAAGCGACGCCGTCGTTGAAGGCGCGGACCTCCAGCGTGAAGTTGATGAGCGTGAGATCATTTTGAAGGGAAATCTTCGCGCCATTGCATTGGTTGGTCGCGGTGCTGTGAACGCCGTACCAAGGATACGTCTCGCTGATTTCGTAACGCTCAGTGTTGCTGAACACGACTCCCGAAGAGAGGTCGTAGCCGTCGAGAGTCATGACAAGCGCCGAAGGCTCAATGACCACTGCATCTCCGAACGTCACGGTGTAAGTCAGCCGCTCGGCATTGGGCAGGACCGTAAGCTTGACCTTGCCATCCGGGCTGGCGATTTGAACTTCCTGCATCTTCACGCGCTGGGAGCGTCTGGACCGGCGTTCTTCCTGACCCGATGGCCGTTGGGCTTGCGGCTGCGGCGGCGTTTGCGGTTGAGCAAAAACGGCGTCGCCGAGGAACACGGCCAGCAACAAAACCGGGATCACCCGCGCCAAGACAAAGGATGTCTTCATAAAAACCTGAAAGCTAAAATCGGCAGGGGCGCCCCGAAGGACGCCCCTGCAGAACCAGTTAGTCCTCAACCATCTTACCTCCTCGAAACTCCATCCCGGCGGCTTCCGCAGCCATGCGGGCTCGTTCGCCAC
>CAZCZP010000350.1:0-3455 GCA_964502895.1 uncultured Bifidobacteriaceae bacterium
CTCAAGGCCACGCCGGGTGAAGCCCGACCGGAAGACCAGCTTGGCAACTGACCTGCCTGCCCTCGCAAAACCTGACTCCGGCGTCCTGAGATTGATTCTCTGAAGCTGCCACAGCTTCGCGCCGGGGCGGTTTCCAGGATTGTGGAGCGTGGCCGTCCCGGCCACAGCAAGTTCCGACGCGGAACAAGCGCAGGACATCATTGCGGACTTCGTATTCTCAGCACCCGGGACGGGCGCACTCCTCGGCTCGTCCGTTGGGCTGGTCACCGCCTTCCAGCAAACGTCAATTATTCTCCCGCCAAAAAAAGTTCCGAACCAAATCCGTCCTTCGAACGTTACACCTTTGAGTCGAATAATAACGCAACCTGTCAATGAACCCGGAGATTACTGTGAATGCGCAATCTGAACCTCAAACGGAAAGTGACTGGAAACGCTTGCTGCGCGCCGCGAACAACTCCTGGCTGCGCTATCCGATGCTGGTGGTGACGCTGGTGTTGCTGGCCGGGTTCGTGATGAAAGCGCACGAGTTGACGCAAGGAATCCAGGCCAACATGGACCCGGTGATCGAGTTGTTCCGGATACCGCTGTGATGGCGATTTCGACATGAGCCGGTTCATTACCTCGCTGTTTGTCGCCAGCGACGAGCAAACAATGTGGCGGGTCAAAACGCAGGACGACCCGCAGGCGTTCGCCCGGCTGGTCGCGCGCTGGGAAGGGCCGATCCGCCGACTGTGCGCCCGCATGACCGGCGATCTGCACCGCGCGGAAGACTTGACGCAAACGGCGTTCGCGCGCGTGTTCGCCGGTCGGGCGGATTGGCAGCCGTCGGGAAAATTCTCGACCTTCCTGTGGCGGATCGCGTTGAACCTTTGTCATGACGAACTGCGCAGAATCAAGCGCCGCGGCGAATGTTCGCTGGAAGCCCTGGAGGACGAGGCCGGTGGAGGGTCAGAGAATTTCGCGATGGACGGCCCGCCGCCCGATGCGGCGGCCGAGGCACGCGAACGCGGGGAACTGGTGCGCCGTGCAATGCAGGAGTTGCCGGCGCACTACCGCGCGGTCGTCGTCTTGCGGCATTATGAACAACTCAAATTTCACGAGATTGCCGAAGTGCTCGGCATTCCCGAAGGGACGGCGAAATCGCGCATGGCCGAGGCGCTGACGCAACTGCACCGGCTTTTGAAACACGTGAACGAAGACACAACATGCAATCGCAAGACTCAACCCACGGAACTGAGGGCGTTGTGAAAGCGGCGGCCGCCTCCGAGTGGGCCGCTTTTCTGACGGCGAAATCACGCCTGGCCGAGGCGCAGACCCAATTGCACCGGCTTTTGAAGAACGCAAACGAAGGCATAACATGCAATCACAAGATTCAACCCACGGACCTGCCAGCGCTGTGAAGCATCCGGACGCCACGGAATGGATGGCCTATCTTTACGGAGAGGTCGCTCTCGAACGGCGTCGCGAACTCGAAGGACACCTGGCCGGGTGTGCGAACTGCGCCTCGGAATTGGCCGGCTGGCGCGCCGGCTCGGCGGCTCTGGGCGATTGGAAACTGCCAGCCACACGGCGGCGCACCACTCCCGCGTTATTCCCCGTTCTCAAGTGGGCCGCCGCGGCTGCGCTGGTTCTCGGCGTGGGATTTCTGTTGGGCCGGCAATTCTCTCCCGCGGGCGCGGAACTGGCTGAACTCAAAGCCTCCGTCGCACAACTGGCCGAATCGGTGCAGCGCGAGCGGATCAACCTGACCAACAGCGCGGACATCGCCACCGCCGCGGCCAACGCCGAGACGCTGCGCTTGCTTTCCGGCTATTCCCAACTGCAAGCCGAGCAGCGGACCACTGATCAGCAGGCGATTGCACTGACCATGCGCAATTTTGAAACGCGCCTTGGCCGGCTGCGCACGGCTCTGGAAACCGTGGCGCTCAACACTGAAAACGGATTCGAGCAGACTCGCGAAAACATGACGCGCCTGGCGTCGTTCTCCATGCCGTTGCCCAACGATCCCGACACTATCACTCCATGATTTGACCCAACCATCTACCTCAACAAATTATGAAAAAACTAATCGCATACCTTGCCTGCTCCGCAGTCCTGGCGGTTTTGACCAGTCCAGGGCTGGCTCAACTTCAACGCGTGGAAGACCCCGCTGAACCGCCCGAACCCGTCGAAGCTCCCGAGGCGCCGGAAACAGCCGCGGTCGCCATGGCTCATGATGTCCTGACCGGCATTGTTTCCCCCGGAGCGACCGCCAGCCGCGCATTGATCATTCCGAAAGAAGCCGGCGATCCCAAGGATTTCGCCGACGCGGAGGAAGACCTGAACGTGATGGCGCGCATTTTGGAGAAAGCCGCCGCCGGGCGCGAGGGCAAGAACCGCCATGCCATGGGCATCTGGGTCAACGACGGCTTTTCGAGTTCTTCCATGCCCAAGAACCTTTACATCGAGGGCCACGGCGCGCTGTTCTTCTTGAATGTAAATTTTCCTTTGCTGCCGCCGGCAACGAAATCCTCGGAAGCCGAGACCAAGGAGAAAACCAGCACCGAATGGGAAGACGCGCGGCGCGAGCTTTATCGCCCGTCCGGCTCTGGATTTGATTCGTTCGAGTTTCACCTGAAGAACATCCCCTGGGTTGCCGGGTCGGCGGAGGCGTACGATTCCGAGAAGGTGGACGACTTGAAACGCGACTTGATCGCGGCGCTCAAGAACGCCGCGCACATGCGCAATCTTAAATCGGATGAAACGGTGACCGTGGTTGTTTCCGGCCGCGGCTCTGGTTCAGCGGATCGCCTGTGGCGGAAAGCTGCCGCTGCCGGCAGTGGTGGCGGCACCGGCGCGCGCGCGCCCGTGGCAATCTACAAGAGTGCCGGGGGCGACGCCCGCGGAACCCGGCTCATCCTTCGCGCCCGCAAGGCGGACGTGGACGCTTTCCAGAAGGACAAACTCAACCTTGAAGAATTCCGGAAAAAAGTTTCGGCCATCGTGTACTGAGCGGAATCCCGTGCGAACCACGCCTGATGCCTTCCTCCGACCCCGCCCAGGAAATTGACGCAAAGCCATGCTGGCGAAAGGCGAAAGCTGCCTATGTGACTGCCTTCCTCCCATTTGTCTTGGCCAACGTCGCCGGCCCGCGGGCCGCCAGTCTCACGATCAAAGCTCATGCGCTAGACCTGGGAAACCAACGCCAACAACGAGGTCCTCCGCTACACCAACAACGCCCCGGGCGATTTGCTCTCGCCCACGGATGGCAAGAACCAAGAACCAGACGACCCGCTCGAAATATCACGAATAAAACCCAGTGCGCTACGGCCTGCTGCCAGTTTCGCCGAAGACGGCGACGGCGAAATCTACCTGCTGTCGTTTGATGGGAAGATTTACGAGATTGCGGCATCCAACTGACGCGTCGGCATTCCTGCTCGGACTACTGGCTAACGCTCGTCCACCAAATCGAGGCA
>CAZCZP010000351.1:0-3426 GCA_964502895.1 uncultured Bifidobacteriaceae bacterium
ACGTGGTCAAAGCGATTGGTGGGCGCGCTGAAATTGCCGTCGCGGATTTTTCCGCCGGTGGTTTCCTCGGGCACAATCCTCGGCCCTATGCGCCAGGACCTTGCCGATCAGACCAAGTTGGAGGACGTGAGCATCATTTCTTCGTGTTCGCATGAACTGGCTTCAACCATCGTCGGCATTCCGGCGCCCAGCGATCTGAACTGGGCGTTCCTGAAACCTGGCACGTGGTCGTACATGGGGGCCGAACTGCCTCACCCCATCATCAACGCCACGGCGCGCGAACTGGACTTTGCCAATGAAGCCGGTTACGGCGGCACGGTCCGTTTCATGAAACAAACCGCCGGCCTCTGGATGCTGGAGGAATGCCGCCGCGCCTGGGTGGGCAGCGAAAAAGACCTCGATGCCTCGGTGATGATGCATCTGGCCGCGCAATCGCCGCCGTTTGAGGCGTTGATCAATCCCCTGGACATGCGTTTCCTGTCGCCCGGCGACATGCCGCTCAAGATCAAGGAATTTTGCAAGGAAACCGGCCAGACCGTGCCGCGCAAACCTGGTTCGATCATCCGCTGCGTGCTGGAAAGTATCGCCTTGTATTACCGCAAGACTCTGCGCGAACTCGAGGAAGTGACCGAACGAAAAATCGAACGGCTCTACCTGCTGGGCGGCAGCAGCAACCCGCTTTTCAATTCCTTCATCACCAACGCGCTTCAGGTTCCGGTTGTCATCATTCCCGAGGAAGTCACCGTGATCGGCAACATGCTGGTCCAGGCGATCGCGTTGAAACACGTCGAGTCATTGGAGAAGGCCCGCCAGATTGTGCGCGACTCGTTCAAATTCGAAACGCTGCATCCCCACGCGGAAGTCTGGAACGGCGCGTTCCAACGGCTCGAACAATTCACGGGCACGGTTTGATCCAAGCCGGACGTGCGGTCCAGGTCAAGCGGCCGTGCAGCGTGTGTGGTTCAATCTATTCCGTCTCCCAACTCTTCGCCCGCTCCAGCGCCCTGCCCCAACCGGCCAACAACTTTTTGCGGACGGCCGATCTTGCGGCCGGAACAAAGCGCCGATCTGACTGCCATTGCGCGGCGATTTCGCGCTGGTCTTTCCAGTAGCCCACGCCCAGCCCCGCGAGATAGGCCGCTCCAAGCGCGGTAGTTTCCGCCACGCGCGGGCGAATGACCGGCACGCCCAACAAATCGGCCTGAAATTGCATGAGCAGATTGTTCGCGCACGCCCCGCCGTCCACGCGCAACTCCTTCAGACGAATCCTGGCGTCACTCTCCATCGCGTGAAGCACGTCGCTGACTTGATAGGCGATTCCTTCCAGCGCGGCCCGGGCAATATGGGCGCGGGCCGTTCCACGCGTCAGGCCAAGAAGGGCGCCGCGCGCATATTGATCCCAGTGCGGCGCGCCCAATCCGGCAAACGCCGGCACAAGATATACGCCGCCGTTGTCCGGCACTTGCGCGGCGAGCGATTCGACTTCGCCCGAGGATGAAATAATTTTCAAGCCGTCACGCAACCATTGCACCACCGCACCCGCGATGAAGATGCTTCCCTCCAGCGCATACTCGGTTCGTCCGCCGATGCGCCAGGCGACGGTGGTGAGCAAGTTATTTTTCGACGGCACAGGCTTCTCGCCCGTGTGCATGAGCATGAAGCAGCCGGTGCCGTAAGTATTTTTCACCATGCCCGGTCGCGTGCAAGCCTGGCCAAACAATGCAGCCTGCTGGTCTCCGGCAATGCCGGCGATGGGAATCGCGCCACCGAACAAAGTCGTCTCGCCATAAATCTCACTGGACGAACGCACCTCGGGCAAAATCGCGCGCGACACGCCGAAGAGCCGCAGCAGTTCCTCGTCCCAATCGCCGGTGCGAATGTTGAACAACATCGTGCGCGAGGCGTTGCTGGGATCGGTTACGTGCTGCTGGCCACCGGTGAGATTCCAGACAAGCCAGGAATCAATCGTGCCGAACGCAAGTTCCCCTGCTCTCGCGCGCGCCTTTGCACCCGGAACATTGTTCAAAATCCATTGGAGCTTCGTGCCGGAGAAATAAGCGTCCACGACGAGTCCGGTTTTCTTGCGAATCGTTGGCGCAAGGCCGCGGGCCTTAAGCCGGTCGCAAACAGGCGCAGTGCGACGATCCTGCCAAACGATGGCGTTGCAGATCGGTTTGCCGGTGGCGCGTTCCCAAACCACGGTCGTCTCACGCTGATTGGTGATGCCGATGGCGGCGATGTCTGTAGCGGTGAGGCCGGCTTTCAAAATCGCTTGCGCGGCGACGTTGGATTGCGTGGCCCAAATTTCTTGAGGGTCGTGTTCCACCCAGCCGGGTTTCGGGAAAATCTGTCGGAATTCCTGTTGCGCCGTGGCCACGATGCTGCCGTGCCGGTCGAACACAATGGCGCGCGAGCTGGTGGTGCCTTGATCGAGTGCGAGGATGTATTTCATGTTAAACAGAGTTTTGAATTCAGGGAGATGGATGGCAAAGCTTGGCGGTCGTGAACGCGCTTTCACTCCAGACTCAGCCGAGGGCAATCATCCAATTGCCTGGCCAAAGCGCTTTGTAACACAACGCACCGAGCAGCCCGCCGATGATCGGTCCCACAATCGGCACCCACGCGTAGCTCCAGTCGGAATCGCCTTTGCCCGCAATCGGCAAAACAAAGTGCGCCAGCCGCGGACCGAGATCGCGCGCGGGATTGATGGCGTAACCGGTCGGCCCGCCGAGCGACAATCCGATGGCCCAAACCAGTAGGCCGACGAGAAACGGCGCGAACCCTTTTTCGAATCCGGAATTGGGCACCAGATTGGCCGGGGAAAGAATCGCCAGCACCCCAAGCACGAGGACAAATGTGCCGATGATTTCTGTGACCAGATTCGCCCCGGGACTGCGCACGGCGGGGCCAGTGCAGAAGATCGCAAGCTTCGCGCCTTTGTCTTCGGTGATGCTCCAGTGCGGCAGATAGGCGAGCCAGACAATCACGCCGCCGAGAAATGCCCCAATCATTTGAGCCACCACGTAAACGGGCACGCTGCTCCACGCGAATTTGCCAATGGCCGCAAGCCCAATGGTCACGGCTGGATTCAAGTGCGCTCCGCTAATGGCGTTTACCATATAGACTGCCATCGCCACGCCCAGACCCCAGCCTGCGGTGATGACGATCCAGCCGCCGTTCTGACCTTTGGATTTGTTGAGCAAGACGTTCGCGACGACGCCGTCGCCGAAAATGATGAGCAACATGGTGCCGAGAAGTTCCGCCAGAAATGGACTCATAGGTCAGCCGGGTTGGGTGCTTTGTTGCCAAAAGGCTAATCCCCGGCAGGAGACGAAGTCCAATCAAATACGCCCAAGCCAGTGGAGGTTGGGGCTGATGCGCCTCGGCCGCCACGGGCGTCTTCGGTTTCCGGAACCGGGCGAGTGA
>CAZCZP010000352.1:0-3403 GCA_964502895.1 uncultured Bifidobacteriaceae bacterium
CCGGGCGCACGTTTCCCGTGGCGCGGCTGGTTGCCATTTACCTGCTGGTGAGCGGGGCGTGGATTCTTTTGTCGGACCGTTTCGTTGCGGCGTTTGTGCGCGACCCGGAATCCATTCATCACGTCCAGACGTACAAGGGCTGGTTTTTCGTGGCGGTCACCGGCGGGTTGCTGGGCTGGATGGTGCGGCGCGATTTGCGACAGATCGAGGGCGCGGCGCTCGCGGTGCGCGAGAGTGAAGAGCGCCTGCGGCTCGCGTTGAGCGCCGGCAACCAGGGTTTGTACGATCTCGACATCCCCACCGGCGCGGTGAAGGTGAATCCCGGGTATGCGCGAATGCTGGGTTACGATCCGGCGGATTTTGTCGAGACCAATGCCCGGTGGATCGAGCGGCTGCATCCGGACGACCGCGAAAAAGTTGAGGCCAGTTATCGCGATTATGTCGCCGGACGGATTCCGGAATATCGCGTCGAGTTCCGGCAGCGCACGCAACCCGGGACTTGGAAATGGATTCTTTCGATGGGCCGCATCGTGGAGCGCGACGCGAAGGGGCAACCGCTCCGCATGTTGGGCACGCACACGGATATTGACGGGTTGAAAGCGTTGGAAGGCCAGTTGCGGACGACGAACCAGAAACTGACCGAGGCGCTCAATTACAATCGCACGCTGCTGGATGCCTCCCCGGTGGGGCTTATTACTTACCGGGCCACGGGTGAAGTTGTTTCCGCGAACGAAGGCGTGGCGCGAATTCTTGGAGCGACGCTCGACCAGATCAAGGCCCAGAATTTCCGGCAGTTGGAATCGTGGCAGCATCACGGCTTGCTGGTGACGGCGGACAAGGCGCTGGCAACGGGGCAGGAACAACAGCACGAGTCCATCGTGAGCACGACCTTCGGCAAGCGGTTGTGGTTGAGCCTGCGTTTTGTGCCGTTTCAATATGGCGCCGAGCCTCACCTGTTGGTGGTGGCGAACGACGTGACAGGGCAGAAGGAAGCCCAGGAAGAACGCCGGCGCGCCACGGAAACCCTGGAGGCCATCGTGAACAGTTCGCCCGCGGCGATTTTCAACATTGGCCCGGACGGGCGCATCCAGTCGTTGTGGAATCCGGCCGCGGAAAAAATGTTCGGCTGGCAACGCGAGGAAGCCCTGGGGCGCACTCTGCCGGTTCTGCCCGACCACACGATGAATGAGTTCGCGGCGTTTCGCCAACGGGTGCTGGGCGGCGCGTCCTTTTCCGGACTGGAAGTGCGGCGTTGGCGGCGCGACGCCACGCCCATTGACATCAGCCTGGCGGCTGCGCCGTTGACGGATTCGACGGGCCGCGTGACGGGTATCGTGGCGGTGGCCATTGACATCACCGAACGCAAGCGCGCCGAGGCGGCGCTGCGCGAGAGTGAAACGAAGTTCCGGACACTGGTTGAACAATCGTTGACGGGTGTTTACATCATTCAGGATGGCCGGTTCGTTTATGTGAATCCGGGATTATGCCGCATGTTCGGCTACACGGCCGAAGAACTTCATCAAACGAATCCGCTGGAAACCGTGCATGAAGACGACCGCGCGCGGGTGACGGAAAATCTTCAGAAGCGACTCAGCGGCGAAGTGAAATCACTGCACTACAGTTTCGGCGGCCGGCACAAGGACGGGCGGCGGTTGGAAGTGGAGGTTCTGGGCAGCCGCACGGAGTTCGATGGCCGCCCGGCGGTGATTGGCACGGCGCTGGACGTGACGGCGCGCAAGCTGGCGGAAGAACAGCAACGCCGGCTGGCGGTGGAGAAGGACCATCTCATCGAACGTCTGCAACTGCACTTCAACGCCATGCCCATCGGTTGCATCGTGACGGCGCCGGATTTGACGGTGCTGGACTGGAATCCGGCCGCCGAACACATTTTTGGATTCACGCGCGCCGAAATGGCCGGCCGCCAGCCCTATGGTTACATCATTCCCGAGCCGTCACGCGGTCTCGTGGGAAGGTTCGTCGCGGATTTATTGAGCGGGACGGAGACGCGGTCGCTGGTTCACGAGAGCATGACGAAGGATGGCCGCCCGATTTTTTGCGAATGGCATGATACGCCGTTGCACGATGAATCCGGCCAGGTGGTTGGCATGCTGGCCATGGTGCAGGACGTGACGGAGCGGTTGCAAAGTGAAACGGCCTTGCGCGAGTTGTCCGGGCGACTGTTGGCGGCCCAGGACGAGGAACGCCGCCGCATCGCGCGCGAGCTGCACGACACGACGGCGCAGCAGCTCGCGGCGTTGTCGCTGAATCTGGCGGTGATCCACAAGCTGCTGCCGCAGCCGCCGCCCAAGGTGGAGCGGATTCTGGCAGACAGCCTGAAACTGGTGGAAACGGCGGCCCAGGAGGTCCGCACGACGGCGTACCTGTTGCATCCGCCGATGCTCGAGGCGGCCGGGTTGGCCGGGGCGGTGCGCGATTACGCCGGCGGGTTTGCCAGGCGCAGCGCCATTGAAGTGAATCTGGAGTTGCCGGAGGACCTGGGCCGATTGCCGCAGGAAGCGGAACTCGCGTTGTTCCGCATCGTGCAGGAAGGATTGGGGAACATTCATCGTCATTCCGGCAGCCGCAACGCGACTATTCGCTTGGCACGCGAAAGGGACTTCATTACGTTGGAAATCAAAGACACTGGTCACGGAATCCCAGCCCAGACCATCGCAGCTTTGTCGAGCAAACCCGGCGCCGTCGGGGTGGGGATTGCCGGAATGCGCGAGCGGCTGCACCAATTGAAGGGCCAAGTGGAAATCGAATCGGGCCCCGGGGGCACCACCATCCGCGCGATGTTGCCGGCGGCACGATCAAGCCAGAGAAGCGAATGAAGTCATTGCGGATTCTACTCGCAGATGATCACGAAATGGTCCGGCAGGGGTTGCGCGCCGTGATCGAGGAGCAACGCGGCTGGGAAGTCTGCGGCGAGGCGCGGACCGGCCGCGAAGCCGTGGACAAGGCGCGCGAACTCAAGCCCGATATTGTGGTGATGGATTTCACCATGCCGGAATTGAATGGCATGGAAGCGACGCGGCAGATTCACGCGACGCTGCCCCGTACGCAGATACTCATCCTGACGATGCACGAGTCCGAGGAGTTGATTCGCGAAGTCCTGTCGGCGGGCGCGCGCGGTTACATGCTGAAGTCCGACGCGGGCCGGGCGATGGTGGATGCCCTCCAGGCTCTCGCGGATAACAAGCCGTATTTCACGTCGAAGGTTTCGGCGTTGGTGTTGGAGGGTTACCTGAATCCAGCCACGCGGGAGAGTCCCACGCTCACACCGCGCGAACGGGAAATCGTGCAACTCGTTGCCGAGGGAAAGAGCACGAAGGAAGTGGCCGACGAGTTGAAGATCAGCCCCAAGACCGCGGAAACGCACCGCACGAACATCATGCGCAAG
>CAZCZP010000353.1:0-3402 GCA_964502895.1 uncultured Bifidobacteriaceae bacterium
AAACTGAATTTCGCAAGCAAAACGCCTGCACAGCAAAGGAATGCTTAAAACGCCGCCAGGTCCAGCGTCACGTCCGCGCGTTTCCAGGTTTCCTGCAACTGGCGGTTCACCGTGTCGGCGAGTTGACCGCGGCCCTGGGCGCGGAGGCTTTGTTCAAGTCCGAACAAGCCCCAGCCGTTCCGCGGAAATATCTTGAGGTCGGCGCGGAATACCTGCTCGGCTTTTGCAGCGTCGCCCATTTGCAGCAACGCGGCGCCGAGGGTGGGCCGGGTCGGGAACGGCCAGTACGCCGGCTCCATGTAAGGCATGGCATCCTCGGCCGCGACGGCTTTTTCCAGATGCGCGATCATCGCGCTGTTGTCACCGCGCGCGCCGGCCACCTTGCCCGCGAGCAGATGGTCCGCGATGACGAGGACACTGGAAGCCGGGAATTGAGGGCTGTCGAGTTTTTTGGCGTCGTCGCTGTGCGCCAGCTTGGTGAGCTCGGCGTGTTCGCGCGCCGCGTCGTCCGCCTGTTTGCGCGCGGCAAACGCCAGGCCGCGGGCAAAATGCCATAGGGCGCGGTCCATCAGAAAATCGTTTGTCGCCGAGGGCTGCGGGACCTTCAAAATTTCATCCCAGCGGCCGAATCGCGCCGAAGTGATCCACGGCAGATGGCGGAGGCGCGGTGCTTCCAGCGTCTTGCGCGGGCCGCAATAATTCTCGATGGCGTACTGTGCCGCTTGATTCGCCGCGCGCATTGCCTCGGTGCTGCGTCCCTCGAACATGAGCGCATACCACAGGAAATGCAGGTTGTGCGGATAATACACGCCCGGATAAAAACCCTGTGCCGCGCATTGACGAATGTAGGTGCGATCCGCCTTCGCCGCCTTCACGTTCGCCAAAGTGGCGTCGTGATATTGCCCCACCCGGATGTAAATGTGCGACGGCATGTGGACCAGATGCCCGGCGTCCGGCGCAAAACCGCCCAAGCGGTCGGCTGCCGGCAGACCCAGTTCCGGTGTCGGTCCGGCTTCAACCGCGTGAATGTAAAAATGGTTCGCGCCCGGATGATTCGGATTTCGCGCAATCACGTAGCGCAACGCGGCGAAAGCCTCCTCGGTTTCGGGCTTGGGCGACCGATCCTTCAACCAGTAATCCCAAGGCATCGTATCCATGAGCGCCTCGGCAAAGAGCGTTTGCGCGTCGAGATCGTCGGGATACTCCTTCACGACCTCGCGCATGGCGGCGGCGTAGGCTTTGTCGAGCGCCGAGCGGTCCTCGGCGAACGCCGCCTGGTAACGCTTGGACAACGCGTTGATGTAAGCCTGCTCGTGCGAAGTGACTTTGGATTTGTGCGCGAGCGCCTGTTGCAATGCCGCCCATGCTTCATCGTTCTCCTCCCTCGTCATCGGCTTGTTGACGTGCGGCCCGTAGGCGTAGGAAACGCCCCACCACGCCATCGCGCACTCGGGGTCGAGCTTGGCCGCCGACCGGAAGGAGCGGATCGCTTCCTTGTGATTGAAAGCGAAAAGCAGCGTGAGGCCCTGGTCGAAATATCGCTGCGCGAGCTTCGCCTTCGCGGTGACGGGGTGATGGTAATTGCCGAGTCCGTCAAACAGCGGCCCGGGCAGTTTTTCCTTCTCGGCCGCACTAAGGCCCAGGCCGAGGAACGCAGCCAACACGACTAAATGGATTTTCGGTTTCATAATCGCTCAGTTTGGTTTCCGTCGAAAAAATGACTTTAACTCTGCCGCCCCGAAATTTCCATGGAACGAAAGTGCTAGGGCGGTTTCCGAAATAGTGTAGCCGCCGACGTCAGTTGGCGCAAATCTTCGCGGCTTGCGGCTTGCGCCCTGGGTAGTGTGCGGACGCTACCGCGCCCGGCGCCCCTTGACCCGCCCCAACAGAAGTGCTGTAATCACGGCCAGGCAGTATTGCAGGGGTTCTTTTTGGAATGAGCGACGGTTTCGGAACGAGAGAAAGGACTGGTATGGCGAAACGAAATAATCCTTTAACCCGGAACACCGGCAAGCGGGCACAAAACTTCGCGTTCACCGCACCCGGGGCCATGAGCGTGCAACTCGTGGGCGACTTCACGCAATGGCAACAAAACGCCATCAACATGCAGAAGGACCCCGACGGCGTCTGGCGTATTTCGGTGGAGTTGAAGCCCGGCACGTATCACTACCGGTTTCTGGTGGACGGCCAGTGGCGCGACGATCCCGAGTGCGCGGTGTATGTTCCCAACCCTTACGGCAGTCAGGATGCGGTGCGGCGCGTGGATTGAGCCGGACTTGTTTCAGCCGCCGGCGACGATCTTCACAATCTCCAGCCGGTCGCCCGCATTAAGCCGGCGCTTGGAAAACTCTGAGGGCGCAACCGCCTCGCCGTTGTGCTCGACGACAACGCTGCGCGGCAACAAACCCTGCGACACGAGAAATTCTTCAATCGTGCAGGGCAGTTGGGCGACCGTGTGGTGGCCGTTGGCGGTGATGTTTCCGGAACTCACGAGAAAAGATTCTCAAATTCGTTGTGTGTGGTAAGCGCGCCAGAAGGCAGGCCTGGTCTTGGAGATCACAACTTCACTGGGTCAAGCGGCTCGGCGGGACCTTCACGCAGCGCCTCCGCGACGAACTTGTCGAGCTTGGGATACGCACGCGGCTCATTAAGAATCCGCTCCCACTCTCGGTCGCCTGCCTGATGTTGCAGAAAGCGGGCAAAATCCACGACCTCGCGCGCCTTTTCTTCCGGGAGCCCATCCACAATTTCAACCAGTTCTTTGGCCACGGCTTTCATGCGCCTAAACTAAACTGACGCTTCCGAACGAGCAAGCACGTGCTCCACCGCTGAGGCCGGTTTCAATACCGCCTGTTCCAAGCGTACTCCACTGGATCAAACCAGAGTCAGCAAGCTCACTTCCGGCCGGCAGTTGAAGCGAACCCCGAGCAAATTGCCCACGCCTTTCGTTATGTGAATCCACCGGCCTTCCCACCGGTGAAGCCCTTTGACAAAACGCTTGTCGCTCACCGGTGCAAACGGCGTCCCGATAAATGGCAAATAGAACTGGCCGCCGTGCGTGTGACCGCAAACCATCAAGTTCCACGGGTAAGTTTTCAACAAATCCTTGGTGTCCGGATTGTGCGACAGCACGATCACCGCTTGGTTTGGCGTCACTGCTGCAAAGGCCGTCGCCGGATCGAATTCCTTGGCCCACCAATCCCCCAACCCAACCAGGCCGAGTTTCCAATCCTTGATCTGCTCGTGGATCGCGTGATTGTGCAGCAACTCGATGCCGGACTTCGACAGCAGGCCGCGAACGGCTTCGGTATTTGCGTAACCATGCCGGTCTTTCGCCCACGCGCCGCCGTCGTGATTTCCCAGACAGGCATAACAAGGCGCGGCTTTCACCAGCGGAGAAAG
>CAZCZP010000354.1:0-3401 GCA_964502895.1 uncultured Bifidobacteriaceae bacterium
ACGCGCATCGTTTCAGATTGGTTCTCATACGTGAACAGGCCGGTGTTTTGGCCGCCAACTTTTTGGGCGGCTTCGTTCAATCCGGGCAGTTCGCGCAAGGCTTTGTTCTGTCCTTCGCTGCTGCGGAGATATTCTTCAAGCGTGGCGACATCCGTGCTGATGGCTACGTAACCGCCGCTGGCGGCGTAACTCAAATTGCGGGGCGACGGACCCGAACCGGCCCCAGTCGCGAGTCCGGGGATCTTGAAGCTGTAGATTTTTCGCCCCAGAAACTCTCGTTCTTGCGGGCGCATAGCGTCCGGCCAGCGGATTAGCAGTAAACCTCGAAGCGCAGAAGCCAGCTTCTCGGCGTTGGGCGATCCGATCAACAACAGCGACGGTGGAGAATCCATTTCAGCGGGTGAACTGCCGCGCGGCGCTTTGTCGTACGAAATCAAATCATCTCCGAGATTGCCGACCAGGTCGCGTCGCAGATTGTAGTTCGGGTCATCCAACCGCGCGCCTTCTTCACCGCTGTTGAGCACATAATTCCAGGTGTTGAACAGCGAAGGCGACAGGTCATTGATCATCTTCTCCAAGGTGGTCACGGCCTTTTGCCCGTCAACTCGCCAACGCTGGAATTTTACCGTCTCCGCAGGCACGAAGGGCGGCGGATTCGCGTCCTTGGTTTCGGTTGCGAGGATTTTCAATATGCCTTGTCGCGTCGTTTCGGGGGCGGCGAGAGAAATCTCGAGGGTGGTTCCCTCGCTCGTTTCGCGAAAGGCAAACGCCGCGGACTTGAGGGTTGCCAGCCCACTGGCCGAAATCAACTTGAGCAATGGCAACTCCGGCACGGGACTGGGCGCTTGCGGATTGGGTTCTTCGGGCGGTATGCGTGAGACGACGTCAAAAAATAATGCCGCGTTGAACCAGCCAAAGAGGGGCGCGTCGCGAAATACGCTGAGCCGGCTGGACTCGAAGGCGGCTTCCTCCGCCAGCGGCGGTAACGCCCCGCCGGTCAAGCGTGCCATCACTTTTTCCAAGGCTCTCGTCGAGGTCCCAACAATGAGCAGCGATTGAAACTGGCCGATGACGAGTTCGCCCAGCGCCGCGGGCTTCGTTTCAGGGTCCCGGCCGAGTTCTTGAATCTCCTGCTTCTGCGGAAAGAACGGCTTCAGGGTTTTCGGCAAATCGTTTGTTGTAAGTTCGACAATCGAGAACTCCACGTCACGAATCTTCTCGACCTTGACAGGCTTGCCGGCGTCCACCCATTTGCGCCGCAAATCCGCGATCAGCCTTCCCAGTTGCGCGCGGTTGTCCTTCGCGTCCAACAACAACAGGAAGGCCGGTGATTGGCCGGCTTGTCCCTGCCAACCGTCTTGCGTGATGGCCAGTGTGAACTGGCTTTGGAACAAGCTGCTGATCTCGTCGAACTTTACCCCCAGATCACGCTCCAATGGCACGATGAATTCATCCTTCAGTTTGAGCATGAACTTGTCGCGAAGCGGCTTCATCGCCGCGTCATTCCAGAATTGTACCCGGGGGTGTTTTTCATAAATGCCGCGCAGCTTCGTCCAATCAGGAGTCCCGACCACCAGAAGAGTGTCGGCCGGCAGTAATTGTTCGGCCGGCGGAATAGCCGGCGCGTTGCTCGACGCGTGCGCCGCCATCGCCATCGCCAGCAACATGGCGATCGTGGCGCGCAGGGCCGGACGACCGAACAAAAAAATCGCCCTAGTCATGGAAATAAAAATTCTCTGGACGCAAACAGGCTTGCGAGAGCCATCGCGACATTTGACGGAGTCAGCCGCTTCATTCCGCCGCGGGCGTGTGCGTGGCGCGGCTGGGCGGTTCGAGGTAGCGATAAGGATTGCTCGGGTTGTCGTTCGAGTAGGCGAACGCGTCGCGATGATCGAGAAAATACTTCACAGATTCCGCCGGAATGGCAAAGCCCAGGCCCTCGCCGAAGGTGATCTTCATGTTGGTGACGCCCACAACCTCGCCGTTCAAGTTGAACAGCGGGCCGCCGCTGTTGCCCGGATTGATCTGGGTGGTCGTCTGCAAATAAAGTTCGCCCGCCATCTGGCGCGTCTTTGTGCTTAGAATTCCTTCCGTGACCGTGCGCTCCAGCCCCAGCGGGCTGCCGATGGCAAACACTTTTTCACCAACGGCCAACCCGTCGGAGTTGCCAATCGGAACATATTTAAACTTCGGCGCGTCGTTCTCATCTATTTTCAGCAGGG
This sequence comes from uncultured Bifidobacteriaceae bacterium, assembly GCA_964502895.1. GTDB lineage: Bacteria > Verrucomicrobiota > Verrucomicrobiia > Limisphaerales > JADLHS01 > WYBW01. The sequence goes on from CAZCZP010000354.1 coordinate 2,223, forward strand.
CCAGGTCGGCGAATTTGTTCATGGCCACGATGCGCACCTGCCGGTAGCTCTTGCGTTCAAGTTGCCCGTCCCTCTGATGATAGACCTCGATGGAGATCTGCGTTTCGCCTTCGATGACGTGAAAATTGGTCATCAAAAACCCCTCTTCGTTGATGAAAAACCCCGAACCCAGCCCGCTGGGTGTTCGCACCTGAACCACCGCTTCGCCGAGCTGGTTGACCAATTCGCGCACCGTTCGCTCGGGCGCGGAACGTGTGGCCGCCGAGTAAATGTCAGACGCCGATGCCTCCCTCGCTGGCAGCACGTCAACCGGCGGATTCCTGGAACCCGCTTTGGATCTGGTTGATTGAGCCGATCCTGCTTCTTCGTCCAGAACTTTAGTGACGTGGCTTCGTGGAATCACCAACACGGTGTAACCCACGTCCACGGCGATGGAGTCGCGCTTTTCGGTCAGGATTTTTCCGGTGATGGCAGCCTTGTCTTTGAGCTGAACCGTGGCGGCGGACGTGGCCAATACGCCGCTCAAAAACATTGCCGGGCAAAGAAACCGCAGTCTTAACATGCCGACACGATAACGGAGTGGCGCGTCTTTGACAAGCGAGGGTTCGTGGTGAGTGAAGCAGGCGCGCAAATCTGGCGGCGCCGGCCATTCACGTTTCTGTGACACGATTCACGCATCGTTGACGGGCAGGTTGTTCCAGGTCTTTAAGGCGCAAGACCACTCACTGGGTGTGTTAACGTTTCGCAATTGCGCGCGCTGGCGCAAGCCGGGCGCAAATGTACCGGCCTCCAATACGCCGGCCAATCGGCGCAGAGAGAATTCGCCCCGGGCAATCTGGTTGGCCACGGTTGTGAGTGCGTCGCGCCAAAGCACGAGCGGAAAGCTGGGCTTGCCTTGCGAGCGTGCGAACAGGGCCGCTCTCTCGTTGGCGAATCGGTCGAGTACCGCACGCAACAGCGACTCAGTGACGAACGGCATGTCGCAAGCCAGGAACATGACCGCGTCGGCCTTCGTGCTACTTAGCGCAGTGTAAACTCCGCCCAACGGACCGCAACGGGGCACGGCGTCGCGCCGGATCACGCGCACGGGCAGGCCAAGAATTTTAGCAGTGGCGCGGATCTGCCCGAGCATCGTGCGGCGGCCAAGTTGCAGCCGTGATTTGTCGCGGCCCATGCGCT
>CAZCZP010000355.1:0-3385 GCA_964502895.1 uncultured Bifidobacteriaceae bacterium
GGGGCGCGGAAGGAAAGCTTCAGCCTGCGGCTCGAACAACCTTCTGTGCGCGTGCGCGGTGTCGCTCGTGCAATTCTTCAATCGCGCGAATGACGCGAGCCGGATTCATTTCGTGAACCTCGAACCCGCGCCCGATCGCATTGAGCAGTGTTATGGTGAGGTCGCCGCCGAGGTGTTCGCGAAATTCTTCCAATCCTTCGAGTACAAGCAGCGAGTTATCCCCATCGGTGTGGAGCAGTTCGCCCGCAAACAGCTCGAAGCCCAGTGCTTCCAGCAATTTCAACACTCGGTCCGTTGGCGCCGCGTCCAAGTGGCCGGAGTTGCGCGAATAGATTGTGTCCAGCGCCAGCCCGATGGCTACGGCCTCGCCGTGGCGGATCTTGTATTCGGAGAGTTGCTCCAGCTTGTGTGCCGCCCAATGGCCGAAATCCAGCGGACGCGCCGAGCCGGTTTCAAACGGATCGCCGGACGTGGCGATGTGGTCGAGATGCAACTCGGCGCAGCGATGAATCAGCCGTTGCATGGCGGCCGGGTCGAATTCACGCAGGTGGGCGGCGTTGCGTTCGAGGTCCACAAAAAATTCCGCGTCCCGAATCAGCGCGACCTTCACCGCCTCGGCGTAGCCCGCACGTTTGTCGCGCGGCGACAAGGAGGCCAGCATTTGAAAATCGTTAATCACTGCGAACGGCGGCGCAAACGTGCCGATGAAATTCTTCTTGCCGAAGGCATTGATGCCATTCTTGACACCGACTCCAGAATCACATTGCGCCAGCGTCGTCGTAGGAACACGCACGTGCCGTACGCCGCGATGCGCCGTGGCCGCCGCCAGCCCGACCATGTCCAGCAAAGCACCGCCACCCACGCCAATGACGTAAGAATGCCGGTCAACGTGATAACGATCAATGTGCGAGTGAATTTCGGAGACGTGGAAATAGGAGTTTTTTGTGCGCTCGCCGCCTTCCACGATCATGGGCGTGCAAACGAGGTTCAACAAATCCGCGTGCGCGGCGAAGTAGGATTCGATGTGGCGGATCAGCGCTGGTTGCGCCTGTGCCAGTGCTTCGTCCACGACCACGAGCACCTTGGCAACTCGTGACGAGGGGTGGTCAGCTAGCACAGTCTTGAGGACCAGGTTGGAGGGATCAAAAGCAGCTTGAGTGAAATACACTCTAAGCCCGTAGGCGACTTCGATGGATCGCTGTATGACCGACATCGGCAGAAATATGCCGCCACAAATGAACCACCGCGAGCCTAATTTGCAGGGAATGCTGTTCGTTTGAATTTGGACTGTTACGAAATCCTGCGCTACGTTGCGGCCACGAAACCAAACCGCGAAACCAAAAATGAACTTGTTAAGAATGCTTCTGCCGGCCCTTTGTCTCGTGGTCGGCTGCCAACGCGGTCGCATGGATCGCGTCGGACCTCTTCCTTCGGGTGGCCATTTGACGGCCACACACCAACTGGTTCGTCCTGCGGGCCAGTCAGTTGAATTCGGTGGCCGGCCCGTGGATCTCGTGCTATCGCCGGACGGGAAATCTCTTTATGTGAAGGACAATCGCGGGCTGGTGGTCATTGATACGGTGAGCTGGCAAATGCGCCAGGAGTTGAAGTTCACCGCCGGGGGCAGTTCCGTCCACGGTATTGTGGTGACGCGCGATGGCTCACGCATTTACGCAACGACGTCACAGAACATCTTGTGGGAAGCCAAAGTTGTTGCTGATGGCAAGGTCGAACTCGGTCAAAAGCTGACACTGCCCGGCCCCGGTGGCGAAGGGAATCCTGTTCCCGCTGGGCTGAGGCTTTCGTCCGACGAAAAGTCGGCTTACGTTTGTTTGTCGAGGAACAACAGCCTGGGGATCGTCAATCTCGAATCGGGTAAGTTGGTCAAGGAAATCGCAGTAGGTGTGGCGCCCTACGATGTGGTCCTTTTTGCTGAAGGAAAGAAAGCATTTGTGTCCAACTGGGGTGGTCGCCATCCACGTCAGGGTGAAAAAACCGCCAAGTCTTCCGGTACTGACACCTTGGTGGACGAACGCGGCGTGGCCGCAAGCGGCACCGTTTCTGTGGTGGACCTTGATCAAGGAAAAGAGATTTCCCAGATCGTCACCGGCTTGCATCCGTCCGATCTCGTGTTGAGCCCCGACCAGCGCACCCTCTACGTCGCGAACGCCAACTCGGACACCGTCAGCGTCATTGATACAGCCGCGCTAAAAGTTACGGAAACCATTCCCGTGCGACCGGACCCTACGCTGCTGTTCGGTAGCGCTCCAAACGCCCTTTCATTGAGCAAAGATGGTCACACTTTGTACGTCGCCAACGGTGGCAATAACGCCGTCGCCGTGATTTCGCTGGCGTCATCCCAAGGTGATAAAAGCCGCGTAGAGGGATTCATTCCCACAGCCTGGTATCCGGGTGGCGTGATTAACGACGGGACGTATCTTTTTGTCGCAAACATCAAGGGATTTGGTTCACGCAATCCGCAACCGGACAAAAAGGGTTGGAACAGCCACAACCACCTGGGCACGGTCAGCAAAATTGAAATTCCGGGACCTCTGGCGCTTCAAGCCCAGACCAAGCAGGTAAAGGAAGACACGCGCGTGCCGCAAATGCTGCGCGCTTGGGACAAATCCCAGAGCCGTCGTAAGCCCGTGCCCGTGCCAGCGCGCCTGGGTGAGCCATCGGTATTCGATCACGTGGTTTACATTATCAAAGAGAATCGCACCTACGATCAAATCTTTGGCGACCTGCCGCAGGGCAACGCCGACCCCAGCCTTTGCGTTTTCGGACAAGAAGTGACGCCGAACCACCATGCGCTGGCCGAGCAATTCGTGCTGCTCGACAATTACTATTGCAACGGCGTGCTCTCCGCAGACGGCCACGCCTGGGCCATGGAAGGCTACGCGACGGATTATTTGGAAAAATCGTTCGGTGGGTTCACACGTAGCTATCCGTTTTCCGGGGATGATCCCATCAGCTTCTCGGCCACCGGCTTTATTTGGGACCCTGTGTTGCTCCACGGTTTGTCATTTCGAAATTATGGCGAGATGGCGAAGACGTCTCCACGACCCCGTGACGCCACATTTCTCGACATTTTCAACGATCACAAAAACAAGTCGGGCAAGATTTCCTTCGAGCACGACATACAAATCGAAACGTTGCGCCGGTATAGCTGCCCCGATTCACCCGGCTGGAACATGCGCATCCCCGATGCGATTCGTGCGGATGTTTTCCTGAAGGAATTCGAGGGATATGAGAAACGGGGCGATTGGCCGAATCTGATCATCATTTTTCTGCCAAGCGACCATACCTCGGGCACGCGCCCGGGCAGTCCCACCCCGCGCGCGCAGGTCGCGGACAACGACCTGGCCTTGGGGCGGATCGTCGA
>CAZCZP010000356.1:0-3360 GCA_964502895.1 uncultured Bifidobacteriaceae bacterium
GCATCGAACTCATGCTCAACGCGGCGAACCTGAACTTCATCGCGTTCTGGCGCTTTAGTGAACATCCCGAAGCGCTCGCGGGCATCATGTTCGTGATTTTCTCCATCGGAGTCGCAGCAGCGGAAGCGGCGGTGGGCCTGGCTTTGATCATTGCCATTTACAGGCATTACAAATCCACGAAAGTGGATGAAGTGAATTCTCTCAAGGGCTGAAATGGAAACGGCTTGGATCGTAAAAAACCTCTGGCTGATTCCCGCGCTGCCGATCCTGGCGGCGGGGTTGAGTGCTCTCGCGCCCCAACGCTGCCGGAAGTTTTCATCAACGCTGGCGATTGGTTCGATGGTGTTCTCGTTTCTGCTTTCTCTTTGCGCGTTCACTCACGCGGTGAATCACGGTGGCCATGAGGAAGCAAAGGAGGTCTTCAATTTTTCTTGGTTGCAATTTGCTGCTGGCGACGCAGGTATCCTCAAACTCGGTTGGGTGCTTGATCCGCTTACGGCGGTGATGTTGGTGATGGTCACGTTCGTCGGCCTGCTGATTTTCATTTACAGCGTCGGCTACATGGCGCACGACGAGAACTACACGCGCTTCTTCACGTTCCTCTCGCTGTTCGCTGGCGCGATGCTTGGTGTCGTCATCGCGAACAGCCTGTTGCTCCTTTTCATCTCGTGGGAACTCGTCGGCCTCACGTCGTACCTGCTCATCGGCTTCTGGTATCACAAACCCAGCGCAGCGGCGGCGGCGAAAAAGGCATTCATTACCACGCGTGTCGGGGACGTGTTCTTCTTCCTCGGCATCATGTGGCTGTATCACGAGGCCGGCACGCTGCTTTTCTACGACAACGGTGGGGGCTGCTTGGAACAATCGGCGCTCGCCGCCATGGTCGCCAAGACCACCAGCGTGGGCCTTGCGGTTTCGGCGGCGATTGGAATCCTGATCTTTATCGGCGCGGTCGGCAAATCCGGCCAAGTGCCGCTGCACGTGTGGTTGCCGGACGCGATGGAAGGCCCGACGCCCGTCAGCGCGCTCATCCACGCCGCGACGATGGTTGCCGCGGGTGTGTTTCTTGTGGCACGGGTTTATCCGTTGATGATTGGTTGGCCCGGTTCAGTCCCTTGGGCTGGCGGTAAAGGGATCGATCCCACGGTTGCCCTTCAGGTTATCACATGGATCGGGGCGATCACCGCCGTTTTCGCCGCCTCCATTGCCGTCGCGCAGAACGACATCAAGCGCATCCTCGCGTACTCCACAGTTTCCCAACTCGGCTACATGATGATGGGCCTGGGCGTCGGCGGTGTGGCGGTGGGCATGTTCCATCTCATCACCCATGCGTTCTTTAAGGCGCTGCTGTTCATGGGCGCAGGCTCGGTCATTCACGGCTGTCACGAGGAGCAGGACATCCGCAAAATGGGTGGAATCAAGAAATACATGCCGATCACATTCGCGACTTACGCGGTCGGCATGTTGGCGCTGGCCGGCTTCCCGCTCGTGTTCTCGGGTTTCTGGAGCAAGGACGCGATTCTGCACGCGGCGCATGGCTGGTCGGCGTCGCACATTCCGTTTTACCTAGGCGTGGCAGGAGCGTTTCTGACTGCGTTCTACATGACGCGGCAAGTGGCGCTGGTGTTTTTTGGAAAGAACCGCGCGCAAGCTTTGGAGTGCGGTGACATGTCACCGCTTTCCCACCCTGCCGACTCGTCGGCAGCGGCGACGCGACAAGTCGCGTCGCATCAAAACGCGGACAAGTCCGCGCACTCCAAAGCGCCTCACGAAAGCCCCGCCGTAATGACCTGGCCGCTGATTATTCTCGCGACCTGCGCCATCGGTCTAAGCGTCATCGGCACGCCGGCGTGGCCGTGGTTTCAAACCTTCCTCGGTCAGCGTCACGGAGCGGGCGGATTCACGAACGAAGTGATTTCGCTGATGGCGCTCTCGTCCCTCGTGGTGTTCGCTGGACTCGGCATTGGTTGGTGGCTTTACGGCCGCAAACCGATTCAGAAAGCCGACGAGCCGGACGTGCTGGAAAAGCTTCCGCTGGGCATGCACACGTGGTTCGCGAAGAAGTATTGCGTTGACGAGCTTTACGAAATGACCGTCATCCGCTTCAACGCGTGGTTTGCAAAGGTCTGTAATTTCCTCGATCAATGGGTGTGGGGCGGCGTGGTGCAATTGGTGTCTTATCTCACCTTTGGTTTCTCGTGGGTCAGCCGGGCTTTTGACGAGTTCGTCATCAACCTGGGCTTCGACCAAAGCTGCGGCGGCGTGACGCGCGGCGGCAGGTGGATGTCGCGTTTGCAGGACGGGCGGGTGCAAAACTACCTGCGCATCATGGGCGTCGGGCTGGTGGCGCTGGTGTTGTTTCTGATTTGGGGAGGGGCGAAGTGAATTTGTTTTCGGCAAATCACTTCGGCCGGGGGATCGAAGGGCTGAAAGCCCGTAAGTTGATAGCCCGGGGCAACGCCCCGGGTATTCGAGTCCGAAATGCCCGAGCCCTGAAAGGGCGAAACAACATTTCATCCCGCGGAATTTGTGTTGCCCTTTCAGGGCTCAACTTGTCTTGCGATGTGAAACCCAGGGCGTTGCCCAGGGCTATCATCTGTCGCCCTTTCAGGGCTGGGGAAGGGATGGTGCCGGCGTGAACGGGCTTCCGATTCTCACCATCATCACTCTGCTACCGCTTATCGCGGGAATCATGGTCGCTGGTTTGGGCGAACAAAAGACCCTCGCACGACGGTTGGCGCTGATTTCCAGCTTCTTGTCGCTCGCGTTGGTGATGGTGTTGTGGAAAAACTTCGTCCCCACGAACGGTGGCCTTCAATTCGAGGAGAAGGCTGAATGGATTCCGACGCTCGGAGTGAACTATTTCGTGGCCGTGGACGGCCTTGGCTTGCTCATGCTGCTGCTCACCGCGGTCGTCACGCCGATGGCGATGCTGGCTTCGTGGCGCGTGGAGAAAAGTCCATCACTGTTCTTCGCGCTCGTGCTGTTCCTCCAAGCCGGTTTGTTCGGCACATTCACCGCGCAGAACTTTTTCCACTGGTTCATCTTCTGGGAACTGAGCTTGATTCCTGCGTTCTTCCTGGTGCGACTCTGGGGTGGATCAGGACGCGCGCCCGCCGCGACGCAATTCTTCGTTTACACAATGGTCGGCAGTATCGCGATGCTGCTCGCGTTTCTCGCGATCTTCCTTGCGACCGGCAAATTCGATTTTCCCGCTCTCGCCGAGCTTGGCCGCAACGGCACGCTCGCGTCCGCGCTGTCGGCGAAACTTGGCTGGTTTGATCTCACTACGAATCAACTCGCACTCGTGATCTTCGGTGGAGTGCTGCTCGGCTTCGCGGTGAAAGTGCCGTTGATGCC
>CAZCZP010000357.1:0-3264 GCA_964502895.1 uncultured Bifidobacteriaceae bacterium
GCAGCGCCGCCATCCAGCACGCGATGATCGAAGCTGAGAGTGAGGTTGGCTTCGACGATTGGAACGAATTGCCCTTTCGCCTCATCCCAGCGTGGCACTTTGCGCCCGGCGCCCATGCCGAGCACGAGCGTTTGCTCGGGCAAAGGAATCGGCGTTGCCAGCACCAGACCGAACGTTCCGTAGTTCGTGACCGTGGCAATGGACATTCCTGTGGCATCCGGCGGCAACTTGCGTTGGCGGGCCAGTTCCACCAGTTCGTTGTAACGCAGCACGAGGTCTTTCAGCTTTTGCCGATCAGCGTTGCGAATGACGGGCACGAGCACGCCGTCCTCGGCTTCGACGGCGAAGCCCACGTCAATGCTGGAAGGATGAACGATTTTATTGCCCACGAGCCGGCCAGCTGGAGCGCTGTTCTCGGAAAGCGCGATGGCCAGCGCGCGCAATCCATAGAGTGCCGGGCCGGGCTTGGGCTCAGATTTTTTGCGATGCGCGAGGAGCGCATCCATCATGACCGGCAAACCGACCGTCGCCAGCGGTCGCGTCCAACTGCGGCGCATCGCGTCCGCCACGGCCACGCGCATGGTGGAAGCCTGCGTGAGCTTCTGCTTCTCAAGATTCGTGATGTACTTCTCAAAATCTTCAATGGTCACGCGCCCGGCCGCGCCGCTGCCGGCAATGCCGGACAAATCCGCGGCGTGCAGGCCCAGCTCATTCATCCGGGCCTTCATGCGCGGCGACATGTAACTCGCCCCTGCCGCGTGCGCCGGAACCGGCAGACCGCGGATGGTAGGCTTCACGCCTCGCCTGCCGCCGTTGGCTTGTGATTGGGCGGTTACCTGTAATTGTTCCGTGTCCCCGGCTGGTTTGGACGGCGCGACGTCCAGTCCTGCGCGCGCGATTTCTTCCACGGTTGCTTCAATCTGCCCGAGCACCGCGCCAACGGGATAACTTTCATTCAGTTGCGCGGTGAATTGCGCAATCCGCCCGCGACACGGCGAAGGGAGATTCATGTTCGCCTTGTTCGTCTCGACCTCGATGATGTCCTGGTCGGCTTCCACTTGGTCGCCAGGCTTGACCAGAAAACTGACGATGGTCGCCTCGGCGATGGATTCGCCAAGCTGGGGCATGATGATGGGAATGTTGGGCATGGGCGTTAAGGCGTTAAGGCGGTTCAACGGCTGCGTTCATTGCCTCAAAATTTTTCTCGCCGCAACGGCGATGCTGCGGGCTGTGGGGCGATGCGCGGCCCACAGATTCGGATGATAGGGCACGGGCGTGTCTTTGGCGTTGAGACGTTGCGGCGGCGCATCGAGCAGATCGAATCCTTCCGTCGCCACGCGCGCGATGACTTCAGCCGAAACACCGCCCCACGGCCAGGATTCTCCCACGCACAGCAACCGGCCGGTTCGCGCCACGCTGGCCATGACCGTGTCCGTGTCGAGCGGTTTCACGGAGCGCAAGTCCACGACTTCAATTTCCCACCCTTCAGTCTTCAGTTCGTCGGCGACCGCCAGCGCTTCATGCACCATCGCGCTATAAGCCACGATGGTCATGTCGCGGCCTTCACGCGCGAGCCGGGCCTTGCCCACGGGCAAGGCTTCCGAGGGCAGCGTTTCGGCTTTCAAATGGTAATACAGCAGCTTGTGCTCGCAGAAAATCACTGGATCATCTATGGCCACTGCTTCGAGCAACATGCTGTAGGCGTCCTCGACCGTTGCCGGAGTCATCACGATCAAGCCGGGGTAATGCGCGTATATCGTTTCCATCGTCTGGCTGTGGAACGGGCCGCTGCCGGACGTGGCGCCGCAAGGCAGCCGAACCGTGATTGGACAGGGAACTTGGGTCCGCCAAAAGAGCGTCGCCGCCTGATTGACGATTTGATTGAAGGCGACGGTCGAAAAATCGGCGAACTGCATTTCGATGATGGGCCGCAGGCCTTCAATCGCCGCGCCCACGGCCAGGCCGGCGATGGCGTCTTCGCTGATGGGAGCATCAATCACACGCCCGGGAAATTCGTTGGCCAGGTTCTTCGTGGCCTTGAACGCGCCACCAAATGCGCCCACGTCCTGTCCGTAGATGAACACGCGCGGGTCTTCCGCGAGCGCCCGGGCCTGGGCGGCGCGAATCGCTTCGAGATAGGTAACGCTCATTCGTTCTGGCGAACTAGATGTCCACCGGACCGCTTGATTCTTCGTCATGCAACTCGGTGAGTTGTTTCGACGCCAACGTGGTCCAGTCTTCGGCGAAGGGGTCGGGCGCGGGCTCGCGTTGAACTTTCGCCACGGCTTCTTCAACTTTGAGGACGGCTTCACCACGCCATCCCGTCAGTGTTGCCGCGTCCACCCTGTTTTCGCGCAACAGGTGTTCTTCCGCGACTTTGAGACAATCGCGGCCCAAAGCTGAGGTCTTTAACTTAGTGTCCACGTAATCGCCGACGTCGTGCTCGCCGTGGCCGCACAAGCGCAAAAGCCGGGCGACGACCAGTTGCGGACCCTGGCCAACTCGGGCTTGAGTGACCGCATCACCAACCGTTTTGAGGCAGGCGCGCAAGTCCGTTCCGTCCACCGTGTGCCCCGCAACTCCATAACCCGCGGCGCGGTCCAGCAACGAGCCGCAAGCAAACTGGCGTGTGTTCGGCGTGGAGTAAGCGTATTGGTTGTCCGCCAGCACCAGAACGAGCGGCAGTTTTTCCACCGCCGCCTGGTTGAGCGCTTCGTGAAACGCGCCGGTGGAAGTCGCGCCATCACCGATGCACGCCGCACCGACGGTGCCGGTGATTCCCTTCATGCGCCGCGCGAATAACGCACCGTTGACGACCGAAATCATCGCTCCCAAATGGCTGATCATCGGGAGCAACCCTTGTTGCGGACGTCCGCGGTGAACATTGCCGTCGCGCCCGCGCATCGGGCCAAGCGATGAGCCAAGATAAGTGCGCACGGCGTCGAGGATGGATTCACCGAACGCCAGCCGGCCCGCCTGGTCGCGGATCAACGGCGCAAAAATATCGCCTTCGCGCAGGCTCAAACCGACGGCGACGCTCAAGGCCTCCTGACCGCGACCGAGGAAAACGCCGCCATGGATTTTGCCCGCGCGATAGAGGCTGGCAAATTTGTCGTCCAAGACGCGCGCCAGCAGCATGAGCCGGTAGGCTTTGATGTGCGTTTCGCGCAGCGTAGATTCATCCGCAACCGGTCCGGTTTCGAGCACCGTCTGAACCATGCGCGATATTTTTGCCAGTTTGCCCGAAGCGCGCAACGTTTCTTT
>CAZCZP010000358.1:0-3238 GCA_964502895.1 uncultured Bifidobacteriaceae bacterium
TTTTGGGTCGAGCGCCTGAGTCACTCGGTTCGCAGGTGTGATGCGAAGACTGGTATCATCAGCACAATCGCTGGCGTCGGCACGAATGGTTTCTCCGGCGACGGTGGTCCCGCAACTCAAGCAAAGCTGAACGATCCGCACAGCATCGGCCTCGACAAAGCAGGCGATCTTTACATTGCCGACGTGAGGAATCATCGCATCCGCAAAGTGGATATGAAGACCGGGATCATCTCGACCTTCGCGGGCAACGGCGAACGCAAAGCCACGCCTGACGGCGCGCCCTTTGTCAGCGCGCCGTTGCATGGCCCGCGTGCGCTGGACTTCGACAAGGCCGGCAATCTTTGGCTCGCGTTGCGCGAGGGCAACGCGATTCTGAAACTCGACCTCGCGACAGGGACAGCCCACCACATCGCCGGCAACGGGAAGAAAGGATCGAGTGGCGACGGCGGGCCCGCGAAAGATGCCTCCCTTGACGGCCCGAAGGGATTAAGCGTCGCCCCGGACGGGAACGTTTACATCGCCGACACGGAGAATCACGCCATTCGGATGATTGACGTGCGCAAAGGCACGATTCATCTCGTCGCCGGCAACGGTTCACGCGGCGATGGACCGGAGGGCGATCCGCTGAAATGTCAGTTGGCTCGACCTCACGGCGTTTTCGTGGACAAGGACGGCTCGGTTTTCATCGGCGACAGCGAGACGCACCGCGTCCGGGTCATTCGCTTCAGCAAATGAATAGCAACTTGGATTGCGCAATCAGACCCTGCGGCGTTCGGGCCGCGTGTTTCCTCTCACCCCGGCCCTTTCCCTTGGGGAGAGGGGGAATCGTTCGCCGCCCGTTCGATTATCGAACGCCGCGTAAGTATTGGCCGCGTGTTCCCGAGAATGAAAATTCGTGGCGACACCAAGAGAGCATTCGTGAAATTAAGTCACCCACACGCCATTCCCTCTCCCAGGGGGAGAGGGTCAGGGTGAGGGGAAATCGCATCCGCATCTACGTGCCGCACACTCACGTTTCGCGACGCCGTGCGAACTGAAACTTCAGACGTATTGATCGTTGGGGCCGGGGCCTGCGGCAGTCTCGTGGCGAAAGAACTCGCGGCGCGCGGATTCTCGGTCGTGGTCATCGAGTCGGGCAAACGGTTTCGACCCGCTGACGATTTCGCCAACACTGAAGCCAACGCAGGCAAAATCATGTGGACCGAGCCGCGCGTTTACACTGGCAAGGATGCCATTTTTCCGAAGGCTGGTGTCGGCGTGGGCGGCGGCACGCTCGTCTGGCTCGGCGTGGCACCTCGGTTTCATCCGAACGATTTCAGGACTTACTCCACCGAAGGCGTCGGTGCTGACTGGCCAATCTCCTACGGCGACTTGCGCCCGCATTACGAGAAGGTCGAGCGGGAGTTTGGTGTCGCTGGTGAATGCGGGCCCTTCGCGCCGGAGCAATATCAACTCCCAATGCCGCCGCACTCAATGAACTGGCACGCGCAGGTTCTGGCGCGGGGCGCGCGAAAACTCGGCGCGCATCCGTTCGCGCCGCCCATCGGCATCAACTCCGTGGCTTACGATGGCCGGCCCGCGTGCATTTATTGCGGCTGGTGCGGATCAGGTTGCCCGACCGGCGCGAAGGCTACCGCTGCCGACACGTATTTGGCCCAAGCCGAACGGCGCGGCGCGCGCATTCTCAGCGAAACCTTCGCGCATCGCCTGAATTACGACGCGAAATCTGGTCGCGTGACCGGCGTGGATTACCTCGATGCGAATCGCAACGAATATCGCGCGGATGCGAAACTCGTCGTGCTGGCGGCGCACGCGCTGGAAACGCCACGCCTCCTTTTCCTCTCGGCGAACAATACTTTTCCCAACGGCCTCGCAAATTCCAGTGGCTTGGTCGGCAAGAATTTCATGAGCCACCCGACGTGGCAGGTGCTCGGGACGTTCGATGAACCGATCAATGCTTACAAGGGAATGCAGATGGGCCACGTGATGGTGCAGGACTATTACCATCCCAATCCGCGTAATGGCGCCGCGCGTGGCTATGTTCTGATTTCCTACATGATGACGCCGATCACGTTTGGCAATTTGAGCGGCGAGCTCTACGGCGCGGAATACAAACAGTTCCTGCACGAGTACGCCCACACCGCCGCGTGGTGGGCGCACGCCGAAGGGCTGCCGGATGAACGCAACACGATCACGCTCGATCCGGATCAGAAGGATGCGCGCGGTTTGCCAGTGGCGCGTGTGACGTACGAATGGGGCGACAACGACGTGAAACTTGCGGCCACCGCGCGCGACAAGGCCGCGGAGATGATGTCGGCCTCCGGCGCGCGCAAAGTCCGCATCGGATTGAACTATGGCGCGCACGCGATGGGCTCGTGTCGCATGGGCCGCGACCCCAAGAAATCGGTGGTCAACGAATTCTGCCAGTCGCACGACATCAAAAACCTGTTCATCTGCGACACGAGCGTGTTTGTCACCGGCGCGGGCGTGAACCCCACGTTGACTGCGATGGCGATTTCCAGCCGTGCCGCCGAACACATCGCGGCTTCAGCAAAGCGAGGTGAGTTATGAAAACCGATACAAGAATTTTTGCTTCAAACTTGCGAAACGCATCACTCGCGCGTCGGTGTATTTCCATGGGGCTGATCGTTGCCGGTGCTTTGTTCAGCAGTCGGTCGTCGGCGCAGAATGCGGAGTCTCCCGTTTATCCCTCGCCACCCACCAACTTGCCCGGCAAAGGTCTCGCGCAGCATGATTTCCTTTACAGCGGCGAGTGGGACACGCGGAATCCGATGGAGACGATGTTCATCGTCAAAGGCGGCAAGGTGATTTGGACGTATCAAATTCCCGACAAGGATCCGGACAACGGTCAGCTGAGCGAGTTCTCGGACATGCACCGCCTGTCGAACGGAGACATCGTATTCGCCTACAAAACCGGCTGGCGGAAAATTGACCAGAACGGCAAGACGATCTTTGATTTCAAAGCGCCGAAGGGCGAGAACGGATGGACGGAAATTCATACCGCGCAACCCATTGGCATGGACAAGGTGATGTTCATGCAGAACGGCACGCCCGCGAAATTGTTCATTTACAATCTCAAGACCGGCAAGACCGAGTTTGAGCGCGTGGTGAAAACCAAAGAGCCGGTGGATCAGCGCTCCGTTCACGGCCAGTTCCGCAATGTGCGCATGACCAAGGCGGGCACGTTTCTGATCGCGCACATGAATCTCGGCAAGGT
>CAZCZP010000359.1:0-3220 GCA_964502895.1 uncultured Bifidobacteriaceae bacterium
TTGTCTTTAGATTCGGCGGGTGAACAACTCCGCCTCAGAAACGGAACCAGAGTCCAAGCGAACGCCTTTGCCACCGGCGAGAGATAAATTGCTTTTCACTCCCGGCCCGCTAACCACCAGCCTCAGCGTCAAGCAAGCGATGCTGCATGATGCCGGTTCATGGCACTTCGAATTCAACGCGCTCGTGGCGAACGTGCGCGATCGGCTGCTGAAACTCGCAGGCGTCTCGCGTGAGACCGGATGGGAAACGGTGTTGCTGCAAGGCAGCGGCACGTTCGGCGTCGAGGCCGTGTTTCAAACCTGCATTCCCCCGGATGGCAAGGTGGCTGTGCTGACCAACGGCGCTTACGGCGACCGCATTATTCAAATGCTCAAGCACGCGAAGATTTCCCACGCGGTCTTGCGCACGGCTGAAAATCAACCGCCTGATCCTGCCGCGTTGGATTCGTTGCTCGCAAATGACAAGGCCGTGTCGCACGTCGCCGTGGTGCATTGCGAAACCACCACCGGAATTCTCAATCCCCTCGAAGCGCTTGGGCGCGTGTGCCGGAAGCACGGCAAGCTCAACATCGTGGACGCGATGAGCAGCTTCGGCGCGATCCCGATTGACCTGGAAGCATGCGGCGTTGATTTCCTGATTTCTTCCGCCAACAAATGCATCGAGGGCGTGCCGGGCTTCTCCTTCGTGCTTTGCCGGCGAAATGCTTTACTGGCTTGCGAGGGCTATGCACGCAGCTTGAGTCTCGACTTGTTGGGCCAACTCAAAGGCTTCGAGAAAAACGGCCAGTTCCGTTACACCCCGCCGACCCACTCGATTCTCGCGTTCGATCAGGCGCTGCGCGAACTGGACCAAGAGGGCGGCATTGCGGTACGCGGCGCGCGTTACAGTCACAATCACGATGTGCTCGTTCAAGGCATGACGGACCTCGGCTTCCGCGTTTACCTCGATCTATCGGTTCAGAGTTACATCATCACTTCGTTCTATTTTCCGGACGACCCCAAATTTTCCTTCGACAGTTTTTATCGTCGGCTGAGCGATAAGGGCTTCATCGTTTACCCCGGCAAAATCAGCCAGGCTGACACCTTCCGCATCGGTTCGATTGGCCGATTATTCGAAGCGGACATGCGCGCATTGCTGCTGGCCATCGGCGAGGCCGTAAGGGAAATGGGGATTCAACTGAAGAAATGAAATCCAGTTACCGCGAGCGAGCACTGAAATCTTTTCCCGCCGGCTCGAACGGCGAATATGGAATCCCCGCCGAGTTTGTGCCCGTGCTCCAACGCGGCCATGGCTGTCGCGTGTGGGACACGGAAGGCCGGGAATTTCTGGACATGACCATGGCATGGGGCGCGGCGCTTATTGGGCACGCACATCCTAAGGTAATCGAAGCTGCCTCGCGCCAGGCGTGTGACGGAGCAAATTTCGCGGCGGTGAACGCGCGCTCGGTCGAACTTGCCGAACGCATTCAATCGCTCAGTCCTTGTGCGGAGAAGATTCGCTTCGCCGCTTCGGGCACGGAAGCAACAATGCTTTGCCTGCGCATTGCCCATGGCGCAACGGGCCGGCCCAAGGTTTTGAAATTCGAGGGCGCGTATCACGGCCAGCATCCCGTCGGCGTCACCAGCATGTTGAACGGAAAGCCGACGGTGCTGCCCAAGTCGGATCCGTCTGGTGCTGGTGCTGCATGGGTCGAACGCGATGTGTTAATCGCGCCTTTCAACGATCTCGCCACGACCCAGAGAATTCTTTCTGACAACGCTCATGAACTCGCCGCAGTCATCGTCGAACCACTTCACCGCTGCATTGCTCCCGCGCAAGGCTTCCTCGCTGGCCTTCGTGCCGTGACGCAACGGCACGGCGTGGTTTTGATTTTCGACGAAGTGGTTACCGGCTTTCGCCTGGCGCTGGGTGGAGCACAGGAATATTACGGCGTTACGCCTGACCTCGTTGCTTACGGCAAGGCACTGGGCGGCGGTTTTCCGATTGGCGCTTACGGCGGACGCGCGGAATTGATGGAAGTTGTGGCGGAGCATCGCTTGCCTGGACCGCATTACGTTTGGTCCGCGTCCACGGGTGGCGGCAATCCCGTCTCCTGTGCGGCAGCGCTCGCAACGATTGACGTTCTTTCCGAGCGCGGAATTTATCCCGGCATGCATGAAGCCGGCGCGCAATTGCGCCGACAAATGGCCGAAGTCCTGGAATCCGAGGGTAACGCCGCACAAATTCTAGGCGACGGCCCGCTGGCGCAAGTCGCCTTTTCAGCGCAGCCAGTCACCGATCAACGAAGCTGGCTCGCCTCCGACCGCGCTCGTGGTCGGGCTGTGATGCTGGCTCTGTTGAGGTCTGGCGTTTTCCTCAATCCCATGGGCACGAAACTTTACCTCTCGCTGGCGCACGACGCGAAAGCCATTGAGGAATTTGTCGGGCACTTTGCCGACGCACTGGCCGCCTCGCGCAAATCCCGCCCTGCTGAAATGGCCTCCGCATGAGCGTGCCCGCCACAAATTCCTTTTCTGTCAATGGCCGAACGTATCCGCCACTTGCGCGCTCAATCGTCGTCATTTGCCTCGACGGTTCTGCGGGTGAATACTTCGACGCGGCGCTGGCGCGCGGGCGAATGCCCAACCTTCAGCGCATGGCGGTGCGCGGCTATCGCGGCTTGGCGCGCGGAGCGTTGCCCTCTTTCACCAACGTCAACAATTCCTCCATCGTCACCGGCGTTCCGCCCTCAATTCACGGCATCGGCGGAAATTTCTTTTACGACCCGGCAACCGGCCAGGAAGTGATGATGAATTCCGCCATATATCTTCGCGCCGAAACCATTCTCGCCGCAGCAGCGAAGGCCGGACGAAAGGTTGGCGTGATTACGGCCAAAGAAAAATTGCGCGACATTTTCAGCCACAACCTGACCGGCATAGCCTTTTCCTCCGAGAAAGCAAATCAGGCCAAGCAGGAAACTCACGGACTCGATGATGTGGAAAAAGTTGTCGGTCGGCCGACCCCGCAAATTTACAGCGGCGACGCGAGCCTCTACGTATTCTGGGCCGGCGCTGCCCTGTTGGAACAAGGTTTGGCGGATTTTCTGTATCTCTCGACCACCGACTACATGCAGCACGCCTACGCGCCGGAGACGCCGGAGTCGCTTGATTTCTACGCCGCGATTGATCGCGAACTCGGTCGGTTGATTGATCTCGGCGCGATGGTTGCCCTCACCGCCGA
>CAZCZP010000360.1:0-3214 GCA_964502895.1 uncultured Bifidobacteriaceae bacterium
GCCGGGCGTCGGCCGGTTCGAGAAAATTTTGGGTTGCTGCGGCTGGTTTCCCACACAGCCGCGCTGGGGCAGTGCCCAGATGCGCCCTTTCCCGTGCCTGAGCCACTTCGCGCTTGCCAAAGCGCGTGGCTCCGGCAACGTTTACGCGCTCGCTTCGTGCGCGGTTAGCTCAGTGGTAGAGCACTTCCTTGACACGGAAGGGGTCAGAGGTTCAAACCCTCTATCGCGCACCATTTCGGATCAGAGTTCGCCCACTTTCGTTCAGCAGGATGATTCCACCGAGCGAGAATTGCTCTCGCGAAAATGCCTTACCCGACCAATTGCCGGACGAAATTGATGAAGCCCGTCCACTGCTCCACGAAGGCGGATGATTTCAGCAGACTGATCGTCACGGTTACGACCGCCAGCGTGGCAATCAGGCCAAAGGCGCGAAGGTCGCGTCGTTCTTTTTCGACGGTCTGGGTGCGCTCGAAGTGGCCGGTGTCGAACCCTGCGTCCGCCGTGGCATTCCACGCGGCCAACTCGGCTTCGCGCAACCGGCGCAAGCGGGAGCGGTTTTCCGGCGTCACTGGCACGTGGTCGGAAACGGCGGGCAACGGACGTCCGGGCTTTTTCAGGGACAGCACGAGGGGTGCGGTTCGCGCGGCCAGGCGGCGAGGCTGGTGAAAGTTCAATGGTTTGGCAACGGCGTTGGTCATAAGCTATTTCGTTGGTTTGTTTCCACACTTGACGGTTGCGGCCCGGGCGGGAAAATGGACACATTCGGCAACCACTTTCCACGCATCGCTCCGCTGACGAACACGCGTGATTCAGATTGACGCGACAATGAATAGCCCCGCGCACGCCGCTCGTAAATGGGCCAAAAGGCCCAATGCCACGGCGCCGGGTTTCATGGACAATGAGCCCATGTTTCGCTTGTTGTTTGAGCGTAGCGCGGACGCCATTGTGCTGTTCGATCCCAAGGCAGGTGTGTTTGTGGATTGCAACCGGGCGGCCGTGGATTTGATGCGCTCCGGCAGCAAGGAGGTTTTGCTTCAAAAAAAACCGTCGGACCTTTCCCCGCCATTTCAACCCGACGGGCAGCCGTCCGAGGAGAAAGCCGCCCAAATAACCCTACGGGCCGCCGCGCGCGGAAGCTACCGATTTGAATGGCTCGCCCGAAGGATGGATGGCCAGGTCGTGCCGTTGGAGATGCTGACCACGCCGATTCAGGCTGATGGACGAACGCTGCACGTCATCGTTTCACGCGACATCACGGAACGCAAGCAGGCGGAAAGCAAACTACGTGAGAGCCAGCAATTGCTGGCCTCAGTGGCGGACAATTTGTCAGAAGCGATCTATCGCACCGGGCCGAATCACGAATTGATTTTTGCGAACCCCGCCTATTTGCGGATGTCTGGCTACGATTCGCTGGAGGAGATGCGCCACGTGCCGCGCGAACAGCTTTACGCGAACCCGGCGATGCGCGCGAGGTTGCTGGAATTGCTGGCGCGCGACGGCGCGTTCCGCAACGAGGAAATTGAATACGTGCGCCGCGACGGCCAGCATTGGTGGGGCTTGACCAACAGTGTGGCCATCCGGGACCAGGCCACCGGCAAAGTGCTTTATCACGTCGGCTCGGTGGCCGACATCACCGAACGCAAGACAGCCCACGACGAAATCAAGCGGCTCAACGCTTCCTTGGAACGGCGCATCGCGGAGCGCACTGCGGAACTGACGGCCAGCGAGGCGCGGGCGCGCACGCTTGTCGAACACGCGCCCGAGGCAATCGTCGTGTTTGACGGCAGCACGGGCCGATTCATCAGCGGCAATGCGCACGCCTGCCGCCTGTACGGGTTGAAACCCGAGGCTTTGCCGCAACTCACGCCGGCCGATGTCAGCCCGGAATTCCAGGCGGACGGCCGCTGCTCGATTGAGGTGGCGCGCGAAATGATGGACGCCGCCTTGGCCGGAAGCACTCCCGTGTTCGACTGGATTCATCGTCACAGCAGCGGCCAGCTCGTCCATACGGAAGTGCGGCTGGTGCGATTGCCTGCCGAGGGACAGAATCTTCTGCGCGCCAGCATCATTGACAACACGGAGCGCAACCGCCGGGAGAAAATTCAGCAGGCGACGTTTCTGATTTCCGAGGCCGTTCACATGGCCGAGGACCTCGACAGCCTCTATCGGCGCATTCACACCATCGTCAAGAGCCTGATGCCGGCCGATAATTTTTACATCGCGCTCCTGGAACCGGCGACGGAATTGATCCGCTTCGCCTGGTTTGTGGATGAACGCGATCCTGTTCCCGCTCCCATGAAGCTTTCACAGGGACTGACCGGCTACGTTCTGCGCACGGGCAAACCTTTGCGCGCCGCGAGCCACAACATCGTCAAGCGTGAGCCCGGCGGTTTTGCGGTCGTCAACGAGAACGGCCAGGAAACGTTTTATTCGGAAGTCGGCGCACCGGCGGCGGTGTGGCTGGGAGTGCCGCTCAGCATTCAGGGGAAACCCATCGGGGTCATGGCCGTGCAGGATTATCGGAGTGAAGAAGCTTACGGCGAGGAGGAAAAGCGCATTCTCACGTTCGTGGCCGGACAGGTGGCGCTGGCCATCGAACGCAAACGCGCCGAGCAGGCGTTGCGCGAATCGGAGGAAAAATTCCGCGCCTTGTTCGAGGCTTCCAGCCAGGGCGTGATGCTGCACGATGAAAACCAATATCTCGAAGTCAACTCCGCCGCCGTGCGCATTCTGGGTTACCGCTCGCGGGCGGATTTGGTCGGCAAACATCCGCGCGACACTTCGCCCCCGACCCAACCCGGCGGCGAAAGCACGGAGGCACTCGCAAAAAAATACATCGCGGAATGTCAGACCAAGGGCAGCGCGCGGTTCGATTGGGTGGCGCGACACGCCAGCGGGCATGACATTCCGTTGGAAGTGGTGCTCACGCGCGTCGAATGGGGCGGACGGCAGGTTATTCAGGCCTGCATCAACGACATTTCCAAGCGAAAGAAAGCCGAGGCTGAATTGCTCAAATCGCTCGCGCGCGAGAAGGAACTCGGCCAGCTCAAGAGCAATTTCGTTTCGATGGTGTCCCATGAATTTCGCACGCCGTTGGGAGTCATCATGTCCTCGGCTGAAATCCTGGACTCGTATCTCGACCAGCTCGAGCCGGAAGAACGGCGCGAGCAATTGCAGTCCATCCAGAAAAACTCGCGGCGCATGGCGAACTTGA
>CAZCZP010000361.1:0-3204 GCA_964502895.1 uncultured Bifidobacteriaceae bacterium
TCCAGCCCGTGCTTTTGAACGTAGCCGGACAATTGTCGAGCTTCGGACTTTGTCGGCGGACGATTCCACACGAGCCAGCAGGCGGCTTCGATTTGCGCCTCGGGACTTGAAGCCGCGTCGCGAACCCGTTGGGCCAGTCGTTCGGTCTGTTTGAGGACGAATGGATTGTTCAGCAGCCCCAAGGCCTGCAAAGCAGTTGTGGTGACCGTCCGCCGGTCGGCCAACACCGAAGGATCGGGGCAATCCAGGGTATCCATGAATGGATCGGTCACGCTCCGCACGATGAAACGATAGATGCTCCGACGATCACCCCCCGGGCTGTTCAGGTCGTAACGAGAGTAATCATAAACCGGCGAATGGTCGTCCTTGAAAAAGAACTGTTGCACCGATGGTCCGCCCATCGTCAGGTCCAGTGCGCCGCTGGCCGACAACATCGCGTCGCGAACGGACTCTGCGTCCAGCCGCTGGCGGTTCATGCGCCAAAGCCAGCGGTTGTCTCCGTCCACACTTTCCTTGCGTGGGTCCGGCGCGGAGGATTGCCGGTAAGTGGCGCTCGTCAGGATCAGTCGGTGGAGTTGCTTGAAAGATTCGCCATTTTCTTGAAACCAAAACGCCAGCCAGTCGAGCAATTCGGGATGGCTGGGCCGACCGCCCATGTGGCCGAAGTCGTTCGGTGTCTCCACAATGCCGCGACCGAAATGGTAATGCCACACGCGGTTGACAATGGAACGCCGCGTCAGCTGGTTTCCTGAATCGGTAATCCACTTTGCCAGTGCGGCCCGCCGATTTCCTTCCTCGCGGGCATTTTCAACGCGCATCATCGCTTCCATTCCCGGCACACAAGCCAAGGCGCCCGGCTCGATGAGTTCGTCCGGACGCTTTACGTCTCCGCGCCGCAGGAGGTGAACCGGGCGCGGGCCTTTCGACGGGATAAAACTGCCTTCAGCCGTAAAGCTGGACGCGGCGGCATAGACCTTTTGTGGTGGCGGCAGAGAAGCCAGTTCACGGTTCAACTCGTCCAGCCGATTTGTGACCGCTGTCCACTGGGCAACTTTCGGCTTGTCCATCAAGGAGAATGCTCGACGATCCCGCTCTGCCTTGAGCGACTTTATTTCGGATTCCAATTCTTTCCGTCTGGCCAGTTCTGCGTCGGATGCGGTGACCTTCTCAAGCCGCGTTCTGCTGTCGTAGCCGTCCACCAGAAATTTCCTGGCCCAGCGCCCTGCTTCGATGGAGTCGAGCGCGGTCACCGTTGCCCCGTGCGCAACGTTGGTTCCGCCCGTGAGAACCTGAAGCTCGCCCAGCGCAAACACGTAATCCTTGGTCCGCTCCCAAAGCCGCGTGGCTGTGACGCGAACATAACGAGCCTTCGGTCCCTTTGCCGTCAGCACAACCGGGTTGTCGCCGGGGTTTGCGAAATCTGCGTGCGTGTGGTCGGCCAGCGAATCGGCCTTGGCCGCATCAGGCCACTCGGACAAGGTCACGCGAAATCGCAGCGGAAAACCAAAGCCCGGCGTGTCCGGGAAATCTGTTGGCCGCGCCGGCATGATCCGCAGTTCATCCACGCTCACAGTTTTTCCCAGATCAACCTCCACCCATTTTGTCGTCTCCGGACTCGCAGCGATTTCGCTGTGGTAACCGTTGCTGGGACTTTTCTTTTCATCACCGGGCTTGGGGAAGGCCGCGAGCAGTTTGTTCAACTCCGTCAACCGCGTGTCGAGTTGCGATAACTCCAGGCTGGTGATCTTGGAAATTTCATTAGTCAACGCGGCGAACTTTTGCTCGACGTTCTTCTTTTCCTCCAGCAAACGGCGGCGACGCGCGTGAATGGCCGCGTCGGCGTCAAACGTTCGCTCTGCGCGGTCCACACCGGCAAAGACGGCCTGGAGCGCGTAATATTCCCGTTGTGAAATCGGATCGAACTTGTGGTCGTGGCAGCGCGCGCAATGTACGGTGAGGCTCTGAAACGTGGACATCGTCGTCATCACCATGTCATCCCGGTCGTTGTAGCGGGCGATCAAACCGTCAGTCTTGCTCTCGGGCAGTTCGACATGGCCGACATAATCCCACGGCCCGGCCGCGACAAAACCCGTGGCGACAACGCCGTCAGGATCGTCTGGAAACAACACGTCTCCGGCGAGTTGTTCCTGGACGAAGCGCGAGTATGCCTTGTCGTCGTTGAAAGAACGAATCACGTAATCGCGATATGGCCAGGCGTTGCGGCGCGGCTTGTCCTTGTCGTAACCGTGGGTCTCGCCGAAATGCACCACGTCGAGCCAATGCCGAGCCCAACGTTCGCCGTACCGAGGCGAAGCGAGCAACCCATCCACCAGCTTCTCGTAAGCCTGCGAATCGCGATCGGCCAGAAACTGGCGCACCTCTTCAGGACTTGGCGGCAACCCGGTCAGATCGAAACTGATTCGGCGAATCAGTGTGCGCCGGTCCGCTTCGGGCGAAGGTAATAGTTTTTCCTGCTCAAGCCTGGCCAGGATGAATCGGTCCACCGGGTTTCGCACCCACTTCTCATTCTTCACCACGGGTGGCGTGGGTTTGGTTGCCGGCTTGAAGGTCCACAGATTTGCTTTGCCTGATCCGAAGACCACATCGTCAGGCCAAGTTGCACCCTGATCAATCCAGGCGCGCAAAATCCCAATCTGCGCACCGGTGAGACGGTCGCCTTTTTTCGGCATCACCAGGTCCTTTTCCAATCCGGCGACCAGTTGAATCATCCGGCTATCAGCGCTCTTGCCCGGCAGGATCGCCGGCCCGGATTCGCCGCCCTTGATGGCGGATTCCCTTTGATCCAATCGCAACCCGCCTTCCTGACGATCCGGCCCGTGACACGCGAGGCAGGATTTCACGAGAATCGGTTGAATATCCGTTGCGAAGTTGATCGGGCGGTCGGTTGCCGGGGGCAATTGCGCGACGGCGACCGTGACCGGGACAAAGATTATTCCAATAGCGAACGCCCGGCTGCGCGGTTTGGGTGACATGGAATTAGTGGTCGAAAGTTTGATGACCCTGTACTGCCGAGTCAAGGCCGCCGCGGTACACGCGCCAATGCTCGAATCCGGTCAAAAATGACCCGGCTTGCGCTGGAGGAATTTGCCGACAAGTTTCAGGAAGCCGGCTTGCTGCCCGCCGGGGAATACAACGACGGACTCATTCTGGCTGAAAGCCGCACTGCTTGATTGCGCCATTCTC
>CAZCZP010000362.1:0-3195 GCA_964502895.1 uncultured Bifidobacteriaceae bacterium
CGTCGTGGAGACAAGACGAACCTGCTCACGGTTTGGCCGACAATGCCTGAATCGTGGCATCGTACGCCGGCTTGGGTTGACCGTTACGGTCGAACAGCAACGGATGATTCACTCGTTGCCATGGAAAATAGTTCAACCAGCTTTGGCCGTCGTGCAGATTCCAAAACGAAACGCGGGCGATCACGTCAGCGTGTTTACGAAAGAGGCGGAGCAACTGCGCATACTCGTCCGCTTGCTGCTTGAGGATTTCCGGCGGACAACTTTCGCGATACGGATCCACCTTCGACAGTTCGTCACGGTATTTACCGCCCTCCGCCCACCAGCGACTTCGTGGAATCACATCTATGTCCAGTTCCGACACCACGACTTTCACTTCGAGTTCCCGCATCGCCACGAGCGTGGCTTCGAGGTCGGCCAGCGCCAGTTTGCCCAGTTCGTAATGGCCTTGCAGGCCGACAGCGTGGACCGGAATATTTTTTGTTCGCAGCAAGCGGAGGAGGCGGATGGTTTTTTCGCGCTTTGCGGGAAGTTCATTGTTGTAATCATTGTAAATCAGAAACGCGTTCGGGTCCGCCTCGTGAGCAAATTCAAACGCTTTGGCAATGAACTCCTCGCCGCACGCTTTTTCCCAGCCGGACGGACGAATAAAATTCGTGCCGTCATCGAGCGCTTCATTGACTACATCCCACGCCGCGATGCGCCCGCGATAACGTCCCACGACCGTTTCGATATGTTTGCGCATTCGCGCCAACAACAGTTCCCGGCTCGCGGGCTGGTCGCCGTCGCGATAGAACCAAGGCGGCGTACGATCGTCTTTTGCCCAGACGAGACAATGTCCGACGACTTTCAGGCGATTCCGCGCCGCAAATTCGACGAACGCGTCCGCCTGGGAAAAATTGAATTGCCCTTCCGTCGGCTGAATTGCGACCGGCTTCATGCAGTTCTCCGGTGTGACCGTGCCGAATTGTTTCGTGAGCAACGGCCAGTCGTTGGTGCGGGCAGGGATTTGATCGCTGATGCCAACGCCCACCTCGAACAAATCGGTGGCAGCGCTGCGCAAGGAGGTCTGGCCCTTGGCCACTTGGCACCACATCGTGACGCCGGCCAGGAGCGCAACAGAAACGAAGCAGAGGAAACGTTTTTGCATCACCCCTTTATCATTGCACGACGGGTGAGAGCTGCGCGACGAGAAAAACGCACTTCTGAATTTCCTTTGGTTGATATGCCTTGCTGAAACCCGGATGCATCAGCGGGCCGCTGCGCCGTGCGGAAAACTGCCGGCGGAGGCTTAATTGACCGCAATTTCTTTGTGGCTCGGGTTTTCCACGCCTTGCGCTGCTTGCGTGTGAGAATTGTCAACCACCTGGCCGGCTGGCGAATTATTGACGCGTGGCGTTGGCGCGTCAGCTTCCGTGATTAGCTCGCATGCGGCCCCAATGGTCCGGAGATCAGCCAGCCATTGCCCGCTGTGAAAATACCATCCAATCCTCGGCGATCTGTTAGGCACGCCGCTCGACATGCTGACCGCGATACGCTGACCGCCAATCGCAACCAGCGGTACAATCACCAAAAGGCCGAGCCAGAAAAAAGCAACCGGGCGTTTCTTGCTCCGCGCCTCTGCTTTGCGCGGAACGGCAAACTTATTTCCCACCGAGCCGGGAGCAGCGCCTGCCTTCGAGATTTTGCAATCTCGACGCCGCCCGCTAGGCTCGGTGGGTAAAGGCAAACGGACGTCGCTCGTTCTCGTTGCTGAATCGGACGCATCGTTTGGTGACATGTTCCAATCATACGCCGGCTGCCGCGCCTGCACAGAAGCAGAAGGCTAAATTTCCAGGCACCACAGTTTTGAAACTGTACTGGTTGGATTTTCCGGCAAGTGTTACTGTGCCGGCCTGACCGTTTTGCTTATCATCGCAGTATGAAGACCCAGGCCATCCCTGCCGGACGCAAGTCAGGGAATCACGCCGCGCTCAAACTCTACGATCGTGTTGCCACGCGTATCAGTGAGTTGATTGAGCACGGCACACTGCGGCCCGGCGAGCGCGTTCCCTCCGTGCGTAAGTTCAGCGCGCAGCAGTCGGTCAGCATTGCCACCGTGACGCAAGCGTACCGGCTGCTTGAAGACCGCGGCCTCATCGAAGCGCGACCGCAGTCGGGTTACTTCGTCCGCGCGCAACGCTGGACTTTGCCGCCGGAGCCGGCGCTGTACCGGCCACGTCCGCAGGTGAACAATGTGCGGGTTCGCGATCTGGTGTGGCAGGTGGTTCGTTCCAGCTTCGTCCCGAACATCGTGCGATTGGGAGTGGCGCTTCCCAGTTCGGAACTGTTTCCCACGCGCGAGTTGAACCGGGTCATGGCTTCGGCGGGACGGCGCGATCCGTACGCCAGTCACGCGTATGCTCCGCCGCAAGGCGACGCCAGCTTGCGGCTTCAGATCGCTCAACACGCCATCGAGGCCGGATGCACCTTGTCGCCGGAGGACCTGATCGTCACCAGTGGCGCCTCCGAGGGGCTGAACCTTTGCTTGCGCGCCGTCACCAAGCCCGGGGACATCATTGGCATCGAATCACCAACCTTCTTTGGCATTCTTCAGATCATCGAGTCCTTGGGATTGCGCGCCTGCGAAATTCCCACCTTCCCGCGTCAAGGCATCTGTCTTGATGAATTGACGCATCGTCTTAAACATTGCCGGATCAAGGCTTGTCTTTTCACCCCCAACTTCAGCAATCCGCTGGGCAGTTGCATGCCCGACGAGAAGAAACAAAAGCTTGTGGAATTGCTGACCGAGCGAAGAGTCCCACTCATCGAGGATGACGTGTTCGGCAAACTGACCTTCACGGCCGCACGCCCAAAAGTTTGCAAAGCGTTCGACAAGGAAGGGTGGGTCATGACTTGCAACTCCTTCAGCAAGACGCTCGCGCCGGGATATCGCGTGGGCTGGGTGGCGCCGGGCCGGTTCCGTGACAAGGTCGAGTTCCTCAAATGGACAAGCAACCTCGCAACCGCCTCGCCGCCGCAACTGGCCATGGCAAAATTTCTCCAGAGTGGCGGATACGAACATCACGTTCGAAAGCTGTGCAAGGTTTATGCGGAGAATGCCCGGCGCATGACCGAGATCGTCAGCCGCTCTTTTCCCGAGGGAACGAAAATCAGCCGGCCGAACGGCGGGATGGCGTTGTGGGTGGAAATGCCGCC
>CAZCZP010000363.1:0-3181 GCA_964502895.1 uncultured Bifidobacteriaceae bacterium
AGCGCGCAACGAGTTGTCCTATCGCAGAAGCACTCCAAAAATGTTCCGCCAGCGTTCCGAAGAAAGCCGCCACTGCCTGGGCACAATTTACCGCTACCATTTCCCAGCTTGAGGAAAAATCTGTTCGAGCCAGCGCGGCTAAAATGATCCAACTCGTCATCGAAGCCGGCTACGACGATTACTTGAAGGAGAACTTCGCCAATTACCGCTCTCGCCTCGATGACCTCAAGCAGCTCGCCATCTTCGCGCAGCAATTTGAATCTGTTGAAGAATTCCTCACCCAAATGGCGCTGCTCACAAACGTCGAAGCCGAGGACGACCGGCCTGCCGACCGCGACGACGAGCGCATTCGTCTTTCCACGATTCACCAGGCGAAGGGACTGGAGTTTGACGTGGTGTTCATCATCATGCTTTGCGACGGCTTGTTTCCATCCGCACGCTCAATCGAAAATGATGACCTTGAAAGCGAGGAAGAAGAGCGCCGTTTATTTTACGTGGCGGTCACGCGAGCTCGCAATGAACTTTATCTGAGCTATCCGTTAATTCGCGCCGGTTACGGAAACAGTGGCGCCTCAATGCAGCAACCCTCACGGTTTCTGGAGGAGATTCCGAACGAGTTGCTGGATGAATGGAATCTGCGGACGTATGCATAGTGCAGGACAAACGGCGCCGAGCCTTTGGTGGACCGGATTGTGGAGTCATAAACGACGTAGTTTTGCTCGACAGGCATTTTTGTCGAGCCTACGGTGATTCTATGAATAGGGATAAACTGCACGATCGGCCACCCATCATCTATTAGTCATCATGGACGGCATTTCACCCATCACGATTGTTGTTGTGATATTTGCCATCACAGCCGCTCGACATCACTGGAGTGACGATCGGGTAGTTCGCCGCGCAAATCAGGCGAGTCGTGCGGCGCGGAGTGGCGAGAGAGCTGCGAAGGCATCAGTGCGCATGTCGAATGCATCGATGGGATTTTCCAGTGCTGCATTGCAGGCGTCCAAGAGAGCACAGCAAGCGCAGAGCCGCGCTCGTTGCTGGTGTTGGTGTTTCTGCGGCAAGTTGTTGATTCGGTGTTCACGATGGTTCATGGGAAGATCGGTGCGGTTGCGTGACCGCGCAAAGGCAAAGCTACAGACTTGCGACGCGATTCTCGCTTCCTTGGGAGTGAACCCCAATGCCTCGCGGGCAAGCTAATGGAATGACGTACGCTACTTCAACAAACCTTCAAACCTCTCGAACGCCTTGTCCCACCACCCCCCCGCTTGGGGTCTGACCGTTGTCAACCCGAACGAATTCCGCACGACTTCGCGCGCGGCAGCGAGAGACTGCAAATGCCCCTGCGCGATAGCTTGCACCGAGACGTTTCCCAAGGCGTGCATTCACTTGAACCAGTGATGCTACAGGCGAACGCTGTTTTTTGACTTTGCACTTGCTCTGCTCAACTGGCTCAGATGCCTCGACCTTGGTGTTTCACGTCAAGCCGGCCTCGTCGAGCGCCCGGTTGAGCAAGTCCGCCACACCGAGTTCATCAGCCCAAAGTTTCAGATAATCCATGTCCAGCGTACCTGCCTGCACTTTGAGCACCCCGAGCAGATCACGCCATTGCCGGTCGGAAACCTCGCCGCCCTTGCGGTACCAATCGAGCTTGGCCAGCACCGTGTCTTCGGCGGAAGCAAAATACAACTCCAAGGCCGGGAACTGGCCAACGGATTTTTTCTGCCGCCGGGAGAATTGGGATTGTCCGAAAGGGCTGCGCCAGGACACGAAGACATCCACCTTGGTCATGGTGTCCAGATGGATGAGGTTGAACGAACCCTGGTTTTGAACAGCGGTCAGGATGGCGGGAAGGTCCGCGTAGAATTCTCCGGCCAATTGTTTCACAAGCGGCTCGGCATGTTGGCCCAACAGGCGTGCCACCAAATCGGCATCCACAGTCTGACGCGGCTCGCCGAAGACGCTGCTGGCCACCGAGCCGCCGATCAGGTAGTCCACGCCAAGGCTCTCGAATGCCGCCACGACGCGGGCAACGGCGGCGAGCAGTTCCGTTTCACCTTCATTCATGGTCTGGCAAAGAACCGTAGGCCTTGGCGGCAAGCTCGGGCCCAAGCCAAAGGTCCGCCAGACGACGCTGAAGTCGGGCCGGCGATTCGTTGGGATGACGTTCGCGCAAGCCCGTCAGCGCCAGCAGGCGCGCCGTGCGATTGGCACTGAGCACCATGGCGATTTTGCGGCTCGTTGGCGCGGCGCGTAGCAATTCGATCAACACTCGTTCCGCATCCGGATGTGTGTCTTCAGCCAACGTTCGCATGGCAGCAGTTTAAGCCAGACCCAGGCCAGTTGGAAGCAGAGTTCTCCCGGCGCTGCCGCGCCACGGGGATCACGCAACCTTCAGCAACTTCGCAAACCTCGCAAACACTTTGTCCAGATTATCCACCGAGTGGGGACTGAACGTTGTTAGCTCGAACGAATCCCGCACCACCTCCCGCGCGGCGGCGAGAGACTGCAAATGTCCCTGCACGATTGCTTGCACAAGAATATTGCCGAGCGCAGTGCATTCGCCCGGACCGGCAACGACTGGAATTTGCAGTGCATTTGCGGCGAGTTGATTCAGCAACATGTTTTTGCTGCCGCCGCCAACAATGTGAAGACGCTCGACTCTTCTCCCGATGAGTAGTTCGAGCATCTGTAGAACGACACGGTAATACAACGCCAGACTATCGAAGGTACAGCGAGCGAAAGCGCCCGGCGAATCAGGCGCAGGCTGTCCAGTCTCACGGCAAAACGCCGCAATCTTGGCAGGCATGTCGTCGGGACTGACAAAGCGCGGATCGGCTGGATTGATCAACGAAACAAATGGTGGCGACTGAGCCGCTAACTTTTCGAGCGCCGCGTAATCGTAATCCGGGCCGTTCCTGGCCCAGTCGCGCCGGCATTCCTGCACGAGCCAAAGGCCCACAATATTTTTGAGCAACCGCACCGAGCCGCCAAATCCAATTTCATTCGTGAAGTTCAGATCGCGTCCAAGGTCGGTGATAATTGGTTTCGGCAATTCAACGCCCATGAGCGACCACGTGCCGGAACTGAGATAAGCCCAGTTCTCTCCATTGGCCGGCACCGCCGCCACCGCCGCGCCCGTATCATGCGAACACGAAGCGATGACTTCGATCTGCGGCAA
>CAZCZP010000364.1:0-3168 GCA_964502895.1 uncultured Bifidobacteriaceae bacterium
GAACATCCCGGCGACGAGGTTGCTGGGGAAGCTCTCGCATTTGTTGCGGTAGTCGCGCACGTTGCCGTTGTAAAACCGGCGCGCCGCCTGAATTCGATTTTCCGTGTTGATCAACTCCTGCTGCAGCTTGAGAAAATGCTGGTCGGCTTTGAGCTGTGGATAATTCTCGACCAGGACAAACAACCGTTTGAGTGAGTCCACAAGTTCGTTCTCGTCCCTGGCTTGATCGGCAACCGGTCCGTGATTGGCCGCGCACCGATTGCGCAATT
This sequence comes from uncultured Bifidobacteriaceae bacterium, assembly GCA_964502895.1. Lineage (GTDB taxonomy): Bacteria > Verrucomicrobiota > Verrucomicrobiia > Limisphaerales > JADLHS01 > WYBW01. The sequence continues at coordinate 270 of CAZCZP010000364.1, forward strand.
CAATCACGCGCTCCAGCACTTCGCGCTCGTGTGCCGCATAGCCTTTCACCGTGGCGACGAGGTTCGGGATGAGGTCGTAACGGCGCTTGAGTTCCGTGTCCACGTTGCTCCACGACTCGCGGATTTGATTGCGCAGGCCGATCAGCGAGTTGTATTGCACGATGACCCACAACCCGGGCACGAGAAGGATCAACGCGAGAACGATGAGTGTCGGAATCATAGTCAGACTTGGGTGAACAAATAATCCGGAAACTTCGACCGAATGTCCGCCAGGCGCAGAAGATTGTACTCGATTTGTGGGGCGGACAACCGCGAATCGAAGGCCAGCGCCAGAGCGTTGGCCTCGATCTCGATGCTCAGGTCGCGGTTGGCCAGCAGATGTTCCATCATTTGAGCGTGGCAGATGTCATAGGCGAATTTCTTGTCCTTCGACCTGACACAGAACGCGCGCGAGAATTCCGCGGACTCGAAGTCAATGTCGTCGTACCCGAACGCTTGGGCGATTTTTGAAAGCATCCCCTCGCGGGTGATGCGCAACTCTGGAAAACTTCGCGGCAGTGTCAGGATGAAGAATGAGAAATAGTGGTGGTGAGTTTGCCGCCGGCCTTTGGAGTCCGTCGAGTGCGTTTCATAGTGGTAATCGAAAACGAGCACTTCGTGATTCTGGTAACGGCCCGAAAGCACATTGAACGCGTAGCGATTGCTGCCTTGCGCCAGTTTGTCGAGAAAACCGAATTGCCCAGCCAAAGCGTGGTTGTTTTCCGGGTCAAAGCTCAAACCCAACCGTGCGGCGAGCACGGCCAGTTCCTCGCGGCGTTTGCGCGCGGCGATGGAGGCATAAACCGCCGCCGCGATGATTATCGCGACGAACAGGATCAAAATCAAAATACCGCCGCCATTCATTTCGTTCTTCAATCCGCTACCGACACTTCCCGACTTTCGACGGATTCACTTTGGCCAGCACCCGATTTACAATGAAAGCCCGGAGTTTGTAACCAATGATCTGCAAAGTCATCCCGCACCAATCGCTCAGCGCGACGCGGATCAAGGCCGGTATGATCACCCGCAGTCGGCGCAACTCAGATTTCCCGTTCTGCACAGATGGCCCGCTGCCGATGCCTGCCTTGCCGTCCGAATACTCGCCATGAACACTGGGCCTGTCGTCCATCGGCGACATTCCTGCCTCTTGAAGGAAAATTTCTCGAAAAGGCCCGACTTTCGTCTTCCTTTCCGCGAAATGCTTACTTAGTCTGCCACGGAGAAGCGGGCCGGAGAAGCGGCAGTCCCAGCGCCACGAGACAACCGATACTCTGAGCAACCTTATGACCGACCAGTTCATATTGCTTGTGGAGGACGATTCCAGTGATCGGGAATTGATCATCCACGCATTACGCAAAAGAGGAGTTCGTTGCGAAGTCGCTGTCGCCCGCGACGGAGCGGAGGCCTTGGAGTTTCTGTTCGCAACCGGACAGCACGCCGGTCGCAACTTGGATACAATGCCGGCGCTTGTGCTGTTGGACCTTCACCTGCCGCGCGTAGGCGGCCTCGAAGTGCTGCGGCGCATTCGCTCCAACCGCCTTACCGAACACGTACCGGTGGTCATCATCACGTCCGTCTGGAATCCGGAACAGATCGTCTGCGGATTCCGGTTGAATGCCGACGGGTTCATCTGCAAGACGTCTGAGGTCGAAAAGCTCAGCGATGCGTTGGGCAATCTCGCACTGGACGTGTTGTTGGGAAGGCAAAATCGCTCCGCCACACTTGATGTGCTTAGAGGAATCGAACGAAACCACGACTCTATGAACACGGTGCCCGAAAGCCGTGCCACAAGGTCCAAGTCCCGCCGCCGGCCCCGTGCTTTCCGCAATCCCGTACGCACGCCGTGATTGACTGCCGCGAGGGATGATTACGCCCGCGCGAACTCTTCAAACCACGGCTCCGGCTTTGCGTTAAACTCCCGCGGCTGGTGCTCCGGGGGCAACGTGATCCTCGCGGCGTGCAGCGCGTGATGGGGCAGGATGAGGCGGGCGCGTTGTTCCTCGGTAAGCCGGTCTTCCACCAGCGCCAGATACAAATCCTCGTCGCCACCGTAAATTTTGTCACCCACGACCGGATGCCCAAGGTCGGCAAGGTGAATGCGAATCTGATGCTTGCGGCCCGTCATCGTCGCGACTCTTAACAAGGAGAAATCGCCCTCGGCCCGCGTGAAACGGCGCTCGACGCGAAATTCAGTTTGCGACGGCGCGCCGTCGGCTCGCACGCAATCCTTGATGGCCACGCGGCTGCGTTCATCCTTGCCCAAAGGCGCATCAATTACACCGTGCTCCTCGCGGACATGACCGTGGACGATGGCGAGATATTCCTTTTCCACCGCCCGACTTTCCCAAAGGCGACGCAATGCACGGGCAGGCTCATCGGTCTTGGCGATCAAGGTTACGCCGCTGGTTTCGCGGTCGAGCCGGTTGATCAGATGCGGCCTGACAGATTCGCCCAGATGCAATCGCACGCGGCTGATGAGGCTGGACAGCGCGTCGCCCTTGGTCGGATGACAAACCAGACCAGCGGGTTTGTTGACGACTAGCAGTTCGTCGTCTTCATGGAGGATGGTGAGCAGGTCGGACACGGGGACAGGTTAAACATAGGATGGCGTGCAATCCATCGCCGGATGTTGCCAGCAGCTTGTCATCCGGCAACAACCGCGTAGCATCCGTTCCGCAGTAATAGTTGGCTCATAGAGTTGAATGCCCACTTCCGATCAATCAAATCCTGAACCGTCCGTTGGTGTGAAGAGTTCGGATCCGCCGGCTGCGTTGGAAGCCAACCGTGGTCGATTGGCACCGAGCGTCGCCGTGATGCTTATCCTGACCGTCGCGATCTACTGGCCCGCGTTGCGCGGCGG
>CAZCZP010000365.1:0-3154 GCA_964502895.1 uncultured Bifidobacteriaceae bacterium
GTCTTTCGTCCCAAATCCCGAAGTAAGGCGAATGATGCCGGAACGTCAGCGCCTTTTCATCATACGTGGCAAGGTGGCAGAAGAAGAGTAGTGTCTCGCGATCATAGTAAATCCCGGCGCTCTCGAGTGCCGGTTTGCACTCACGTCTGACCATGTCGCCTCCCTCGGGCGCACCGGTATTACCTCCGTTTCTACCTTCCCAACCCGGAAACGCGGACGCCGGGTCCTTGCTCTTGATGAGAGGGATGATGAGCTTGCCATCAGTGTCGCGGGGTAAAGTGAACGTCCTCGAACCAAACCCGAGTCGCTTCATGCCGTCGCTGTAAAAGGCGCGAATGTCCTCCAGAATCGCATCCAATCGTTGCGCGTAATTCGCTGCGGGCTCGCGGTCAGCCGGAGTGAAATAAACGACGCGCAACTTCCTGGGCGGATTCGCGGGACGCGGATGGTGGAAGGCGTCAATGATCTCCAATGCGCGAGCAGCCTGCTCGGATTCCGCGATGGGCGCGAGCGGAGGTGAAGCCGCTTTGCCGACTTCGCAGGTCAAAACCAACGCAATGAAGATTCCCCGCACAGTTGGAATTCTTCACGCGGCGAATGCAAAGACAAGGAGAATGCTTCGCTTGCATCGCGCATCCTGCCGTTGACTTTGCACGCCGACGGGCGTTGAATACTACAGAGCCACTTGTGAACACTCGACGTTTGAACTGCATTGGAGCACTGAGTCTGTTCGGTTTGTTTTTCATTGCCACGGTTCCCGTGAGGGCTGCGGACTTACCCAAGGCCAGCCGCCGGTTCATCGAAAAATACTGCGTCGAATGCCATGATACGGAGGTCAAGAGGGGCGGGCTGGACCTGACCGCGCTCAGGTTCGATCCGGCTACCTCCACAAATTTTGCCAAATGGGTGCTGGTGCATGACCGCGCCAGCAACGGTGAAATGCCGCCGAAGAAAAAGGCGCGGCCAAGGGCGAAAGAATTGGAGGCGTTCACGGAATCGCTCGCCTCGTCCCTTGTGTCAGTGGAACGCGCACGCATCGCGAAAGAAGGTCGCGCGACGCGGCGGCGACTCAATCGCTACGAATATGAGAACGCGCTGCGCGACTTGCTCCATGCGCCGTGGCTGCAGATTCGCGACACGCTGCCCGAAGACGGCGAGGCGGACCGCTTCAACAAGGTCGGCGACGCGCTCGATGTGTCGCACGTGCAGATGGCGAGGTATCTGGCTGCGGCCGACTATGCCTTGCGCCAGGCGACGGCGACTCAAGCCGAGCGACCCGAGCCGAAGGTTCAACGCTACTACGCACGCGACCAACGCAGTTTTACGGGGCCGATGACCTACACCGTTTTCAACACTGCGCCGGAGCGCGCCACGTTCCCGGTGCTCGGCTTCGAGGCTCAGCCCGATGTGCGCGCGAGCAAAGCGCCCATCACGGTCGGCAGCACGAACGCGGAGCTACGCGAGTTGGAAGGCGTCGGTGTGGTGGCGAGCGCGTACGAGCCGATTGAGCCGAAGTTCAATCAGTTCCGCGCGCCCGTTGCCGGCCACTACAAGCTGCGCTTCAACGCGCACACGGTCTGGGTCGGTCCGGGCGAGAGCAACAAATGGTACATTCCAGACCTCGACAATATTTCCAAAGGCCGCCGCGATGAGCCGGTAACCATCACGGCCGAGATTCCGCCGCGCTTGCTGCGGCATCTCGGCGACTTCGATGTGACGCCCGAGCCAACCGTGCATGAACTGGACGTGTGGCTTCAGGCCAGCGAGATAATCCGGCCTGACGCGGGACGGTTGTTCCGTTCGAGGCCGGGCGCGGGCCGCTGGCAGAATCCACTGGCAGAAAAGGACGGCCAGCCGGGCGTGGTTTTCCGCTGGCTCGAAGTTGAAGGCCCAATTTACGACCAATGGCCATCTGCCGGGCACAAGTTATTGTTCGGCGATCTGCCGATGGTTACTCGCGAGGTGGTCGCAAAGGCGGAAGCAAACGACGACGAAACGGATCGACGAGGACGCCGCCGCTTCAAGCCCCCGCCGGGCGTGGAAGTGATTTCGCAGAAACCGATGGCTGATGCGGAACGGCTACTGCGCGAATTCGTCCGCCGCGCCTATCGCCGCCCGACCGATGAGGCGGACGTGAAACGTTTCCTGCCTGTCGTGCAAGGCGCGCTAAAAAAGGGAAACAACTTCACCGACGCAATGATTGCCGCCTACACCGCCGTGCTCTGTTCGCCGGAGTTCGTATATCTTCATGAGAAACCCGGCCGCCTCGACGATTACGCGCTTGCCTCGCGCCTCTCGTTCTTTCTCTGGAATTCCTCGCCCGATGACGAATTGCGACGCTGCGCGGAGAAGAAGGAATTGCACAAGCCCGACGTGTTGCGCGCTCAAACGGAGCGGCTGCTGGCCGATCCGAAATCGCGGCAGTTCGTGGATGCATTCCTTGATTACTGGCTCGAGTTGCGGCGAATCACGGCCACGGCGCCGGACGCAAATCTGTATTCCGATTATTACCTCGACGATTTGCTGACTGAATCGGCGCTGGAAGAGTCGCGGACATTCTTCGCCGAACTGGTGCGAGAAGATTTGCCCGCACGAAACGTCGTTGCATCGGATTTCGCGATGCTCAACGAGCGGCTCGCCGATCACTACGGTCTGCCGAAGGTGCAAGGTGTTGCCTTGCGCCGCACGCCATTGCCCGATGATTCCGTTCGTGGCGGACTGATGACGCAGGCTGCGGTGCTCAAGGTTACGGCCAACGGCACGACGACATCACCCGTTTTGCGCGGCGCGTGGATCATGGAGCGCATCCTGGGGCAGAAACCGCCGCCGCCACCGCCCAGCGTGCCTGCGGTCGAGCCGGACATTCGTGGCGCCGTCACCATTCGACAGCAGCTTGAGAAACATCGCACACTGGAAAGCTGCAACACCTGCCACGCGAAGATTGATCCGCCCGGATTCGCGCTGGAGAACTTCGACGTGATGGGCGGCTGGCGCGAACGCTATCGTTCGGAAGCTGAGGGCGAACTGGCCCAGGGCATTGCCAAGAGCGGACAAAAGTTCGCCTTCCGTTATGCGCTGCCGGTGGACGCCAGCGGCGAACTGCCCGATGGCCGCAAATTCCGAGACATTCTCGAGTTCAAGCAACTCCTGCTCG
>CAZCZP010000366.1:0-3135 GCA_964502895.1 uncultured Bifidobacteriaceae bacterium
TTGGACGAACGGTTCGTATCAGGCTCACGGATAAACGAGCCTGAAAAACACATTCGTGTGGGATGGGTTGACCGGCAGAGTCATCCAGTTCGTCAAGTTAGAACCGGAAACCTCGAACCAACTGCCCGTTGCGGTGAGACTGACCGAGTTGGATTCGAGCCGGCAGCCGAGATAATTCGAGGGCCAGGAAAGATTCAGCGCGTCGGCCGCAAGCCAGGCAGACAGGGTGGCGGGAACTGTGGGTGGCGGCGGCTGATTATTCATCAAGCGGACGACTTCCGTGCCCGTTAGCGCGTAGTTGTAAACGAAGACTTCGTCGAGCCGCCCATTGAACAGCGGGTCGGGCCACTGGCTCTTGCCGAGATAATTCTGCGAAGGACTGAAGCTGGCGGGCGAGAGGGTGACGCCGGCAGACGAGGCGACTTGCGCGCCGTTGACGTAAAGCCGGCCGGTATTGGCGTTGCGTGTGAAAGCGACGTGCTGCCACTGGCTGGCGGGCAGCGGCGACGTTTGTAGAAATTGCTCGGCCCCACCGCCGTTGGTCGTGATGGCAAAGCGCATTGCGCTGCTGCCGGAACTCGGCGAGAGGAACATGTACTGCGTCGTATTGTTGCCGAAATCAAAAATGCGTTGCCACGCGCCGCCGCCGTCCCAGTTCAGCCACGCGGCAAAAGTAAAATTGCTCACACCCGTCAACAGGCTCGCGGGCAACGCGACGTAATGATTCGCGCCGTCAAGATCCACCGCCGAACCAAATCTCCCGGCGACATACAGGGGCGAACCCGTGGCCGTCCCGTGGAAGGCGTTGCCCGAAGTGTCGTTGGCATTGCCGTCGAAAGCGTACCTTGCCAGAAGCGCCGGACCGCCTGTGAGCGGACTTTGAACAACCACGGCCAGGGTCGCGAACGCCGAGTTGCCGGCAAAATCCGCGGCACGCACAGTAAAGTAATTCGTGCCCGCGTGATTTCCATTCGGGGTGCCGGACAGCGCGCCGTTCGCGGCGACGTTCAACCAGGAAGGTCCGGTCGCCTTGCCGTAGCTGAGGGTATCGCCGTTCGGATCGGTCGCCGTGCCGGCGATGGTGCCGGTGTAAGGCTGACCCTGAACGACGGGTGTGCCAGTGAGGACGCTGTTTGTGAATTGCGGCGCACTGTTCGTTTGCAACGCGGCGATTTGCGCGGCGGAAAACGCGGTGTCGGCGATGAGCACTTCATCCATCACGCCCTTGAACAACGGATCGGGCCACTGGCTTTTGCCGAGAAAATTGACGCGCGGATTGAAGCTCGCCGGGGTGATGTTCATGCCACTGTTCACCGCCACCTGGACGCCGTTGACGTAAAGCCGCGCCGTGTTGCCGCTCAAGGTGACGGCTACATGTCGCCATTGGTTCGCCGGCAGCGCGCCGGTCTCGACGATCTGTTCAGCGCCACCGTTCTTGATGGCAAAGCGCAAGGTGCCGCTGCCGGAACTGGGCGTGAGAAAAAGATTCTGCGCCGTGCTGTTCCCGAAATCGAAGACGCGTTGCCACGCGCCGCCGCCGTTCCAATACACCCACGCGGCGAACGTGAATGAATTGCTGCACGCGATGTTCGGCGGAAGAGTGACGACCGTGTTCGTGCCATCAAACACCATCGCCTGCCCACGATAACCGTTCGTGTAAGCGGGACTGCCGGAGGCGACGCAGTTGTTGCCGTAGCCGGATGAATCGAGCGCGCTGTTCTCGAATCTGAGTTGCGCAAAACTGCGCGTGCCGTTGTCCGCCAACGCCTGCAGGTAGCCAACGGGCGATTGTTGATCGCGATAAACGACACCTGACGGCGTCAGCACTCCGTTTGTTGTCACCTGCCGGACTTCCTCGACCCAACTGAAAAGCGAGTAACGTTCCACCCAGGGCGTGTTGTCCAGCATGTTGATCATCGCGGCGATGCAGGCCTGTTGCTGCGCGTAGGACGGGTCGGCGCAACCGGTCCAGTTCGCGCCGTTGTTCCATTCCGTAATCCAGATCGGGCGACGGGTGTTGTTGTAAACGTCGAGCAGAAAGTTATACATCTGGTTCGCTGCGCCCGAGGGATTCGCCGGGTCGTAGCACCAGTAATAATGCACGGCCACAAAGTCCACGCGCAGTCCAGCGGCCTCCACTTGTGACATGAATGGATACAGCCAACTGCCGCGCCCGCCATCGTCCGGCGCGGGTGAGCCAATGCGCAATCCCGTGCCCAACAACTCGGGCCACTTGGCCACCGCGTCACTCACGGAACCGGGAGGCGTAAGATTGTTGTATGCGTCTTGCGACGGGTTGTTGGGTTCGTTGTAACCCAGAGCGGTGTTGATGCCGAGCGACTGCCAATTCTGGTTCAAGCTTGGCCAGAAAGGTTGCTGTTTGATTGCGACATACTCCAAATCGCGCGAGGAGCTGGAACTGATGTTCCAGTTGTACCACCATTTCACATCCAACTGCCCGATGCCCGGATCACCTGCGATGCCTTTCTTGCCCGTCCAGCGCCACGGCATCACCAACACGCGGCGCACGGTGTGGTCGAAATTCGCCGGCAGGACGCTTACCTCCAGATCGCCGTCCTGCGCGATGTAGCATTTGCTGATGCCCGTGCCGTTTTCGTTTTGGGCGAACGTCGCCATGTAACCGCGTTTGAGCCTGAACGAACTGATGTTGCGGTACATCGCTCCCAGATTGCCCGTGTAATTGACCCATTGGCTCAGCGAGTTTGATGTGCCGGTGAAATTCGGCCCGCTGTAAACCGTCAACGGCTGGAACGACGGCGCGTGCGGCACAACGATCGCGCCCATCGCGTACTGGACGACGCGGCAATTGCCGTCCGCCACGGCTACTGCTCCGTTGATGCGCATCTGTCCGAGGTAAGTGGACACAGCGACCGACGGTTTGATACCCGGCAGGACGAGGTACGAATCCGCCGAGTTGAGATTGATGGTGCAACCGGAAAGGGGCGCGGTCGTGCTGGTGATGCGTAATTCGCAGCGGTTGCTCATCGTCACGGTCGTGTTCGTGAGCGTGGTGAAAGTCTGGACGCCATTGGTGATAACGAATGATTGGGCGCCTGAACGCAAGGGGTGAAACAGCGACGCGAAGACCAGCAGCGTCAGGACGAGGTGATTTCG
>CAZCZP010000367.1:0-3132 GCA_964502895.1 uncultured Bifidobacteriaceae bacterium
CGCAGGCTGTTGATACCCGCGTCGGCGCGGAGGTAGTCGCTCAGCAAGTCGGGATCATCCATGTAGCGCTCGATGTATTCGAGTGACGCCAGGATTTCGATCAATCGCGCGTAGTGATAGAGGAACGACGACGTGACCGCGCCGCGGCCAAGTTTCTTGAACTTCTTCAACTCCGCGTCCGCCTTCGGCACGCCCATGCGCTCGCACACGTTGAGCCGCGCCAGTGGGCCGACGCGATAAATGCCATTCGGAAAACCGAGTGGGAGATAATACGGCGATTTAAGATACGACGAGCTTTGCACCGATTCGCCGATGACTTCGTAATATTTCTGCGGATCGAGTTGGTCCGCGATGATGCTCCCGCTGCTGTCGGTGAAACGCAATTTCCCGCCGTGATGTTCCCAAGTCCCATCTTCCCCCACCAACCCCATGAACAGCGACGGGAAGTTGCCAAAGAGTTGCAACTCGCGCTGGTGCGATTCGAGCGTGCGCTTGAAAAGGTTGAGAGCGATCTCGGTCGTGCTGAACGCTTCGGGCAGCCAGAGGCGGATGCGTTCGCGCCCGACCACGCTCAACGCGCTGCGCACGCCGCCGGGCACGGCCCAGGCCGGATGGATTTTTTTGTCGCCGAGAATCTCGATGATTTCCTGGCCAAACTGACGCAACCGGATGCCGGCGCGCGCGAGGTCTTTGTTCGATGCAATCAGGCCGAAGACATTTCGCTTCGGTTGCGGCGTGTCCCAGCCAAGCAGAAAATCCGGCGCGCTTAAATGGAAGAAGCTCAACGCGTGGCTTTGCACGATCTGGCCGAGGTTCATCAGTCGGCGCAACTTGTCCGCCGCCGGCGGAATGTTCACCGCCATGATCGCGTCGCCCGCCTTGGCGGACGCGAGCAGATGGCTCACCGGACAAATGCCGCAAATCCGCGGCGTGATGCCGGGCATTTCATGGAACGACCGGCCTTCGCAGAATTTCTCGAATCCGCGAAACTCGACGACATGGAACTCGGCGTCCGAGACGTTGCCGGCGTCATCGAGGAAGATGCTGATCTTGGCGTGGCCCTCGATGCGTGTCACCGGATCAATGACGATGCGTTTTGACATATACTAAAATTCAATCCTGCGTCTTGCCTGCTCGCGACAACCAACCACAGACGAAAAACCGTTAAAACGGTTTTCCCCCGCATCGCGTTCCCACACCCGGCTGAAGCCGGGTGTTAATGAGAGTTACGATGCGCTGCGGCCGGGTCTTCGACCACGGCAGCGCTCCATCTCATCCAAATTTCAAATTCACGCCCTCCAACTGGGGCGACAGTCCGGCGAGCATTTGGCCCACGAGCAACTTGATTCGCGCCGCTGGCGGCGGGCAGCCAGGCAAAAAATGTTCGACGTGCACGACTTCATGCACCGGTAACACGCGCGGCAGCAGCGTCGGCACAATGCCATCCAGCTTTGGAATGCACGGATTGTCCTGCGCGTTCTCGATGTAGGCGCGTTGCAGAACGCTTTCGGCGTTGCCGAGGCCGAGTTGATTCCGAATCGCCGGCACGTTGGCCGTCACCGCGCAGTCGCCGAACGAAACGAGCACCTTGGTGCGCTTCCGGATTTTGTGGAGCAGTTCGAGATTATCCTCGTTGCAGATCGCCCCTTCGATGAAGCACGCGTCCACGTTCTCGGGATATTCCTTCGCGTCCACGACCGGGCTGTAAACAATCTCGACCGCGTCGGCGAGTTCGATGAGGAACTCGTCGAGATCGAGGAACGACATGTGGCAACCGGCGCAACCGCCGAACCAGACTGTGGCGAGACGAACTTTCATAGTTGGGAAATCCGAAGGACGAAATCCGAATACCGAAAGAAGTCCGAAACCCGAATTCCGAAACAAGCCCACGCCAATCCGGTCATTTCGGATTTCGAGCCTCGGAATTCGGGTTTCTTTCGGATTTCGTTCATCGGGTTTCGGATTTGTTTCAGTCAGCCGCAATCCATTGTTTCTTTTCCCGCGCCGTGACAATGAACTCCAGCTTGCCGCGGTCGCGTTCCATTTCCCCGACCGTCGAGCCTTTGTGGAACAGCGCGCCGGTCGGGCAAGCTTGCACGCACTTGCCGCAGCGCGTGCAGGAATCGGATTCTCCCCACGGCATGTTGAGGTCCGTGATGATCTTCGCGCGACCGCCGCGGCCCGAGACATTTTTCGTTCCCGCGCCCTCGATGTGCCAGCACACGCGCACGCAACGGGTGCAGAGCACGCAGCGGTTGTGATCCATGCCGAACAACGCGTGCGTCGTGTCCACACTCCATTTCGGGAACGTGTATTCGTAGCGCACGTGATCCATGCCCTGCGAATACGCGAGCGTCTGGAGTTCGCAGTGACCGTTCGACACACACACGGCGCAGACGTGATTCCGCTCCGCGAAGAGCAATTCGAGAATCATGCGGCGGTATTTACGCAGACGTTCGCTGCTGGTCTTGACTTCCATGCCTTCGGCGACGCGTGTAGTGCAGGCGGGAAGAAGCTTCGGCACGCCGGTGACTTCCACGAGGCAAAGGCGGCACGCGCCCACGTCATAGACGCCATCGAGATGGCACAACGTCGGGATTTTCACGTTCGCCTCTTCCGCCGCCTGCAAAACCGTGGCGCCTTCCTCGGCGCTGATTTGTTTGCCGTCAATGGTCAGGGTTTTTGCGGCCATAAAATCAGATGGGGCGAAATGCGACAAATGGGACGAATGGCTCGCTTCCATTCGTCGTAATGGTCTGGTTGGTCGTATTCACGCGAGAACCTCCTTCTTCTTCCCATGCCCATTCGGCCCATACGTATCCGGCTGAAGCAACTCCTCGTATTCGTTCCGGAAAAAGCGCAGCGTGCTCAGCGTGGGATTGGGCGCGGTCTGGCCAAGGCCGCAGAGGCTGGTGTTCTTCACCATCTCGCAAAGTTCTTCCAGCTTCGCGAGATCGCGCGCCGTGGCTTTGCGTTGCAAAATCTTGTCGAGCAGATTGTGCATCTGCACCGTGCCGGCGCGACACGGGATGCACTTGCCGCAGGATTCGTCCATGCAGAACTCCATGAAGAACCGCGCCACGTCCACCATCCGGGTCGAGTCGTCCATCACGATCATGCCGCCCGAGCCCA
>CAZCZP010000368.1:0-3131 GCA_964502895.1 uncultured Bifidobacteriaceae bacterium
CGCGTTCAGCGGTATCGGCCATCGCCTGAGCGTCCGCATGATTCAGAGCGAGCGGTTTTTCGCAAAGGACGTGTTTGCCACTCGCGATGGCGGCCAGTGCGATGGGCTTATGCGTGAAGTTCGGCGTAGCGATGATGACCGCGTGAACATCATCGCGCTTCACGATGTCTTGGAAATCTGTGGAAGTAGCTGCGACTCCGGTTTGTTGCCGGGCGCGTTCGAGTGTCGCGGCGTCGGCGTCGCATAGTGCAACGAGCTTAACGTCCGGACAGAGCGCCAGGCCCGGGAGATGATTTTGCAGTGTTACGCCTCCGCAACCGATGATGGCAAAATTCAAAGTGTTCACGACTGATTGTGGACGCGAGTATGCGCTGACTCCTCGCAAAGGCAAGTGTACGCGGGGACGCTTTAAGCCCCGTTGTGTGAAGTATTGAGCCGTACATCGCCGCACAAATGCACCTCAATCCCCAGTTCGGCCAGCATGGCGGCTTTGATGCGGCAGGCGCGATGGGCCTGTTTTTCGTTCGGCGCATAGACCACCTGGATGTGATTGGATTTGTGCCGCGCCATCATCTGGTCGCGCGAAATGCCTTCGAGCACCGCGTGCATGATTGGCCACTGCGGCGTGGTCTCGCGCCAGCGCCGTTCGGTTTCCTTCCGTGGCAACTCAACTACCCGGGCCACACCAAGGTCGCAGTGCAGTTTTCCTTCCATCACAAATATGCGACTCCAGACGATGTGGCCGGGCTTGCTGACTCCCTTCAGCGTTCCCCCGCCAAGCCGGAAATACATCGGAGGCTGGCGCTCGCTGGCCGCGCCTTTCCAACCACCAATAAAATGCGCGGGCGGCGCAGCGCCTGAAATCAGCAGCACCCAGACGTAATCGTTCAGGCCGTTTCCGCGATAGTGCTGTCCCCAGCGCAGATCGTGCAGCGTGTTTTCCGGCGCGAAACCCAGTTCGCGCCACAGCCGGTAAGTCACCAGACCATCAAGTCCGGCGCACTCATCCACTTCATTGAAGTGCGGCAGCGCTTCACCCGGAAAAAGAACCCGGCCCGACTTGACGCAACGAACCGGCGGACGGTCAACATTGTTGAGCGTTCCCTCCACCAGATCGCTCGCTGGCGCGAGGTCTTTCAAACCTTGCTGGTATTGGATGCCGATGGTGGAGCAGCCGAACTCGTCAGCCAGCCGCACGGCGGCAATGTACATTTTGCACTGCTGAAGCGTCTGGGCCTCGGTCAGTTCGGTTTCCTCATTTTGTCCCCACGCGAATTTCATCCCGCGCTTCAGATACCAGTCCAACACTTCGCGCGCTTCGCGATCCGTGACTTGCTGCATCGCGGCGAACAGTGTGGATTGACTGAGCCGTTCCTTGAAAACACCCGTCGGATGCAGCAATTCATCCGGGATGATGGCGTTGAACATTCCCATGCAACCCTCATCGAACACGCCCATGATCGCTTTGCGCCGCCTGAATTCGCGCCCCAGCTTGCGTCCAAGGTCCTCGTCCGCGGCCGGCAGTTTCACCAAATTCAAATCCCGGACGTGGCTCTGATCGTGATTGACGCAGCCGGTGCTGAGCCATTGCCGCAGACCGTTCTTAAAATAAGCATCAGAGAATTTTTCACTCCACAGCGTGCTGTACGCGATCCGCGCTTTCGTCATCGAAGCGTTGAGGTTCAACATGCCGACCAGTCCCGGCCACGTGCCCGACCAGTTCGCGACCGTGAGAATCGGGCCGCGATGCGTGAACAATCCTTGCAACAGATGATGGCTGTATTGCCAGACACATTCCGCAACGATCAACGGCGCATTCGGGTCGAGCTTGCGAAATATCTCCATGCCCATTTTTTGCGAGTCAATAAAGCCGTGTCGCTTGATCGGGTCGTAAGGATGCGCGCGGACGGCGGTCCAACGCTCCGCTTTGAGGGCCTTTGCCAGCACGGCTTCCATCCGCGCCTGTTCCGGCCAGCAGCGTTGATTCGCGCTGAGCCGGAGATCGCCGTTGGCCATCAGATAAGCCTGCCGCGGCTTCAAAGTAATCGTTGCCTTCATGATGCGTTCAAGTGATTCGATAAAGCGCGCGGGCGACGGTGTTGTGTTTGGTTTTGAATCTCAAGCTGAGGATCGAAGCCGCCCGGGCCGCCGCAAGTTTGGTAATCCCCGCTTGCGTTGCCAAATGCCTGTCCTCGTTACCATGCCGGCATCCTAGCAAGTGGTCGCCCGCCCGTCACTGAAACTTTGCGGCAATGGATTGAGCTTTCTTGTCAGCAACTTGGAAGAAAATTCATGGCAGAGCAAATGGCTGTGCGGCTGCGGCTCTAGGGGAGTCCAGTCTTCGACTCGCGCACCGGACATGCCGCGCGACCGATTGCACGCCAGGCTCACCGGTTCTGGCGGGTGAATTGCACTTCGTAAGTTTGCTGATTGATTGGCTGGTAGTATTCGCCGGCAAGCACGTCCTTGTCCGGCAAGTAATGAAGTTTGTAGGTGGCGCCGGGATAATTCCGGTCGCGTAATTCGATGAAGACGTGCAGGCCATCATGCTCGCGCCGCCATTCGGCGCGTGAGACGTTGATAGGCTGCGGATTGAAGTAATACGCCTCGAGCTTTCCGTTCGATTGCGCCTCGCGAATCTCAATCACGTAGCCGCCGTCGGGCCGCAGCCACCGGCCGCTCAACCCATTTTCCGAAATGCCGCTCGTCTTGGCTGGCGCGGCGGCAACAACACCATTCGTCACGGGCGATGGTGCAGGTGCCGCGGCAGGTTCGGGCGGCGGCTTGGAACAAGAGCAGGTCACCAGCACCATCGCCACGGCGGCGAGTGTCCACACCGATCGTGAGAATTTGGTGAATGCGCGATTTGTCGCCGCATCGAATCGCTGTTGGTGCATCACAGAAAATCGTTTGCAAATCGGACGCCAGACACAAGGAATTTCAAAGCGAAAGAAGAATTGCCGTGAATAAGGCGCATCTAAAGAAACATACACCGGTGGGCAGGTTTCATTAACACCCCAGCTTTAGCTGCGCGAAAGTGAGATTCCCCCGCCACGGAACCGCTTCAGCGGTTTGCACGCGCAAAGAAAAACCGCCAAAACGGTCCGAGTCATGAATCCCCGCGATCACCC
>CAZCZP010000369.1:0-3128 GCA_964502895.1 uncultured Bifidobacteriaceae bacterium
CCTTTCATTCGACGGTGAATCCAACTTTCAAAGTGACCTGCCAGCGGGCGACCTGGTTTTTATCAATATCACCGCGCGTCTCGACGACTTGGAACCAACGCAGGTTCTTGATGGTTTTGCCGGCGCGTTTGAGCGCGGTGTTGACGGCATCCTCGATGGATTTGGTGGAAGTGCCGGTGAGTTCGATGAGTTTATAGACGTGATTCTTCATGATGTGATTTGTGATTGGGCTGTTGGCGCGAGCTAGAGTTTGATGACATCGCCCTGCATGGGCAGTTGCGGTTTGAGTCCGTGCCGCTTGCGGATGAGTTCGGCCAGCGGTTCGCGGCCGCGCGCCTCACCGTGAGTGAGGACCACTTTGGGTTTGGACGGCGCGAGGCTGCCGAACCAGTTCATCAGCGCGCTCTGGCCGGCGTGTGCGCTGAAGCCGTTGAGCGTGTGGATGTGCGCCTTGACTGCCACTTCGTCACCGAAGATTTTCACGTTCTTCGCGCCGTCCACGAGCTGGCGACCCAGCGTGCCTTCGCCCTGATAGCCGACGATCATCACGACGGTGTCGGGCTGCCACAGGCCGTGCTTGAGATGGTGCAGGATGCGGCCCGCGTTGCACATACCCGAGCCAGCCATGATGAGGCAAGGGCCGGGCACTTCATTTAGCTTCATGGAATCCTGCGCGGTGGGCGTGGGTTTGACATGCGCCTGTTTGCGGGTGATGGCGCAAGCCCGCCGCAGGGCTTTGGCCTCCTGGTCGAACAAATCCGGGTGACGGCGGTAAATCTGCGTCGCCTCAATCGCCATCGGGCTGTCGAGAAAGACCGGGAACGGCTTGACCGCGCCCGCGCAGAACAACTCGTCGAGGTGATACATGATCTGCTGGGTGCGCCCGACCGCAAACGCCGGGACAAGGATGCGCGCCCGGCGCTTCACCGCGTCCTCAATGATGCCGCGAAATTCGACGAGGGTTTCTTCCACCGGTTTATTGTCGCGGTCGCCGTAGGTGGATTCCATGAAGACGAGGTCAGCGCGTTTGAAGGGCACGGCGTCGCGGATGATCGCCAGATGCGCCGGGCCAATGTCGCCGGAGAACACGACCGTCCTGCTTTTCCCCGCCTCTTTCACGGTAAGTTCGATGCTCGCCGAACCGAGCATGTGCCCCGCCGGGGTGTAGCGGGCTGTGACACCTTCGGCGGCCGGGAACGGCTGGTCGAATTTCACATCCTTGAATAGGGCCATCGTCTGCTCGACTTGTTCCGCGTTGTAGAGTGGTTCGAGAAGAGGTTTGCCAGCTCGCTCGCGTTTGCGATTTTGGCGTTGGATGTCGTAGGACTGCACCTTGGCCGAATCGCGCAGGATCAGGCCGGCCAGATCGCGAGTGGCGTCGGTGGCATGGATGTTTCCGTTATAGCCGCCTTTGACCAGAAGCGGCAGGCGTCCGACGTGATCGAGATGGGCGTGCGTGACGAGCACCGCATCGAGGCGTTTGTTGAACAGCTCTCCAGGAAGAACATTCTTTGCGTTCTCGTTTCGACCGCCTTGGAACATGCCGAAATCAACGAGCAGTCGTGCGCGGTCGGTCTCAACCAGATACGCAGAGCCGGTCACTTCGCCCGCTGCGCCATGGAGTGTGACTTTCATGATAGAATGCAATGGCCGGTTTACTTGCCCAACGACTTGCGAAATCCGCCATACGCGGTCGCCAGTCGCTCGGCGGAGGCCTGATCGCCACGCGCCAACAGAGTAATCAAGTCGTCGCGCTGCGCCAATAGCGGCTTCAAACCTTCGGACGCGCTGGCGGGCAGTGCCGAGCCAATGCCGCGATTCTGCTCAGTGTTGACGAGCGTGAAGAAATTCGCCATGCGCTGCCGGGCGGGTTCGTAATCGCCCCGCCGGGCATCGAGCGCCGCGTCGGCGAAGGTGATTTGAATGGCATGGACGCGCGCCTGCTGTTGGGCGCGAAGCAGTTCACCGTTCAATCGCGTGGCTTTGAACCACATGGGAACGAAACCCACGAGAAACGAGCCGCACAGAACCAGCACCGGCAGCCAGCCGGAGCGTTTCTTCGGCATCGTTGGCGTTAGCGTGGTCGTGGCGGGAGTCTCGGTGGCCGGTTTTTCGACAGGCTTGTTTTCTGGATTCATGGTTCACCTTTCATCGTTGAAGCGTCTGGCGGCTTTCTTGCACGACTCACTCAAGTCGTCCCAAGCCTTTTCAATACCGCCTTTCATATCCTGCCAGGCGTCGCCGCTGGCGTGACCGAGTTCCTTCAATTTGGCCTTGAGCGCGACGAGTTTGGCGTCGGCGTCGCCGATTTCCTCATAGGCGATTATTTTGACATCGGCGGCGGCGCGTTTGGCTTTGGCTTTGAGCAACTCCAGTCGGGCGCGTTGCTCCTCGATTTGGGCTTCCAGTTTTTCGCGGTAGGCGTCTTTCAGGCTCATGGTTTTCGCTTTATTTGTTTGCCCTAATCTACCCGAGTTCAAAGGGCGTGAACAGCAGCGCACTCCCCACACCCGGCTCAGTGAAACGCTGATTCAAAACGGCCAGAACTTCGGGATGAAATACGCGGCCAGCGCACAGAACAGCAGATTCAACGGCAGGCCGACTTTCAGATAATCGCTGAAGCGATACCCGCCCGCGCCATAGACGAGCGTATTGGTCTGGTAACCAATCGGCGTGGCAAAACAGGCTGATGCGCCGATGGCCACGGCAATAATGAACGGTCGCGCACTGACGTTGAGTGAGGCCGCCGTCTCGATCACGATGGGCGTGAGCAGCACTGCCACGGCGTTGTTGGAGAGAAACGCCGTCATCACGGAAGCGATCACGACAATAGCGGACAGCACGGCCAGTGGGCCGAACGACCCCAAACCGCCGATGATTGCGTTGGCAAGAAGTTCCGCGCCCTTGGTTTTCTCAAGCGCGACTCCGAGCGCGAGCATCCCGAAGATGAGGAAAATGATCTTCCACTCTACAGCCTCGTAGGCTTCCTCCACGTCGAGGCAACGGGTGACGAGAACAAATACCGCGCCCATGATGGCCAGCGGTCCGATGGGCATGACGTTCAGCGCCGCGAGCGCGACCACGAGTGCGATGACGCCCACGGCCAGCCATTGCTTCTGCCGACGCTT
>CAZCZP010000370.1:0-3123 GCA_964502895.1 uncultured Bifidobacteriaceae bacterium
TCGGGTTGCTTGCTTTTGGATTGCGCAACTTCGTGGCCGTGAGTGATGGCTGCTCAGGCGAATTCGATTTGCCCGGAGAAGTTCCGAGGTCGCGGAGCAATCGTCGGAATTCCGGGTTGTCGGCAAGTTCGCGAGCGGCTAACAGACGCAGGCGATCCACCGTCTTTGACGGAAGAGCCAGAGTAGTGGGTACGGAATTGAAGAACTGGCGCTCGGACTCGTTGGCGAGTTGATTGAAGTGCAACTCGATGACGTAGGTTTCGACTTCGACCGGCGAGGAATCGCCGGAGCTAGTGCGCTCGCGAGCAAGACGCGCCATCACTTCCCGGAACAATTCGAGGGTCTCGAAGGAGTAATGGCTGACAGCAGCGTGGCCGATCGAGCCGAGTAATTTGGTCCGGCTTAACGGGTGTTCTTTGGAATCCCAGCCGTAATCTTTGTCGGTGTGCGCATCAACGACGATAAGGGCGACGCGGCGGGGGATTCTCCAAGGCACACTGGGGACTTGAGTGGACTGCTCGCGGGCGATGGCCCGGTCGAGAGCGCCGCGCAAACCGAGATTGTCGGACAGGCCGCCATCGAGCAGATGGATGAAGCGTCGCTCCTCGTCTCCGTAAGAGCGGGCATGCGCCGCCATGTATTTAAGGCGGGTTGAGGCCGTTGGATTTTCCAGTATGGATTTGATCCATTCAGGTTCGGGCTGCGGATGCTCAGCCGAAAAGTTCTTCAGAACCACCGGCGTCAGAACTACGGGAAATGCCGACGAAGCGGCCACGGCGCGGGAAATCGGAAATTGCGAAAGGTCCGAGCCGATCAGATCAAATTCATCCTGGGTGAATTCGAACCGCGCGCCGGAGGCGACATCTGTGGCATTGATGCTGAGAAATGGGCGGTCGCTCTGTTTCAGCAAATCCGCGAACGTCGCCCCTTTGAAAAGCAGGTCGTCGTAATACTCCGCGGCCAGGTCGGTCCGGCTGAATTTTGACGAGGCGAGCCGGACTTGATTCCAAGGCGCCAGCAGGCGAAGCAGCAAATCGTTCTGGACATTCTGCTTGAGAAATTTTGATTCGAAGTCCGAAAAGATGCGGTCGCCGCAGAGCGCATAGTAAGCGGCGGTGAAGCTGCCGCCGGACACGGACGAAATGATGTCCGCCTCATCTAGCATGCGGTGCTGCGCTCCCGCCGAGCCCGCAGGCGTGCGGGCCAGTTCTTCCAGCACGCCATAAGACAGCGAGGCGGCGCGGGTGCCGCCACCCGAAAAGGCAAGCATCAGCAGGAGATCGGAGGAGTTCGTGGGCGAACCGGTGGGGCGAAACCGATAGCCGGTGGTCACGTCGCTCGATGTCAATCTTGCATTGCGCGGGTAATGCGCGCAGCCGCTGACAAGCAGCAAGGCAATCACGATGAAGGGAATGAGTTTCAAGACCATGTCTCTCCGTTCACGGAAAAGTGAAACTGGCGTTCGTAAGCCTCCCCATTCTGATTTGAGCCATTTCGCTCCAGGAGCGAGCGGTCGAAGTAATGAAGCGCACAGCAAGGCGAGCAAAGTAACGTGGGCACTTCGTTCCGAGGCAGGCGGCAAAACCAGTGATTGTCCACAATGTCCGCATGACAACGAGCGCACGTCTGGGGCATTTCGCCATTGCGGTGCAGGAGACTTGCGGCGCCGTTGCCGGCCGACGCGGCTTCATTTGACTGTGGTGAGCGCTTCACGGTGATGTCTTGTTTCGATATGGTATGGTTCGATGTCGTCTGGGAAAAACTCCTGGATGGCGGAAAGAAGCTGCGGGGCCAGACGCTCCGCCTTCACCAGAAAAACATCCGCACCCGCCGCCAGACATCGGGCCCGCGCCTCGGGTGTTTCGTCCGAGGTCACCACAAAGATGACCGGAGGATTTGGTTGTTGTTTAAGCTGGCGCGTTACCTCCGCGCCATCCAGTCCCGGCATGTGCAGGTCCGTGACCACCAGGTCGGGCCGGAGCGAAGCAGCATAGCCAAGCGCTTTCTGGCCATTGCAAGCAGCCCCGACAATGAAAGTCCTCCGTTCTCTTGTCAGCGTCCGCGCCAGCAACATCATCATCACGGGAGAGTCCTCCGCCAGGAGCGTCCGAATGGTGCGCGCAGGAAAGCGGTCATTCTTCAGCGCAGGCATAATGCAAGTTACCGTTCGTGTATTCATGGCTGAATCGCGTTGGCGAGATTGACTGCGCTCTTGGGTCGGGCTGGCGTGCAACGGAGCAACTCCAGTGGCAGCGCGACTCCGGGGAGAGCTTCGGGTTTGGGCCAGGCGCTTGCACGGATGATGTTGGCGGTGTTGATGAGGCCGAACCCGCCTCCCTCCAGACGGAAGGGAATGGTCGGCACATCCGGCAAATGCGAAAACAATTGCCGCTCGTCCTGAATACTTCCGCGGATCATCGCGGCCGCTTTCAGGGTGACCTTCCAACCGCCGAGCGTGTGGATCTCCACCTGTGCGTCGCGCCGGTGCGACTGCCGGTGCGGCTGATTGTTTTGATCTTCAATGACGGCCGATTTGTGGTCTAGTCCGGCTTCGGGCAGTTCAACGAGGTCAAACAGGCCTACGGGAAGAACCAGCGGGAATTTCAACGGCAACCGCGCGAGGGTGCGGACGACGATCATGTCAATCCCCGCGCAAGGAATCATGCTGGCGTAGTCTTGCGAGGCCAGCAGCAGGTGGCGCTGGGCGAACAACTGTGGTGCCGCCAACAAACGGAGCGCTTCGCGGACGCGCTCCTCGTAGTCCTGATAATATTCCGTTACCGATCCGTTCGCGGAACGAAGTTCGATGGTGAGGTCAATTTGGTTCGTGTTCATATTCAACTGGGGGTGTGTTCATCTATTTTGTTTTCGACTGGTTGTTTCGGTTTAGACCAACCTCCTTTTGGAATTGGCTGCCCCCGCGCAGGGGGCGTCCTTGACTAAATCATCTTTCGGGTCCGCGACGACGCCGGCTTTCAGCCTGGCGAGAATCGCCTCCATCGTGGCCGTGCCAACAATCCGAAAGCGCTGCTTACCTTCGACGAAGCAAATCACTGTGGGAATGGACTGGATGTCATAACAAAGACTGAGGTTGAGGGAATCATCCGCGTTGATCTTGACCAC
>CAZCZP010000371.1:0-3113 GCA_964502895.1 uncultured Bifidobacteriaceae bacterium
CGCGCACCGCCGACAAAGCGCGCCAGCAAATTGAACTCAGCCTGAAACGGCTCAACACCGATCACCTCGATGTTCTGCACATCCACAATCTGAAAAATCTGGATGACCTTGCCGCCATCGAAGCAAAGGGCGGTGTGCTCGAGGCGCTTTACGAAGCGCGCGCCCAGAAACTCACCCGCGCCATCGGCATCACCTGCCATGCGGACCCGCACGCCTTGCAAACCGCGCTGGAACGCCACGACTTCGATTGCACCCAGATGGCGCTCAACGCCGGTCTCACCAGCATGACCGACAAAATGAAAATTGCGCCCGCCGGCCCGGCGTGTTTCGAGCGTCTTGCGTTGCCCGTGGCCGTGCGCAAAAAGATGGGCGTGATCGCCATGAAAGTTTTCGGCCAGGAACAACTCGTGGGCGCGGTCTTCGCGGAAAAGCTTCTGGCCTACGCACTGTCGCTGCCCGTGAGCGTGGCCAGCGTGGGCATGCCCAAGCCGGAATTCATTACGGCCAACGCCGCCCACGCCCGCGGTTTCACCGCGCTCTCGCGCCGCGAACGCGAAGCCCTCACGAACGCCATCGGTGCGGAACGCAAGCAAGCCATGCAGCATTTCTTCCGCGATCACGAAGACGTTTGAGGCGGAAGCAAAATGGAGGGGCATCTCGGTAGCGCGCCCGCTACTCCGGTTTGGAAGACCGGTGTGTGTCTCGCAACCCTTATGCGCGAAATTCAAACCGCGAACCACGCCAAATAAGCGAACGGGAATTTTCTTTTGTGTGTTTCGTGTATTTCGCGGTCAAGCTCTTTGAATTCAATTCCGTGCTCCGGGTTCCGACTTCCACGTTTAAAATTGGAATCCCGTGCTGGACTTGCACCAGCCTCTGCGGTTTTGCAAGCCGCCGCCTGAACTGCTCGGTCAACAGGATGTGCGGTCGAAAGCGCGGGCGGAGGCTCTCACCTCCGCCCGCATGATTTCATTCTTGGGCCGGTTGTGGGGTGACGATTTTGTCGTTCGCAGATGCAACTGCCTTCCCAGCGACCTCGACGCACTCTGGCGCAGGGCCGAGCGTGGTGGCGAGCAGATGATCGAGCTTTTCGTTCCCGACCAGCCCGAACTGCCGCAGCGTGCGCACATCAACAATCCGCCCGGCGAGTTCGCGCACGGGCAGGAATTCGTTGATGTAGTGCAACACCTGCGCGTGGCTGGCTTCCTCCGGGTCAGCCTCGGAATAGGAATCGACATACTGCAGGTCGTTCTCGTTCCAGACTTTCTCCGGTGCGATGTTCGCCTCCTCGGTGAGATTCGCGCGACGGAAGAAAACTTTCGCGTCGTCCCGAATCAACCGGCGATCACCGAGCAACCACACCAGCACCGAGCCGTTGCGCAAGCTCGAACGAGCCTGCGTGGTCAGCCGCGTTTCGGCGGAGCGCTGGCCGAGCACGTCGCGGATGACCAATGCCCAGTCGGCGTCGATCTCGCCGTCGCCCATCAGTTCGAGATGGAGTTGCTTCGGCACATCGGCCAGGGCGTCCTCCAACTTGGCCACGCGTTCGACATAATACGCGTTGCCGTTATACAAGAGATTCACCGGAAACCGGAGCAGCTCTTGCCCGTAATTTGTCATCATACTTGTGTTTGATTTGAATTTTCATTTTGAAGTTTGTTTGAGTGCAAAGGCGCGGGCGAAGGCGCAAACCTCCGCCCGCGTTCGTTAAGTGGCTTCGTCATTTTCGGCGCGCTTCGGCTGAGTACCGTTCTTCAGCGGCACGAAACCGCCCGGCATGCCGACCACGAGCGTATTGCCCGCGTTCTGCGCTGCCGTGAGCGACTGCATCAGCCGCAGGTTCATCAGCGCCGGATTGCCTTCCAGCATGCGGGCCGCGTTGGCGAGATTGCGCAGCGCGGCGCTCTCGCCCCGAGCGCGTTCGAGGGCGGCCTGACCTTCCTGCTTCGCCTTCAGCACTTCGGCGAAGGCGCGCTTGAGGTCCGCCGGGAACATGACGTCCTTCACTTCGACCGCGAGGACGTTGACGCCGATCTTGGCCGCTTCCGGCTGTACGCGCGCCAGCAACTGCGCCCCGATGTCGAGGCGCTGACCAAGCAACGTCTCCACCGCGAGACCGTGTACGACCGTGCGCAGCGCGAGCTGGGCGGCGTTGTAAAGGTCGCCCTGCCAGTTCTGCGTTTCGTGCGCGGCCTTGGCTGGATCAACGACCTGATACGTCACGAGCACGCTCGCCTTGAGACCGACATTGTCAGCCGTCAGGACTTCCTGACCCGCGACGAGCACAGACGTTTTGCGGAGGTCATTCACGCCGAGCGTGAACTTGCGTCCCCAGCGGACATGCTCGCCCGCTCGCAGGACTTCGACGAACTTGCCGCGCTGGTAGAGCAAGCCCGCGTAACCTTCCGGCACAAGGAATACGCGACGGAGCGTGAAGAGCCATGGCAGGCCGATGGTGAGACCGACCGCGATGACGATGGTGATCATGAATTCGGTGTTCATAGGTTTCCTTTCTTGGGTTGAATATTGAAAGTCCAAGGCAACCAGCCACCTTCCGGCGGCGGGAGATCTGGTAAATCAGATTTCGCTGGGCCGCTTTCCGGTTGCGTTTGTGTGCGGGCTGGAATGCCTTGAACCGTTTTGGTTGGGCGGGATTTGAACCCGCGACAGACGGTTTATGAGACCGTTGCTCTACCACTGAGCTACAATGAGTCAACTCCTCCGCAGAACCGTAGCGACGAACGGTCGCGACGGCTGCTGGCTGGCTCAAATCCTAAATTGGTCAGGAAGCCGGGATTTGCGCCCGGACCGTTCGCTTCACGGGCGAAGATGCTGCTATTACACCACGATCCTGATTTGAAATTGGCCTGCCATCCATAGCTCTGAACCGGATGACGTAAGCCCTCCTTCGCGCCGACGCTATGGAGGGCATCCTTCACTCTGACCCAACACTGCGTTGGCTCAGAGCGAAGGCTGGAGCCCCGGGTCGGACTCGCACCGACGAATAGCGGTTTACGAAACCGCTCCTGTAGCTGCTGAGGCACGGGGGCTTCGAAACTGGCGCTCTCACGTGGATTTGCACCACGAACTTCCGCCTTCGCAGAGCGGCGTGC
>CAZCZP010000372.1:0-3095 GCA_964502895.1 uncultured Bifidobacteriaceae bacterium
CGCTCGTTCATCCAGTGCCACGGTTGCCTGAGCGGGCGCGCGAAGTCAACGAACAACACCACGCGATACCCGTCCGTGTCATTCCAGACTTCGTGATTGTACGTGTCATCAAAGATGAGCGCCCTGCCCTCGGTCCAGTGGCGAAAGTCATTGCCAATGCGGATGCGAACCTTTTCACACGGCTCGGGTACAAGCAAGCCGAGGTGCAACCGCAGGACGCCATTGTAGGCACCGCGATGCGCGGGAATGTGTTTGTGCGGAGAGAGGATCGAGAAAAACGCCGTCTTCATCCCGGGGATTCTCCCCAGCAATCGCATCGTCTCAGGGCAACGCTTCCCGTTTTCCGAACAATCCATTCCGATGCCGGCGAGGAAAAATGTTTTCCAATCATTGTCCGTCTGGATGGTGCTGACTTCCTTGAGGATGTCTTGAAAGCTCGGCATCTGATCGCGGTATTGCATCACCTGGTCCAGTTCGGCCCGGATCTTCTTCCAGTCGGCCTCGAGTTCCGCCGCCCAAGGAAATGTCTTCACGTCGTAGATTGGCGGATCGCCGTTAACGGAAACACGGGCAATAAGACTCTCCAGCGCATCCTGCGTATTCAGTCCAACGCGACCCCAGAAAGATTTTGGCGGCGTCAACCGATGCTTGCGGTCGCACAAGTTCTGCGCGGGAGCTTCGACCTTTGATAATGGAGGCGCATCTGCGACTTGAAACAGATCCCCTTCACCCGACCTTCGGCCAC
Organism: uncultured Bifidobacteriaceae bacterium; assembly: GCA_964502895.1. Classification (GTDB taxonomy): domain Bacteria; phylum Verrucomicrobiota; class Verrucomicrobiia; order Limisphaerales; family JADLHS01; genus WYBW01. The sequence goes on from CAZCZP010000372.1 coordinate 746, forward strand.
CCTCTCCCCCACCTGACGTGAGGGCAGGGTGAGGGGTCGCCTTATGGAAAGTGACAGCCTGGGTGTCGCTCATAAGCGACTTTCGTTATTTGGCAGTTTCTGTGGCACGGACAAATCCTAATTGGCCGCCGCAAACTGGCAATGGCCTTTTCGCGTAGTATTTCTTGGCGGACCAATTCAGCCTGTTTAGCCTGTTCATGTGACGAAGCAATCCGCTGATCGCATCAAACATACGCCACCGGAACAACTTTCTGGCATGGCTGGAGAAAGCCAAAGCGTCATCGTCATCAGCACCGGGTTCAATCCCGCGAACAAGCAGCGCGGGTGCTTGACGGAGGATTTCCGCCTTACGGTAGAGGCGTGCGGCATGGTCAACGAGTGCGCTCGCCTGCTGCGCCCGGGCGGATTTCTTTTCGTTTACGGCCCGCCGCAGGAACTGGCTTTCTGGGGAGAACACCTGTCGGTCTTGCGAGAGAAACCGGGACCATTGGTCTTCAAGTATTGGATCGCCCTGGACATTGATGACGCGCCGGCCAAGAGATTTTTGAAGCCCTCGCATCTCGGGCTGCTGCTGTTCATGAAAGACCGGTTCGGGAAGAAAACGTCGGCCCCGTTTCGCCTGAACACGGACGTGATCCGCATTCCTCACGCGTATTGCGCCGCGTGTGGCCAGAACGTGAAGGACTGGGGTGGCAAGAAGCATTTGATGAACCCACGAGGAGCGGCGCCCTCGGACGTGTGGCGCGACTTACCGAGGCGGCCCATTCGCGACGGCGTCATTCCCGGCGATGTGTTGAAGCGTGTTCTGGCTTTGGCCGGCGCCGAAGGTGACACGTGCTTGCATACGGTCGTTGAGAACCGTGGAAGTTTCAAAGGCACTGACAAATCATCGCCTCACGCGCTGACGAAGACCGGGCACGCGCCTTCTGCGTGGAAACAATTGGAACACGTCGAAGCCAATCAGGTTTATCTCGGAGACTGCGTTTCGTTTCTAAAACAAACTGAAGCGCTTTATCCTGAAGGGATGTTCGATCTCGCGTTCGCCGATCCGCCGTACAATCTCGAAAAGGGTTACAGCAAATACGACGACGCGCTGGCGGACCAGCATTACATCGAATGGTGCAACGCGTGGCTCGAAGGCATGGCGCGCACACTCAAGCCCGGCGGAAGTTTGTTTGTGCTCAATCTGCCCAAGTGGGCTATCCATCACGCGGCGTTCCTGAACCGGCATCTGGAATTTCGCCATTGGATTGTGTGGGACGCGCTTTCCGATCCACGCGGCAAGTTGATGCCGGCACATTACGCGCTGCTTTATTACACGAAACCAGGCGGGAAACCGGTGTTCAACTATCTGCCGTTGGGCGAACGACCGAAGGAAGATTTTGTTCTGCCGCCGGATTCGCCCAAGTATTGTCTTCGCGCCAGTTGCATCAAAGGACGGAAGCGCGCCGGTGACGACGCCAAGGCGGAGTTGTCGGATATATGGTTCGACATCCATCGCATCAAACACAAACGCGACCGCGACGCCCACCCCTGCCAGTTGCCGGAGAAATTGATGGAACGAATCATCAAGTTAACGACGCGGCCCGGCGATCTGGTATTCGATCCGTTTTGCGGCGCTGGCACAACGGCGATTGCGGCCACGAAACTGGGCCGAAAATTTGTGGTGGTGGATATGGACCCCAACTACGTGCGAATCACGCGGGAAAAGCTGGTCGCGTTGAAGCAGAACACCGACCTGTTCGGCGTGCCGGTCGTGCCGAGTAATTCTGTCGCGCGACCCCGCGGCGTCGGCTCGAAACGCGATATCGAACTTTATTTACAAAATCTCGCCCGCAAGCTGGGGCGCGTTCCCACTGAAGACGATGTGACTGCCGACCGGCCAGAGATTTTGCAGCAGATCGATTCCACCTATGCGACACGCGGCACTGCGTTCAAGCGGGCGAAGGTTGTTTTTGCACTCCCAGGATAACACTCGACGCTGGCGTTTGCCCCCCAGGCTTTGCAATATCCGCCGAATGTTGCCCTACGCACTGACGATTTTCCTCGGTGCGTTTCTGCTTTTCCAAGTCCAACCGCTCATTGGAAAGTACATCCTCCCCTGGTTCGGCGGCGGGCCGGGCGTGTGGACGACCTGCATGTTGTTCTTTCAGGTGTTGCTGCTGGGTGGCTACGCCTACGCGCATTTCCTCACGAGATTTTTCAAGCCCCGCGCGCAGGCCATCGTGCATCTGGTCCTGCTGGCGGGAGCGGTGTTGTTGCTCCCCATCACGCCGGCGGATTCCTGGAAGCCAGACGGCACCGGCAATCCGACTTGGGGAATTCTGGCCCTCCTCGGCGCGTGTTTGGG
>CAZCZP010000373.1:0-3091 GCA_964502895.1 uncultured Bifidobacteriaceae bacterium
AATTTGAGAAGGGCTTCGAGGTGATGAAGAACGGCATGTCGGGCAAAGTGATTCTCAACTGGCAGAACTGATTCAAACATGAACGGCATCGGGCGAGCCATCATCTGGATCTTCCTTGCAGCCGCGTTGACTGTTAACGCGGGCTCGGCTGAACTTCGAGTGCCCGCGTACACCGCTTACCTCGAACCGGACTCGGAAGGCGCGCGCGTTTCGCAGCGCAGCGGTGTGACACGTTGGATCAATCCTGAAACCAAAGTCGTCTGGTTCGGCGAGTTCAAACAACCCGGCGAAATCACCGCCAGGCTTGTGCTCAAATTGCCGGCGGATGCGGAATCGAAACTCAAGCTGACCGTCGCTGGACAATCACGTGAGACCACAGTGAAAGGGGCGGGCGAATCGCTGGTCACCGCTGACTTCGGCAAGTTCAACCTCAAGGAAGCCGGTTATCACCGCTTCGCGCTCGAATCATTGAACGAACGGGGAAAATCGTTTGGTGACCTTGACGGGCTGCTGCTCGGCGGGCCGGCGCTTGCAGGCGCGCACTTCAATCTCAAGGAACGGCGCAACGCGGCTTCAGTTCATTCGTTCTATCCTATGCCGGAGGGAACGAACGTGGCCGCGTTTTATTGTGAGATCACGGCAGTCGAAGATCCGGTCACGACTTTTTACATGGCGTGCGGCTGGCATCGCGGCTATTTCGGAATGCAGGTCAACAGTCCAACGGAGCGGCGGATCATCTTCAGCGTCTGGGACAGCGGCAACGAGGCGGTGGACCGCGACAAAGTCAATGATGAGAATCGCGTGAAACTCATGGGCAAGGGCGAAGGCGTTTATGCGGGCGACTTCGGCAACGAAGGCACGGGCGGGCACAGCCACCTGAAATATTTGTGGAAGACCGGTGAGACGCAGAAGTTCGTCGTTACCGCTCAGCCGACAAACGAAACGTTCACAATTTTTTCGGGCTACTACTTTCATCCAGCCAAAAAAGACTGGATGCTCATCTCTTCGTGGAAAGCGCCCAAGGAAGGCGGCTGGTTGCGTCGGCTGCACAGCTTCAGCGAAAATTTTGGTGGCAGCACTGGCCATCTGCGACGCAAGGCCCTGTTCGGCAACCAATGGGTCCTGACACCTGAACGCGAGTGGATTGAGCTAACGACGGCGAGCTTCAGCCACGATCCTACTGGGCGGGAGGATCGGCTCGACCGATTCATGGGCGTGGAGGATGGAAAGTTTTTCCTGAGCCACGGAGGATTCATTCCGGGCTTCACCAAGTATGGCGAGAAATTTTCCCGACCTTCACTGGACAAAGCTCCAACAATCGAACTGCCGCGTATTCTCTCAGACCAGCCATGAACACAACCTTGCTTCAAGCCATTGTCGAACACGCGGCCATTGCGGTGGCTGCCATCGGCGGTGTGCTGGCGGCGCGCGGCAAGCGCGTTGATTTGTTTGGCGTGGTCGTGCTCGCGCTGGTGACTTCATTTGGAGGCGGCACGGTGCGCGATGTTTTGGTCGGGGATTTTCCCGTTGCGTGGTTGCGAGTGCCGGATTATCTGCTCAACGCGACCGTTACCGCGCTCGTGACCTTTGCGCTGGTGCGCCGGCGTGAGTTGCCGCAAACCGCCTTGCTCGTGGCCGACGCATTTGCGCTGGCGTTGTTCACCATCATCGGCACGGCGAAGGGGCACGCGCTGGCGCTGTCGCCGCCGGTGTGCGTGTTGCTGGGCGTGATCACCGGTGTGGCGGGCGGTATTGTGCGGGATGTTTTGCTCGGCGAAATACCCCTCGTGTTTCAGCCGCAAATTCACCTTTACGCCACGGCAGCACTGGCGGGCGGGGTGGTTTTCGTTTCGTTGAAGGCGGCCAATCTGGTTCACTGGCCGGTGACACTCATCAGCATCGGCGTGGTGCTTGGATTGCGGCTGGTTGGCATCTGGCTCAAGTTGACGCTGCCAGTGCTGGAGACGCGAAAGGGCGCTTGAGTTCCAAGTGGTATAGGCGTGCGCCGCCTTTTGATTAACACCCAGCTTTAGCTGGGTGCTTGGATCAGAGAGGCGACAAAACCGCTGAAGCGGTTTGTGGGCTCACGGAAACCGCTGAAGCGGTTTTTAGCGACGCGCGACTTACTCACCCTGCTGAAGCAGGGTGTTAAATAAGATCGCCGCCTTCATACGGCGGCCGATAAACAACTTGAAAATCATGACCAACAACTTTCGCGAGCACCTGCAACAGCAACTGGCGGACATCCGCGCCGCGGGACTCTACAAATCCGAGCGCGTCATCACGACGCCCCAGGATGCGCGTGTGCGCGTGGCCGGCGGCGAACCGGTGCTCAACCTTTGCGCCAACAATTATCTCGGCCTCGCGCAACATCCAGAGGTGCGCGAAGCCGCGCGGGCCGGCCTGGAACAATGGGGTTACGGACTCGCCAGCGTGCGATTCATCTGCGGCACGCAGGAGCAGCACAAGCAACTCGAAGCGAGGCTCACGGAATTTCTCGGCACGGAAGACACCATTCTCTACTCGTCCTGCTTCGATGCCAACGGCGGTTTGTTTGAAACGTTGTTGGGTGCAGAGGATGCCATTATTTCGGATGAGTTGAATCACGCCAGCATCATTGATGGCATCCGACTCTGCAAAGCCCAGCGCTATCGCTATAAGAATAACGACATGGCGGACCTGGAGGCAAAACTCCAGGAGGCCGACGCGAACAAGGCCCGGTTCAAAATGATCGCCACCGACGGCGTGTTCTCCATGGACGGTTACCTGGCTAATCTCTCCGCGATCTGCGATCTCGCGGATAGATACAATGCGCTGGTGATGGTGGACGATTCGCACGCCGTCGGGTTCATGGGTAAACAGGGCCGCGGCACGCACGAGCACTGCGGCGTGATGGGACGCGTGGATATTTTGACCGGCACGATGGGTAAGGCATTGGGCGGCGCCAGTGGCGGTTACACCAGCGGTCGCCGGGAAATCATCGAGTTCCTTCGCCAGCGGTCACGGCCGTATCTTTTTTCCAATACGCTCGCGCCGAGCATCGTGGCCGGGACGCTGAAATCTCTGGAGATTCTGACGCGCTCCACGGAGT
>CAZCZP010000374.1:0-3085 GCA_964502895.1 uncultured Bifidobacteriaceae bacterium
TCCCCGAACGGCTGAATTGAATCTTGAGCGCCTGCGTGGTCGTGCTGCCGGGCGACTGGAGCGCGGGCTTCTTGACCGTGGCCGGGCCGAAAGCCTCGAAGAAAATCTTGTTCTCCGGGACGTTCCAGGCTTTGAGCCCGTCCACCATCGCGTTCATCATGGGCGGTGGACCGCAGATGTAGAATTCAAACTGGTTCGACGGCAGCACGCGGTTCAGGAGATCAATTGTGACGCGCTCGGTGTGCTGGCAGGCGGCACGTTCCCCATCCGCCGCGTCACTGTAGCAGACGTGCAGGTGCAGCGCGGGATGCTTCGCCGCCAGCGACCGCAAGTGGTCCTTCATCACGTGTTCGCGTCCGTGGCGCACGCCGTAAAAGAACCACACTTCGCGGGAAGAACGAGCCTCGGCGAGCGCGTTTACCATGCTCAACAATGGAGTGATGCCGACGCCGCCGGCGATGAGTACGATGGGCGTCGTTTTCTGGAGGTCGAGAACAAACTGCCCCGACGGTGCTTTCACGTCCACAATGTCGCCGACGTTCAGTTGGTCGTGGAAGTAATTGGAGACGAGGCCGGGTGGTATTTCCTTTCTGTCCGGCGGCGGCAACACGCGTTTGATGGTCACGCGATAGCGTTCCGGAATGCCAGGCCGGTCGGAGAGCGAATAGCAGCGGACCAAGGGCTTCGGCTGACCGGGGATTCTAATCTGAAAGGTGAGGTATTGCCCCGGCAGAAAAGAAGGGAGCGGCTTGCCGTCATGCGGCGCGAGATAGAACGAACACACGTCCTGTGCCTCGACGACTTTATCCACGATGCGAAATTTGCGGAAGCCGTTCCACGAACAATCGGATCTCTCCCGGTCCGCGCGGCGCTGGTCGGTGATAGCTGAAATCTTTTCGCGAAGAAATTGATGCTCCAGTTCGGCCGATTGCCGCGCGAAACGGAAGAGGCGGTATTGGTTGAACATGAACTGGCCCACGACCACGGCCAGCGCCGCGAGAATGAGCCAAGCAAACAGTTGGAGAGGGCTGTCCATCAAACCCTCACCCCTGACCCCTCGCCCATCCGATGGGATGGGGGAACAGCGAAGTGCGCTCGCAAATCCAAACCGCCCCGAGTGCGTCTGCCATTCGCGTTATGCATCGTAACCCCGGGAGGAAGGAAGTAAGAGAGCCGAGCCTCATCTCGCTGGCTAGAATTTGTATCGCAGTTCGACGCGCGCGCCCGCGACGTCCTTCGCCGAATCGAACCAGCCGTACATCGCGTCGGCGCGGAGAATCCAGGAATGATTCAGCGGCAATTGATAGCGAACACCAGCACCATATTGGTCGCCCGGCGCGGAGCGGCTCGGGCGGTTCTCGCGGCCCATGATTTGAACGGTGGCGGCTTCAACCACGATTTGCTGGTTGAGGTTGAACAGATATTCCACGCCGAGCGCGCCTCCATACGTTTCATTGGCCGTTGCGTCGAGCGTTGGGTAACCGGTGAGGCCGTCGGTCTCGAACAGGATGCCGGTATTTTTGAGAATGCCGCCGGCGCCGGCGTCGCGCGCGACCGATTGCGGATGATCCAATCCCACGAACAGGTTGCCATACGGCACGAGCGTCGAGGGCAGGCTGGTGACGAGTGAGTTTTCAAACAGGAAAATGACGCCGTTGGCAGATTGGCCCTTGGGCACGTCACTGTCCTGTCCGACGTTGGCGATGACGCGCATCGAATTTGACACTTTGTCGAAATACCGGCGCGTGAAGCCGAGCGCGAGGTTGTGATAGCTGGTGTCGCCGTCGTTGTCGTTGCTGTGGTCGTCATCGAGGTAAGCGTAACCGGCCTCCCAGTAACCTTGGTTCGCCTCGATGAAAGTTGCCACGCCGTAAACCGACGCGCCCGAATCGTCGAACTTCCCGTTACTCCGCACGAAGGCGGGTGAGGTGACTTTGTCGAAGCCCGCAAAGAACGTGATGTCGAAGTTGCTCCAGTCGAACAACCGCGAGTTGCGCGCGGGAATCGAGAACGCGAATCCGGTGAAAGCGTCCTCCATCCATACGCCGTTCTGGAAAATCAGCGGGATAAGGCCAAAGGTGAACGGGAGGTCGAAGCGCGAGTCTTTTCCTGAAATCCCGGAACTGATGGCCCCAAGGTCGCCCTCGAAAAACAGTGCATCGGGATTTCCATCCAAACGTAGTTTTTCCTCAGCCTTGCCGTCGTCGAAAGTGATGCCGGTGAATTTGCCGCTATTGTCGAGCGGCCGGAAGAACGCGTGGATGCGTTCCGTCGCGGTGAGTTTCAAGTCCAAATCCAGGTTGAGTCGGGTATTGAGCGCGCCGAACGTGTTGTTGCCCACGTCGTTGATCGCGAATGCGCTTCGCCAGTCGCCGCTGGCCAGGAGTTGCGCGAAGATCAGATTTTTTTCGCCGAGAAAATCCGGCGCGGGTTGAAACGGACCCTGGCGGTAAAGTTCGCGGCCCAGCTCAATCAAAGGACGCGTGGTGGGAACGGCGCGCTTGTCGCCGTAAATCTTCAGTTGAGCCTCGGCGCTGTACGCTTCGTTGATGTAGCTGGGATCGGGTCGGAACACTTTTGGGTCGTACGGGGCGGGGGTGACGCCGGCAGGAAGATTGGTCGAATCGGCAAAGGCAGAGCAGCCGAACGACAGGGAAAGCACCAACATCAAACAATCAACCATCAACGCGCAATGCCGAACGGCGCGCCGCCGGGTATTCACTTCGATATGCGGCGTTGACTGTTGGGTGTTGAGCGTTTCCGAGTTCACTTCATTTCACCTCGAACTCGACGGTGTAGGGGTGGATGTCGAGCATCCATTCATTCATCGCCTGTTCCATCTCACGAGTGGCACCGACAAATTTCATGAAATAGATCGGTTCGGCGCGGCTGCGCAACCGGACGGCGAGCCGATATTTGCCGGGCTGCTTCACGAGTGAGGCGGGCACGGAATACTTTGCATCGCGGCTGGCAAGCGGCGGGATGCTGCGTTGCTCCATGCGGATGAACGGCGGATGATTCAGCACGCTTACGGGCTGGCCCGCCGGGCGGATGAATGGAATCTGGTCAATGTCCATGTTTACCG
>CAZCZP010000375.1:0-3074 GCA_964502895.1 uncultured Bifidobacteriaceae bacterium
TGGGAATATTGGTTGGTGGCGGCCCGGCTCCGGGCATCAACGGCGTGATCGCCGCGGCCACCATTGAAGGCATCAATCAGGGATTTGAAGTCATCGGCTTTCGCGACGGCTTCAAATGGCTCGCGGCGGGCGATACGCAGCATTACACGAAGCTGACGATTGACGACGTTAAGCGGATTCATCTGCGCGGCGGTTCGATCCTCGGCACGGCGCGAACGAATCCGGCAAAGTCCGATACGAGCATGCATAACGTGCTGGATGTGCTTCAAAAGCTCGGCGTGTCCGCGCTGGTGACCATCGGCGGTGATGACACGGCGTTTTCGGCCAGCCACGTTTACCGCAAGGGTGCCGGCGCGATTCGTGTGGCGCACGTTCCCAAGACGATTGACAACGATCTGCCGCTTCCCGGCGCGACACCGACTTTCGGTTTTGAAACCGCGCGGCATCATGGCGTTTACATTTTGCGCAACCTGGCCGAGGACGCCCGCACCACGTCGCGCTGGTACATCATCATCAGCATGGGTCGCGCGGCCGGCCATCTGGCGCTGGGCATCGGCAAGGCGGCGGCGGCGGCCCTCACCATCATCCCCGAGGAATTTCGCGGCAAACCGGTCACGGCCGAGGAAGTCGCGGACATCATCATCGGCGCGGTCATCAAGCGCCGCGCCCAGGGTCAGCATTACGGCGTGGTCGTGCTGGCGGAAGGTTTGATCGAGTCCATGGGTGAAAAGGGTCTGGTCAGCGCGGTGCCGGGCGGCAACCTCGAACGTTACGGCAAGGTCATTCGCGACGACCACGGACATTTGCGGCTCGGCGAAATCGAATTTGGCCGTCTGATGAAGGACTTGGTCACGACGCGGCTCGAACAACTCGGCATCAAGATGACGCTCATTGACAAAGACCTCGGTTACGAGTTGCGTTGCGCCGATCCCATTCCGTTCGATGCCGAATACACGCGCGACCTCGGCTACGGCGCGGTGAAATTCGTACTCTCGCCCGAGGCCGGAAAATTCGGCGCGATCATCAGCTTTGAAGACGGCAAAATGGTGCCGCTACAATTCGAGAAGATGTTGAATCCCCAGACCGGAAGATTCCAGGTCCGCAAAGTCAACGTCGAAGGCGAATCTTACGAATGCGCGGTCCACTACATGATTCGACTGGAGAAGGCCGATTTCCAGGACGTCACACAGCTCGATAAACTGGCTGCCGCCGTGGCGATGACGCCGGACCAGTTCCGCGCGCGCTTCGCATACCTCGTCGGATTGAAATAAATCCATCCCAGCTCCTGGACGGCGGTGGGAATGGCCCTGCCGCCGTCCGTTTGTTTTATGACAACACTTTCATCCGCCGAACTCGCGATGCGTATGGACGCGGCTTTCTGGAAGCCATCGGCAAGCGCCGAGGAAATCGCCGCCGCCTGCCAGGAAGCGCGCGAACACAAAATCCGCGCCTTGTGCGTGAACAGTTCGCGAGTCGAACTGGCGTGCGCGCGTCTCGAAGACAGCGGCGTGCAGGTCGTCGCGCTCGTCGGCTTTCCGCTTGGCGCGATGGACAGCGACGCGAAGCGTTATGAAACGGAAGTGGCGATTGACCACGGCGCGCAGGAAATTGAAGCCGTGTTGAACCTGGGCTGGCTCAAGGACGGCGCGCACAAGCTGGTTTTGCGGGAGTTGCGCGACATAGTGGAAGCGGCGGACGAGCGGCCCGTGTGTGCCGTGATCGAGGCAACGCAATTGACCCGCGAGGAAATCACCCTGGCTTGCCACCTGATTCTGGATTCAGGCGCCGAGGCGGTTGCCGCGGGCACGGACTTCTGGCCCGACGCCCGCGTTTCCGAGGCCGACGTGAAACTGATCCGCGAAACGGCAGGCGCGGATTTCATCCTCAAAGCGGCTGGCGGAATCTGCGATGCGCGGACGGCTCCAGCAATGCTGGGCGCGGGCGCGACGCGCATTGGCACGATCAATTTCCGGCAGTTTTTCCAATCGCAAGCCGAATAGCCAGGCGCGGCGGCCAACAGATTTTTCTCCTGCCCTTTGCCCGCGCCGCTCTGTAATATCCGCGCGGGCCAGCGGAATGATTGGCCGTTGGCAGTTAAAATTCGCAATGAACATCCCGGACCATCGCAAGGCGATTGACAAGCTGGACACGCAGATTGTGCGCCTGCTGAACGAGCGCACGAAACACGTGCTCGCCATCGGCGAAATCAAACTCAAGGCCGGCGAAGAAATCTACGTGCCCCATCGCGAGCGCGCCGTCCTCCAGCGCATCTGCCATCACAATCAGGGGCCGATGACCAACGACCAGCTCCGTGCCGTGTATCGCGAAATCATGTCCAGCGCGCTGGCTCTGGAAAAAACTTTGACCATCGCCTATCTCGGCCCGGAAGCCACGTTCACGCATCAGGCTGCCATTCGCCGGTTCGGTTCGAGCCTGCGTTACGCGGCGCAAAAAACGATTGCCGACGTGTTCACCGAGGTCAGCAAGAACCGGGCGGATTACGGCGTGGTACCCGTGGAGAATTCCACCGAAGGCGTCGTGACCCACACGCTCGACATGTTCGTGGACAGCGACCTGAAGGTGGTTTCACAAATCGTCCTCCCGGTGCAGCAATGCTTGTTGAGCAACTCGCGCCGCACGCAGATCAAAAAACTTTTTGCCCACCCGCAATCGTTGGGCCAGTGCCGTGGCTGGGTGCAAAACAATTTGCCGCGCGTCGAGATCATCGAGACCTCGTCCAATGCCCGTTCGGCCGAATTCGCGGCGAAGCAAAAGGACACCGCCGCCATCGCCGGCGTGCTTGCTGCCGAGAAATACAAACTGCCCGTGCTGGAACTCGACATCCAGGACAACGCCGCCAACGCCACAAGGTTTCTTGTGCTGGGCCGGCAATGCAGTCCACCCACGGGCCACGACCGCACCAGCCTCATGGTGAGCATTCAGGACAAGGTCGGCGCGCTGCACCACGCGTTGGCCGCCTTCCGCCGATACCGCCTCAACATGACGAAGATTGAATCCCGCCCGAGCAAGCGGAAGGCGTGGGAATATTTCTTCTTCATAGATTGCGACGGCCA
>CAZCZP010000376.1:0-472 GCA_964502895.1 uncultured Bifidobacteriaceae bacterium
CCCTCTCCCCCAGGAGAGGGAGAATCATTCGCCGCTGCCTGGCTTGATGAACGGCGTTTGGTTGTTCACGTGCTTCCTTGCGAACAAGGAAAAAACGGCGATTGCAGCGAGGACGATCAAGCATTCGAGCGACGTGGGAAACTGCACCCTCTCCCCGGGGGAGAGGGCCGGGGTGAGGGCGAGCGTCTAAGCTGGAATCTCTCAAGCTCATCGCAGAAAAATCTCGTTCAATTGTTTCGTCGTCGTTTCCAAATCGCGCAGCAGAGCGTCCCAATCGGGCTTCATTGCAGTCGCATCCGCACTATAGGTCGCCCCCTCCAGCGCGTTCACTCGCACCAACTTCTCCACCACCTCCCGTCGCTGGAGATATTCAAACAATCTCTGCGCGTTGGCCGGATGCGGGGCGTTACGAATCACTGCGACCGTGTTGGGGATGAGCAGCGTCTCAGACATGAGGTCCGTGGTAGGGCGC
>CAZCZP010000376.1:482-3056 GCA_964502895.1 uncultured Bifidobacteriaceae bacterium
GGCGCGTCACTCGGGGGGGGCCGTCCCCGGTTGTATTTGAGTCCGCGCGCACGGTGTTACGCGCCCTATGATCCAACGCCGTAATCGGCGCTCCCTCCCGCTGCCCGGCAAAAACATCGTCCGAATCGGTCAACCCAATCCACGCCTCGCCACGCCCGACGAATTTCACGACGACGGAATTACCGTCCACGACGAACAGCTTGTTTGCGGCGAGTGCGCGACACCACATGAGCCAGGCCTCCTCGCCCAAGAGTTGTTTGAGCGCGTGGAAGTGTGTGGCCGTCGTGCCGAATTGGGGGAAGGCTAAAGCCACTTTGCCGCGCCAGATTTCATTCGTGAGTTCGAGCAGTGATTTGGGAGCGGTAGGGACGCGCTGCTGCGCGTCCTGGCCGAGCGGCAGCTCGGCCCTACCAACAAAATTGGTATTGATGACAATGCGGCGGCTGCGATAACCGAAGGCGACCCAGCCGTTGATTTCGCGGAAGACGTTCTGCGCGGCAAGCTGGCGCGTGCGCATTTCTTCGTTGCCCCAGAACACGTCGCATTGCGGATGACTGCGCTCGGCGAGCAACCGATTCGCCAGCCCGACGGTCTTCACCGCCTCGCTGTCGTAGATGGCTTTGACCTTGATGCCGGTTTCCTTCTCGAACTCGCGCAGGATCGGCTCGGCATAGATTTGATCTTGCGCGACATAGATGACAACTTCGGATTTCGAGCCTGAACTAAGACGCAGATAGATGAGCAGCGCCCACCCCGCTAGGATGGTTAACCAAATAATCCAAGTTCGACGCGGAATCTGGATAAGAGCGATGCCGCCTTTCGGCGCGGGGCTTTGATTCACACCGTCCTCCTGTGATACCACCACCACTCGAACAACAGCACCGCCAGCCCGATGGCGGCAAGCGTGCGCCAGAGTTCCATGTTCGTGCGTTGGACGGTCGTGGCCGCGACGCTTGTGTATTCGCCGAATTTCAGTTCGTCGCGCGGACGGATGTTGCTCTCAGCAGAATCAAGCAGGTCGGCGCAGAAGGTGATTTCGTTCGTGCCGGCACGCAGTTGATAGATGCCTTGCTTCGCGGTGTCGCCGAAGACGATTTCATTTGCCCCTTCAACGTTGAGCGTGGTGGTTTTGCCATCGGGCAATTTCACATCGGCAGTTTTCACGGGTTCAGCAAGCGCGAGGCGGAACGGGTCGCCGGCCTTGAGGAGGAGTTGGGAATTCTTCGCGTTGGCAGGATTGAGCCAGTCCACGGCGTTGGCGATGAAGATCGGGAACGACACGCGCAACGGCCAGTTGCTCTCCAGCGGATCGAAGCCCACCCACACGATGCGCTGGCGGCCCAGGTCGCCGGCGAGGATGAGCGGCGCTTGCGGCGCTTCGAGGATCGAGACAGCCCACGTCGGCGCGCGTGCGGTTAGGCTTTGCACGATCTGCACGTTATCAAACCCGGCGTAGCGAAGCAGTGGGTGCGTGGATTTCCAGTCCACGATCACCGGCGCTTCCACCGCGGCGACGCCCTCGACCCAGTTCGTGTTCACGGTGCGGAACGCGAGCACGTTGCCCTTGGGCCACTCGGTGGGTTGAACGCCATCAAGTACGATGAAATCGAATCCCGCGCCCGCATCGGTCAAATCATTCGCCACCGCGAGTTGCACATGGGCCACGGCGCGCAGGGCTTTTTCGAGCAACCGATTTCCGCGCGTGACCAGCAGCACGTTCACCGGTTTGGGCAACAAACTTACGATGGATGCTTCGTTGTCGGCGGCGAGATCGTCCTTGCCCGTGAGGCGAACGGTGAACACACCGTCCTTGGCTTGAGTTGCCTTGAAAACCTGCGGTGCGGTTTGTTGGCCCGGAATCGTGAGCGGAACAGTGTTGATCAATTGGCCGTCGAACAATAGTTCCAGATCGGAGGTGAGTGTGTTGGAGGAAACATTGATAACGTTGACGTAAACAGCGCGTTGAGTGTGGTCTTCGGGATTTGCTCGCACGTCAAGGGCTGTGATGCCGAGATTTTCCGCACGCTGGCCGACCTTATGATAAACGAGCGGCAAAGCCTTGTTCTCGAAATCGCTCAACTCCGGCACGGCGCCGTCGCTGAAGAGATGGATCTCCGCACTGCGACGATCGCGCACGAGCGACTCGGCCATCTTGAGCGCGGGGACGAGTCGCGTGGGCGAATCCGCCGGCGCGCACGCCTGCAACGCGCGGCGCAACGCGGCCTTCTCGCTGGTGGCGGATTGTTTGACCTCGGTGTTCGCGCCAGCGAGCAGCACGACCATTTGATCGGTCGGTTCGAGACTGTCCACCCACTTGAGCGCCTCGGCGCGGGCCTTCTCAAATCGCGACGGTGATTCGTCCACGGCCTGCATCGAAGCCGAGCCGTCGAGGATGACGACGCGCAATTGCGCCGGCTTGGCCGTGGTGGCGAAGAACGGTCGCGTGAGCGCCAGCACGGCCAGCGCGAGCAAGAGGATTTGCAGGTAGAGCAACCAGTTCTTTCGCAGCTTCTGAAATGGCGCGCTGGCCTGGGTGTCGGCGAGAAATTTTTGCCAGAGCAACGTGCTGGAGAC
>CAZCZP010000377.1:0-3041 GCA_964502895.1 uncultured Bifidobacteriaceae bacterium
CGATTCCGACAACTGGCTCCAGTTTTTCCTCCAAGCCACATCACGCCGGCGCAGGGCCGGGTCCGGTCGTGGCAGGTTCTCCCGTGGTCGCACGGCGGTGCTCCTTCCAATGCGATCGCACATCGAGAACGATCTTCAACACGACCAACAACACCAGCCCGGCGGTCGGCGACTTGAGCGCCATGATCAGAAATCCGCCGCCCAAAATCGCCAGATGCAACACCACCACGCGACCGTAGGGCTGTTGCATCAATTTCTGCAGTGACGAGGTCCGGAATTCCCCGCGCCAAAGATAGTTGTAGCCAAAGGAAAACGCGTGACTCGCCACCAATGCCAACACCGCCCACCCAAGTTCAAGTTCACCGATAAAGCCAATGACATCGCTGACGGACGGGAAGCTTGCACCTTGCTTGAATTGTTTGCCAAAGAAACCCAGCACAAACACGCCGTGTACCAGCGTAAACATCCCGTAGTGCACACAAAAGAACGGCACCAGAAACAACTTGCCCAACCATTTGGCTGGCTCGTGCGGTTCGGAAAGCAGCATCTTCAAAACATTGAAGACGCCGATGACGACGTTCTCCAACCAGAACAAAAGCATGATCGGAAAAACCTCCCAGCCCAGCGCCAGCACGCCATAAATCGGGATCAAGTTGGCCAACACCAACGCAATCACCGCCGGCGAGTACCGTTGAAAAACTCTTGGCTGCAACTCAGTCATCACGTCGCGAGTCGCAGGATTTCTGCCAACTCCTCCTCGTTGAGCACAATCGGATTCGCCTTCATGCTGCTGGCCTTGGCGGCTTTCTCCACCAACTCCGCGACGTGCTGTTCACTCACGCCGTATTCGCGCAACTTCGGAATCTGCAAATCTCGAACCAGCTTTTGGACCCAGCGCACGCCGGCGTCGGCCTTGGCTGAAGAATCGCCAGTTACCAGCCGCGCAACCTCGTCATAACGACGGAGTGTGTCGCTCTCGGGTGAACGTAAGCGCAGTGCGCGCAGGTTCGCGGCCATGACATGCGGCAGCAGCGCTGCGCACACCGCACCGTGCGGCGCGGGAAACATTCCGCCAATCGGCGCGGCAAAACCATGTACTGCGCCAAGGCCGGCGTTCGCCAGCGCCAATCCGCCAAATAAACTGGCCACGCACATATTCTCACGCGCCGTGGTATTTTTCCCGTCTGCAAAAGCCACGCGCAATCCCGCATCGCGGGACGCCGCGCGGCGAATTCCCTCGACGCACAACGCGTCCACCATCGGATTCCTGCGACAGCAGGTGTAAGGCTCGATCAGTTGGGTGAGCGCGTCGAGGCCCGTGCTCGCCGTGAGCGCAGCCGGTAGATCGTAAGTCAGCTCAGGGTCAACCAGCGCGACCTTGGGCAGCATCAGCGGACTGCGGAGGCTGACTTTGAATTTGTGCTCAGGCGAAGCCAGCACGGCGTTGCGTGTGACCTCCGCTCCTGTTCCTGCTGTTGTGGGAATCGCGATGAGCGGCGCGGACGCTTTGACTAAGGGGCGACCTTTGCCAATGACTTCCAAGTACTCGAGCACGTCGCCCTCGTTGGTGAGCATCGCGGCGATGGCTTTGCCCGCGTCAATCGCGCTGCCGCCGCCGAAGGCGATGACAAAGTCACAGCCGGCTTTGCGGGCGGTGGCTATGCCCTGCTCCACCAATTGAATTGCAGGCTCGCCCGGAATGGAGAATGTGGCCGTGGTGATCTTTTCTGCTGCAAGCTGCTTTACCAAAGCTTCCGCGCGCGCAGGATTTTTCCCGGTCACGACCAGCGCGTGTTTGCCGAATTCGCGCGCCAGGCCACCGATTTCATTCAGCTTACCCGCGCCGAAAATGATTCGTGTAGCTGTGGCGAATTCAAAGTTCACAACTCGTTCCCCCTCACCCTGACCCTCTCCCGCCGGGAGAGGGAACAGCAATCGAACCTCTCTGATTCTTCGGAAGGCTGTAGAAACACATTCACGTTTCGATTTGTAGTAAGCCGGCGAATGGCTCTCCCTCTCCCTCAGGGAGAGGGCCGGGGTGAGGGTGAAGCGTTGACATCATTACCACCCTGCATCCTCCGGAAACACGTTCGCGAACTTCACACTCGTGCGCGGCTCGGCCATCATGGGCGCAACAGTATCGCGCCAGACTTGATAGTGCTTGGTTTCCTTGTGCGCCGCGGGTGCATCCGGCGTCCGATAAACCTCAACGAGCACAAAGCGCGTCGGGTCGTCGGTTTGTTGAACGACATCGAACCGCGCGATGCCCGGCTCGTTGACACTTTGCCGCGCATTCTCCAGCGTTGCGGCTTTGAACGATTCGGCGCATTCCGGTTTCACGTGAACATGAACATGGACGACAAGCATAAAGTGTTTCTCGATTGCAACTTTTGCACGGAGCAAGGATCAACGAAACTCGCTACGCGATATGCAACCTCTAGCTCTTGGCACGAGATCGGGCAAGCTCTGAGGATTGGCCTCCGCCTTTGCTGAAGTCTATGAGCCGGCGAATGGAGGTCAAAAACCAACTCGACGTAGAGTTACACCCGGATTAGAGTCAGACCGTGAAGGAAATGGCGGGCCTTCGAGCGCTCCATTGTTTGTTAGGCTGATCATGAAATCGCGCGTCTCTGTGTTCTCCTTGGCGGTGCTCGTTGCTGCGGTCATTTATGCCCAGCGATTCCCCACGAACAATATCAGCCAAGAGGAAGCGATTAAGGTGGCCTCGCATCTTTGGCTCGGAATGAACATACACGACGTTGACAACATCGTGGAGAAGACGAATGGACTTAAGGGCGCCAGAGTCGGGAGCCCGGTTTCGGGGTGGACGAGTTTCTACGTGCTTTCCAACGGTTGCCATCTGAATTTGGAATTCAGGCCTAAGGGTACGACAATAAGCGACAGCAACTTTTGGCTGAGCGCTGCTTTCATAAGCCACGGCGAAAAGCTGGTAACAATTACACTCACAAATGCGCCCCAACGTAAGATAGGTGGACCTCGCTGAGCCTCTGGATTGGTGGCGAGATATCTACCACCCCGCT
>CAZCZP010000378.1:0-3000 GCA_964502895.1 uncultured Bifidobacteriaceae bacterium
GTGTTCTCCGGTTTTGGCATGGTGCTGACGCTGTTGATTCCACTGCGCAGCATGTGCCGGCTGGAGGACATCATCACCATGCGGCACATAGACGTGATGTGCAAAGTGACGCTGGCGACCGGGTCCATCGTCGGTTACGCGTACATCATGGAGTTATTCATCGCGTGGTACAGCGGCAGTCTTTTTGAACGGTTCGCGTTCATCAACCGCGCGATGGGCCCGTATTGGTGGGGTTACTGGCTGATGTTCTGTTGCAACGTTTTCGTGCCGCAATTGTTCTGGTTCAAAAAAATCCGCCATCACCTCGTGATCGTGTTCATCCTCTCGATCCTTGTGAACGTGGGCATGTGGTTCGAGCGGTTCGTGATCGTGGTGATTTCGTTGCACCGCGAATTTCTGCCGTCCAACTGGGGTTACTACATGCCGACGTGGGTGGACATTTGCACGTTCCTGGGCACGTTTGGATTGTTCTTCACGTGCTTTCTGCTGTTCATGCGCTTCCTGCCGATGATTGCGGTGTCGGAAGTCAAAGGCGTCACGCCGCAGGCGGACCCGCATCATCCGCTGGCCAAAAACGGAAACGGAGGGAAACACTGATGAATGGCAGTGCCAAACCCTACGGCATTCTCGCCGAGTTCGACAACACGGCCGACGTGCTGCACGCCGCGGAGAAAGTCCGCGACGCGGGCTTCCGAAAATGGGATGTCTATATGCCGTTCCCGATCCACGGCATGGACAAGGCGATGGGGATGAAAAACTCGAAGGTCGGCTGGTTTGCGTTTCTCGGCGGCCTGACCGGTTACACGACCGGCATGGTGATGATCTGGTGGATGAACGCGATTGACTATCCCCTCGTGGTGGGCGGCAAACCCATGTTCAGTCCGTACGGCGCGTTTCCGCCGTCCTACGAACTGACGATTCTCTTTGGTGCGTTTGGCGCAATCGGCGGGATGCTCTTTCTCAACCGCCTGCCGCGGTTGCATCATCCGTTGCTCAAGCACCGGCGCTTCGCTCTCGCGACGCACGATAAATTCTTTGTGGTCATCGAAACGGCGGACCCGAAATATTCCGAAACCGAAACCCGCAAACTGCTGGAAGCCGCCGGCAGCACGCGCATCGAAATGGTGGTGGAATAATGCGCTATTTCCTGATGCTCTTCGGTGTGGCCGTGGTGCTGGTGTTGTTGATCGCCGGCCGTCGTGGCGACATTTCGCGCAAACCGCCCTTCGAGATTTTCCCGGACATGGACCGGCAATTGAAGCTGCGTCCGCAAACGCCCAACGGATTTTTCCCCAACGGCCTCAGCTCACAACTGCCGCCGCCCGGCACGATCGCCCGGAGCGAACCCATGCGCGTCGGCGGTCGGGAAGTCTATCCGTTCGAGGACGCGCCGGTGAACACGGGGCGGCCCGCCGGCGAGGGAAGCACCACAAATTTTATCGCGCTGAACCCGCTGCCGGTCACGGCGCAATTGCTCGCGCGCGGCCAGCAGCGTTACACGATTTACTGCACGCCCTGTCACGGTCAGACGGGTGAGGGTAATGGAGTCGTGAAGAAATTCGGTTACGCGACAATTCGCAGTTTGCACGAGCCGGTGGTCGTCCGGCAGGGCGACGGCGAGATGTTCAACACCATTGGCTACGGCAAGAGCACCATGCTCGGGTATGCCGCCCAGATTCCGGTCGAGGATCGCTGGGCCATCGTCGCCTACGTGCGCGCGCTGCAACTCAGCCGCCTGGGTTCGGTGGACGACCTTTCGCCCGAGTCGCGGGCGAAGTTGAAATAATTTTCTATGAGCCAGCCTGACGATTTCGACAACGAAGACCCGAAGCTGCCGCCGCCGCTGGACTTATCCAAGTGGCGTGGGTTGCCCAGCCAGCTCATGGGAGTTGGCGGCGTGGTGGTGCTCATCGGCTTGATCGTAAGCTGGAAGCAGCCCGAGGAATACAGCCTCAAGGCGTTCGGTTATTCGTGGCTGTTGTCGTTCATGTTTTTCTTGAGCATCGGGCTGGGCGGATTGTTCCTCGTGCTGGTGCATCATTTGTTCGACGCCGGTTGGTCCGTGGCGACGCGGCGGTTCTGCGAACATCTGGCCACGTTGCTGTTTCCGTGGCTCGCCATCCTGTTCGTTCCAGTGGCGCTGCTGGCGCCAAGACTTTTCGGATGGATGACTGTGGAGAATCCGCACAGCGACCATGCGTTGTATGCCAAGCTGCCGATTTTCACCCAGACGGGTTTTTATTTGATTTCGGCCGCGTGTTTCGGGCTGTGGTGGTTGTTGTCCAGCCGGCTCAAGTATTGGTCGCTCAAGCAGGACGTAAGCGGCGAGGCGCGATGCACCCTGAAAATGCGCCTGCACTCCTGCTGGGGCATCTGGGTGTTTGCCTTCACGCTCACCATGGCGGCGATCATGTGGATGAAGGGATTGCAGCACCAATGGTTCTCCACCATGTATGGCGTCTATTATTTCGCCGGCAGCGTCTGGCTCACGCTCGCCACCGTTTATGTCATCACCCTGGTTCTGGACCGGCAGCGCATTCTCTCGGACGTGCTGCACGAGCATCAATTTTATTTCCTTGGGTCGCTGATGTTCGCCTTCACGGTTTTCTGGGCCTACGTCACCTTCTCCCAATACTTCATCATTTGGAACGCCAACATGCCGGAGGAAACCTTCTGGTACGTCATTCGGGAGAAGGGCAGTTGGTTTTACATCGGCATGGTGATTATCTTCGGGCACTTCTTCCTGCCGTTCCTGTCGCTGCTGCGGATTGATGTGAAGCACACGTTCCCGATCATGATTCCCATTTGCCTGTGGGCTTGGGCGATGCATTTCGTGGATTTGTCCTTCAACATTCTGCCGGTCTATTACCGCGAGGGCTTTCCGTTTCACGTGATCTGGCTGCCGTTGGGTTGCATGGCGTTCATGGGTGGACTACTGGCGAAGGTGTTCCTGAAGAAATTCGCCGGCGCGCCGCCGTTCCCGCAAAAAGACCCGCGCCT
>CAZCZP010000379.1:0-2998 GCA_964502895.1 uncultured Bifidobacteriaceae bacterium
TTCGGATTTCGTTCCACAAAAAAATTGCAGGCCCATTCCTCGGGAAACAACACCACGGTCTGCTGCCGGTCATCCACGGCCAATCGGCTGCCGCTGGGCAAGAGTTCTTCGGACAAAGCGGCGGCTGTTTCGGGCGCGGCCCACCGGATGATTTTCCACGACGCCGGTTCAAGCCGCGAGTCCGCGCCGTATTCGGTCTTGAGGCGATATTGCAGGACTTCAAACTGGAGCGGGCCAACTGCGCCCAACAACGGCATCCGCTGCTGGCTGTTCTTCAGGAAAAAAGTCTGGACTACGCCTTCCTGCAAGAGATGTTCGAGGCCAGCGCGAAAGCGTTTGGCTTGGCTCGCGCCCGCACCGTGCAACAGGGCAAAACATTCTGGGGCGAATCGCGGAATCTCATGAAACAGGATGGCCGCGTCTTCGGTGAGCGTGTCGCCAATGCCGAATTCCGGATGACCCACCAATCCGATGACATCACCGGGAAATGCTTCATCCACTGTTTCGCGCTCGCGCGCGAAGAGTTTGTGCGAGCTGGAAAGTCGCACGGTTTCGCCCGTGCGCGAATGCACGACGCGCATGTCTCGGGTGAACCGTCCCGAGCAGATTCGGAGGAAGGCAATCTGATCGCGATGCTTCGGGTCCATGTTCGATTGAATCTTGAAGATGAATCCAGAAAATGGCTCGTGTTCCGGCTCGATGATTCCGTTCGCACTGTGGCGAGGGCGCGGCGACGGCGAATACTGGAGGAAGGCATCAAGCAGAAGTTGGACGCCGAAATTGTTGACCGCGCTACCGAAGAAGACCGGCGTCAGTTCACCCGCGAGCACTTTCGCGTGATCAAATGCCGCGCCCGCGCCTTCGAGCATCGCGAGTTCCTCCACCGTGTGCACGTACACTTCGGGCGACATCGCATCGCGCACGGCTGAATCGCCAAGGTCATGCACCGAAACCGGCGCCCGATATTCTCCGCCCGGCACGCGCTCGAAAAAATGCACCTGCTTGGATTGGCGATCAAACACGCCGCGAAATTCCGGCCCGTCGCCCAGCGGCCAGTTGACAGGGTAGCCGTGGATGCCGAGCACGCTTTCCAGTTCATCGAGCAATGCCAGCGGGTCGCGCGCGGGGCGGTCCAGTTTGTTCATGAAGGTGAAAATGGGAACGCCGCGTTGACGGCAGACCTCAAATAATTTTCTGGTCTGGCTTTCGATGCCTTTGCCGGCGTCGATCACCATCACCACCGCGTCCACGGCCATCAACACGCGATACGTGTCCTCGGAAAAATCCTTGTGGCCGGGCGTGTCGAGCAGGTTGACGACATAATCGCGGTAATCGAATTGCAGCACGGTGGAACTGACCGAGATGCCGCGCTTTCGCTCCAGCTCCATCCAGTCGGACGTTGTGGCGCGCTGGTTTTTGCGCGCAGTCACCGAGCCGGCCAGTTGCACGGCGCCACCGTAAAGCAACAGCTTTTCGGTCAGCGTCGTCTTGCCCGCGTCGGGATGCGAGATGATCGCAAAGGTCCGTCGGCGGACGATTTCTTGTTTCAAGTTCATCTTAAGATTTCCAAAATTTTCAGCTAACAAGTTCAAAGCGATTTCTTTCCAATCCTGCTTACGCGAATGGGTTTGCACTCTGAATCGCCGGCAAAGCTGCAATTATTGCTGGTAGGTGGTCGAAAAAATCACACCAGAGATTCAGCAGCAAGGCGACGGCGATAGTCGCAGAGAAAGGCAACGGATTCTAGGGTGGGGTACAGGCGACGCCGGTTGCTAGCGAGCGGGAATCACTTGCCGGGCAAACGAAATTTCGAGAGTTCATTGGAACTTCGGACATGAGCGCATTCTAGCGCCGCCGGACGGTCGCGCAATGGCAATCTGCCGCTGAAACAAACTACTTCACCTCCACGGTGACGCGGGGCGTCTTGCCGGAGTGGCGAATGTCCTGGGCCTCGCACAAATAAACGACTTCCTCGGCGACGTTGGTGGCATGGTCGGCGATGCGTTCCAGGCTCTTGGAAACGATCATAAGGTTGAGACAACCGGGAATGGCTTCCGTGTGCGCGGTCATGTGGCGGACGAGTTCGCGGGTGATCTGCTTGTTGAGCGCGTCCACTTCCTTATCGCCGGGAATGATGGCGCGGGCTGCCGCGGAATCGCGGTTGACGAACGAATCGAGCGCGCGCTTGAGCATGTCGAGCGTCAGATGCGCCATGCGGGGGAGGTCCACGTGGACTTTGACGGGCGGCTCCTGGCAGAGATCGCGCGTGCGTTTGGCCACTTTGGCGGCTTCGTCACCGATGCGTTCGAGGTTTTGGGAAATCTTCATGGCGACCGCGACCAAGCGCACATCGCCGGCGGGAAGCCCTTTGGCCAGAAGGTTGATGGCCATTTCATCCATCTCCACCTCGAAGCGGTCCAAAATCCGGTCGTTCGCGTTGGTCTGGACGGCGAGATCGTAATCGCGGGTCACCAGCGCCTGCACCGCGTCGTTGACGGCGCGCTCGGCGTGACTGGCCATGGTCAGCAGCCGCGCTTTGAGCTCGCCCAATTCTTGGTCGAAGGTGCGCCCCATAGTTGCAACTCGACGGGAACTGTCACCGTTGAGAGCCGCCTCCGCAATGAGATTTTCCGGACAGGATTCCAAATCCGGCGAGTCCGTTGCGATCACGGGATGTGGCGACGGTTTGGCAGCGGCAATTTCAGGCATGAACAACAATTGGAGGATGCTGGTCACAGCTCACCGACGAAACGCCCCCACTTCCAGGGCCGGTTGAGGCGGGCACCGTGCCGCTGGCGCAGGAGAATCAGATAGTGCCCGGGCGAGGCCGGGAGTTGACGACGGTCCCCGAGTCGGACCGGCACGGCGAACGAAGCGCTCTCGCCTTCGTTGACGAACAGCGGCCGCGCCTTGGTTTCCGGTGGGTGTTGCAGCAACGTCAATCGCATAGGCTGTTTGAACGCAACTTCCCTCGCGCCAGTGTCAGGTTAATGACGGG
>CAZCZP010000380.1:0-2972 GCA_964502895.1 uncultured Bifidobacteriaceae bacterium
GTGCGCTATTCGCTGGTGACCATTGCCGGCATGTTGGCACTCGGCCACGTGACAAAATTCTCGGGCACCGATGCCACGCTCGGTCTGGCGATGGCGCACACTGGCGCGTTTTATCCATTCTTCGGAACCTTGCTCGGCTGGCTCGGGGTTGCGCTCACCGGTTCGGACACTGCCTCGAACGTTTTGTTCGGCAGCCTCCAGAGAATTACCGCCGAGCAAACCGGCGTCAGCCCCATCCTGATGGGGGCGGCGAACAGTTCGGGCGGTGTGATGGGAAAAATGGTGGACGCGCAAAGCATCGTGGTGGCGAGCACGGCAACGAATTGGTACGGGCACGAGGGCAGCATTCTGCGTTACGTGTTTTTCCACAGCATCGTGCTGGCAACGTTGATGGGATTGCTGGTCTTCCTACAGGCAAAGGTGTGGCCGTTTACGTTGATGCTGGTGAAGTAAACGCCGATGAAATATTTCCATTGCACCTTCGGAAATCGAACTTAGATTGGCGGCATGAACCCCGCGGACGCAGTTCCGATTGTGCTATTGCTCTTCTTCAGCGTCGCTCTGGGAATTGGCGGAGCGGTTGTCTGGCTGGCGTTTCGTTGGAACCGGCAGCAAAACCAGCTCGGGATTCACCGACTTTGGTCGGATCACACGGCACGTCCACACCGTCCCTGCTTGCAACGACCCATTCTCTGGCTGGCCATTCGCAGTCGAGATTCTGCAAACGTTCTCAAGGCACTTTCGCTCTACGATGCCGTCCCATGCTCCTGGAGCGACGGCTTGGCCGGCGAAAACCGGCTCTTCATCGCGCCGTCGGTGCGCGGCTGGGTGCTGGTCACGGGCACGGCTCTACCCGACCCGGCGGTGGACGTGGACGCGAGCTTCCGGTTTCTCCTCGACCTGAGCCGCAAGCTGGGCGAGGTCCAGTTTTTTTGTGCCGACCTTGTGCTGCATCACCATGCCTGGGCGCGCCTGGAAGCGGGCCGTGTGATTCGCGCTTACGCATGGGCCGGCACAACGCTGTGGAACCAAGGCGCGAAAACCTTCGCCGAGACCACGTTGGATATGAAATCGCTTGGTTACGGCGAAGAAGCCTCCATCCGATGGGGCATGCCGGACTTTCTGGCGGCGAACGTGGAGAAAGTCCCACGACTCGCCGCGAGATGGAGCTTGGACCCCGCGGAAGTGGCCACACGCCTGCCGGCGCACGCACTGGGAATAACCGGCCGGCTTTCGGCCCGTTATTGACTCTTGAAGCCCGCCGGGCGGTCGTGGCAGACTCGGGCAACCTAAATCAGAATTGCCATGTCGCTCGAACTCGAACTCCAGAAGTTTCCGAAAGACATCAAACTCAAGGATGGCTCCACGGTCAAACTCCGCCCGTTGCGCCGCCAGGACGAAAAACAGTTCCACGAGTTTTTCCAGGCGGTGCCCGAACAGGAACGCATGTTCATCAAACATCGCGTCACGGACCCGGGCGTCATCCGGGACTGGTGCGAGAACATTGACCTGGGCCGCAACCTGCCCCTGTTGGCGTTGAGCGGCGAAAAAATCATCGGCGACGCTACACTGCACCAGCAACTCGGCGGTTGGAAACGGCACATCGGCCGCGTCAGCGTGCTGGTACATCCGCAACATCGCGGCCGCGGACTGGCCAAGGCGCTCGTACATGAAATCGTCGAAATCTCCCGTAACATCGGGATGGAAAAGGTCGAAGCGGAATTCATCGGCGAACAGGAGGCGGCCATTCACATGTTCGCCATGCTCGGTTTCAGCAACCTGCTCCGGTTCGAGAACTACGTGAAAGACATGCAGGCCATCACGCATGATTACGTCCTCATGGGCCTGGACCTTACGACGGACGAGGAGTACGCGGGAGTGGGAGGGTGATGTGTTCGGTAATCACCAGCCAGTGATCAGCAAAGTCAGTTCCGACCTGTTACTGATGCTTGACCACTGATCACTGATTACTCCCTCACATGCCTCCGGAAGTCTGTCCAAACTGCGGGGCCGAAGTCCCGCGCAATGCCAAAGCCTGTCCCGAGTGCGGCTCGGACGAGGAAACCGGCTGGTCGGAACAAGCGCGATACGACAGCCTGGCCCTTCCTGATGAGAATTTCGATTACAACGAATTCACCAAGCGCGAGTTTGGCGGCGGAAAGGCGATACCGCGCGGTGTGCATTGGTTCTGGTGGCTGATTGCCGCGGCGTTATTGGTGAGCCTGCTTCTAGCTTTGATAGTTTGAATAATCCGTGAGAAACGATAACAGAGACCGACCGCAACCTGCTGGCGCAAGCGAACCGACACGACAACGCTTGATGTCACTGGACGCGTTGCGCGGATTCGACATGTTTTGGATCATCGGTGCGGACACGCTCGCCGCTGCGTTGCACCGGATGAAAGAGACGAGCGCGACGAACTTCCTCGCGACCCAACTCGAACACGTGGACTGGGAGGGATTCCGGTTTTACGATCTGATTTTTCCGCTGTTCGTTTTCATGGTTGGCGTGGCGCTGGTGTACTCACTCACCAAAACCATCGAGCAAGTCGGCCGCGCACAGGCTTTGCAGCGCGTGTTCGTGCGCAGCCTTTTGTTGTTTGCGCTGGGAATTTTTTACACCGGCGGCCTGGCGAATCCCTGGCCGGACATCCGGTTGATGGGCGTGCTGAACCGCATCGCCCTGGCGTACTTCTTTGCGGGACTGCTATTCTGCTTTTTCAAGCCGCGCGCGCTTGCCGGCATTTGCGCCGGTTTGCTCGTGGGCTATTGGGCGTTGATGTCGTTCGTGCCATTCCCGGATGTTCGACCCACGCCCGGAGCGACCATCATTGCAAAAGAAACGGGTTTTACGAACGTCGCTCAACTCAACTTGAGCAGCACGAATCTGCTTCGCGGAACGTTCGACAAGGGAGTGAATCTGGCGAACTACGTTGACCAGAAATATCTGCCCGCCCGCAAACACGACGGCAC
>CAZCZP010000381.1:0-2970 GCA_964502895.1 uncultured Bifidobacteriaceae bacterium
GTTCGCGCAGTTTCTCAAGCAGAACATTTTCGAGCCGCTCAAGATGACCAACACGCTGGCTTATGAAGAAGGCTACGGAGCGATTGCGAATCGCGCCTACGGTTATACGCGCAAGAATGGTCCGCTCGCTCAAGACGGGTCGGATGCCCGTGCCACTACGCTCGCGACATTTGAACGCACCGACCAGAGTCTGACCAGTTCCGTCCTTGGCGATGGCGGCGTGTATTCCTCGCTGACGGACCTGTTCAAATGGGACCAGGCGCTCTACAAGCCGAAACTCGTCAGCGAGCCAATGCTGCGCGTGGCGTTTTCGCCGGAGACCGCGACCGACAAACCCGGACGCAGCTACGGCTTCGGCTGGTACCTCGGTGAATATCGCGGGCTAAAGGAAATCTGGCATAGCGGCGACACCATTGGTTTCCGCACACGCATCGCGCGATTTCCCGAACGGAAATTCACGGTCATCATCCTTGCCAACCGCGCCGATGCGAAGCTGGAAGAGTTGCCGCACAAAATTGTGGACCTGGTGTTGTTCGGCGCCGACAAGTGAGCATTGCGATTATGGCTTCCCGGCTTGTTTATGTCGCGCTTCTGGCGGCTTGTTTCCTCGGCCGGTCCAGTGTTGCCCAAACAAATGCGAGCGCGCACGCCTCGCGTTACGAAACCCGCGCCGAGCACGACCCGAACGGAATCGGCAAGTTTTACATGGGACGCGAGATCGCCCATGTCGTGGGCGGGCGGGAAACCGTCGGCTGGCTCGAACGACCCGAACGCGAGCGCGAAGAACGGCCTGATTTGCTCGTGCCAGCCTTGAAGCTGCAACCGGGTGAGGCGGTCGCGGACATCGGCGCCGGCACCGGCTATTACACACGGCGGCTGGCAAAGGCCGTCGGGACGAACGGCGTGGCGTACGCCGTCGAGATTCAACAGGAGATGCTCGACATCCTGACCAACAAACTCGCCGCGGAAAAAATCTTCAACGTCAAGCCCGTGCTCGGCACGATCACCGACCCCAAACTGCCACGCGCCACGCTGGATTTGATTCTGATGGTGGACGTTTATCACGAGTTCGAACATCCCTTTGAAATGGTGGAGGCGATGTGCAAGGCGCTAAAGCCGGACGGCCGCGTGGTGTTCGTCGAGTTTCGCGGGGAAGATCCGGACGTGCCGATAAAAACAATCCACAAAATGACTGAGGCCCAAGTGCGTAAAGAGATGAGCGTGCATCCGTTGGAATGGGTGGAGACCATCGGCACGTTACCCTGGCAACACATCATCGTGTTTCGTAAGAAGTAACTGAAGCACGAGCAGCAGATTTCCGGATGCATCTCGCTTGAGCGGTTTTGTCCGCACTCGCGAACCGCTGATGCGCCGGCAAAGCTTGGGACACGCTGCCACCCAACTGAAACTGGGGGTCCATGAAACCGGTTCACAGGGTGAACATTCTTTGAGATGCGCCGTTTCAAAGGTGGCTCGACAAATTCTTGTTGGCTTTGAGTCCATCCGAGTTAGTTTTGCAGGCAACGGAATTTCCCAATTGAACCAAACATGAAATACAAGATTGAACCTCCCTATTATCCCATCGTTTACGTTCGCGGCTACGCCATGACCGAGAACGAGCGGGAGGAAACCTTTCACGACACGTATTACGGATTCGCCGCAACGTCGGTTGAAAAGCGCGCCGCGCCGGCGCCGGATTATTACCGGGCCGACATGTTCGAGGGACAGCTCATCCGGTTCATGAAGCTCGGCAAGTATGCGTATTACGACGCGACCAACAGCGGCCTGGAAGACGCGCCGGAGAATCCCTCCCGCAGTCTCTGGGTGTGCCGGTTCTACGATGATGACGTGATGAAAGACAAGTTGCGCAGCATCGAGGCGCACGCAGAGGACTTGCGCAAACTCGTCTGCGAAACCATCCCGCAGCGTCTCAAGGAGCGCGACGTGGATTTGGGCGCCGGGCTAAAGCATTACAAGGTGCTGCTGATCGCGCATTCGATGGGCGGGCTGGTCTGCCGGACGCTGATTCAGAATCTGCTGCCCGCCCGGAGCGAAAAACCGGCCGATTGGATTCACCGGCTCGTGACGATCGGCACGCCGCACAAGGGCATCGAGTTGGGCCGCATTCCGGATTTTATGGAGCGTCTCCTCCTGCGCACGGCCAACCCGTTTGACGCAAACATTTTTGAGGAGAAACGGATGATGCAATACCTGAAGCTGGCGAAGGGTTACCAGCCACACAGTCTGGGCCAGGCAAATTCTCCGTACGCTTTCCCGGTCAAACGGTGCCTGTGTCTCATCGGCAGCGATCACGAATCGTACGGCGCCGTGCAACACGTCACCGGCGGATTCAGCGACGGTTTGGTCAAACAGGATCGCGCCTATGTGGTCGCCGGCAAACCAGACGCCAAGGGCAAGTACGCGAAGGAACAGAAATCCTATTGGGCCAACGTGCATCGCGCCCACTCGGGCCGCCGCGGCATTGTGAACAGTTATGAGAGCTTCGAAAATGTTCACCGGTTCATCTTTGGCGACGTCAAAGCCGAGATTTATCTCGAGAACATCGAGCTAGGACAGCCCGCCGAGAAGAACTGCGACTGCTTTTATGACATTGAGTTTGCGCTCTCCATTCGTGGGGCGCCGATTTATCTACATCGCCGGCAGCAAGACCCGTGTGAGAACGCTATTCGCTACTCACGCGAGGATCTGGAGAAAAAAACGGTCCTCCTGCACACTTTGTTTATGAACTCCCGTTTGAAACCCGCTTCAACACCTTACTCGCATTTCAAACTCGAATTCCGCATCAACGAGCACGCCGTGAGGAAAGGCTTTTTCTGGGACAAGGAGTATCCGGCGAAAACGATCTATTCCGAGGACTTGGAAGTGCGCGTCGGCGATTTGGACGAGAAACTTCCGGGCGAAGAGCTTCAGTACCGGTGGCTCTCGGAAGGCGGCGATTGGCAAAATGCG
>CAZCZP010000382.1:0-2965 GCA_964502895.1 uncultured Bifidobacteriaceae bacterium
TGAAGTTGGGTGTTAATGAAAGGGCTGCAGAGGATGGCTTTCGCTTACCACAACCCCTTTAGGTTTGAGATGCGCCTTTGCCGGACGCGTTCCTCCGCATCCTGCCTTTCATTTCTCAACCGGCGTGTCTTGAATCCATTTCCCGTAAGCCCGCTCGCCGAAGTATGCGTAGCCGCTTCCTTCGTTCACCGTGCCCGAGAGCATCGCGTGAATGAAACCGTTTCGCTCGACTTGAACGGTGTGCAGAATCTTCCGTTCGGGATTCTCCTTGAGCAAAAATTGAATCCGCCCGCCGAGCGCCGTGTGGGTTCGAAGCGTGCCGTTCGTCTGATTCGTGAATGTGAACCGCGCGCCGAAATCCGCCAGCATCGCGTGGCTGCGTCCCCACGTGCCGCCAGCCGCGCTCACAAACGGCTTGCCACCGAGCAGGGCGTTCGCGTCGTCGTACGCGAGCACGCCCAGGCAATTCTCTGGAGATGCGCTCAACCATTGCGCCAGCTTGTCGGCATGTTTCGCAGTTTCATAGGCGTAGTTGCTGTCGAGAAACGCGATCCGCTGAACTTCCCGCGGAATGGCAGCCACCGTGTTCAGGAAACCGAAAGTCAGGCTCCCGCCGCCGCTGTGGCCGGTCAACACGATCTCCACGGGCGAACTTGAAAAAATATCCCGGACCGTTTCAAGAATCTGCGAAATCAATCCGTCGCCATGTTCACGGCGCCAGGCCGGCCAGCTTTTCAACGAGTTTTCCAGGTAAGCCACGACAATATTGCGATTGGTGAGAACCTGGCGCAGGAAGCGCGTCTGCGCGCCGATGTGCTGAATGTCGAAATGCCAGTCATCGCCGGGCAACAACTTTTTCCCGATCGTCTGTTCGATAGTGTTCCCGTTCGGCAAGGCGTATAGAATCAGCAATACTGGTTTCGCCGGGGAGTCACCCTGAAGGTTTGTTCTCCCGGCGGCATGAAAATCAACGTCGCGCCCCTCACCCGGCCTTCGGCCACCCTCTCCCCCACCGGGGGAGAGGGCAGGGTGAGGGGGCAATGGGGTCGGTTCATTGAGAGGGTGGCTTCCAGGGTAGAAGACATGTGTCGCCGGAGCGTTGATGACGACTCGCACGCCGCGCGGCAGGCGGATTTCACGCGTGAGTTCGCCGGGGAAACTGCCGGCAACAAAATCTGCGGCCCAAGCATGGCTGGTGCGGTTGTCGCCCGGGCGAAAGGAAAAATCTGTCGGGTACCGTGTGTTGGTGATGACGCCCTCGTCGCTGATCAAGCTGGCCAGCTGGGGATCCGCCAGCACCTGGGCAATCGTTTTCGCTTCGCCGTTCACGGTCATCTGGTTTTTCACCAGGCGAATGCCGTGACTGTAATCCACCCAAGTCGTCGCGTGGCCGGCATAAAGTGGCTGGATCGGTGCGCCGTTCGTTTGATGCCAGCCGTAGATCGCAACTTTGTTTGTCGCCCCTGCGAGCTTCGCCGAAACCACCACGTCCTTCTTGTGCCCGGCAACGAGTGCGCCGAGCGGATGCGATGTTGCAAAGGCAGCGCGCTGTGTGCGGACGATTTCATTGTGTTCCGCGAACACGGGCAAGGTGGTCATTTGCGGGCCGGGCGGGATGGGTGTTGGCGAGAGTTTTACTTCCGCAGCGCGGTAAATCAAATCCACCATTTTTCGTGTGGGCAAGGTGCAATCCAGCCAATCGGCAATCCGTTGAGCCGTCTCCGGTGCCAGTGGCATGAGCACATAGTCCTCGTCGTGACCGACGGCCAGATAGTCCGGTGCGACAAAGAATCTGCCGATGATTGTCCGCCCTTCAACCACATTGGTGACTTCAACCGGACAGAGCTTGTGCAGAAACGCGGGCACGTTGCCTCCCAGAATCTGGTCGCGAACGGCTGCCTCGCGGTCGCCGAGGCTGGACCGCTCGAAGCGTCTGGCGAATTCGCTTCCGCTGACAGCCTGGGTGGGCCGATCGGGAAACGCGATTGTCTGACTGAACGCCGCGCTGGCAAGGCCGGCAAGCCAAAGCTGCAGCAGCGCCTTCATGCGATCAATCGTCCTTGCGCGGAAACAACGGCGCAGGCTCGCCGATCTTGTGCCCGGCGGATAATCCACCCCACGTCGCGGCGGAGAATGTGTCGGGTGCGGAGGCCAATCCGATCTGCGCATAAATCTTCGTTGCGGTGCCAGGCAGGAAAGGCCAAAGCAGCACCGCGAGGACGCGACAAGTCTCGGCAAGATTGTAAAGCACTTCGTCCAGCCGTTTCGTTTGTGTCGGGTCCTTGGCCAGTTTGAATGGCGCGGTTTGGTCCACGTACTGGTTCGCCTTCGTGATCAACGACCAGATCGCCAGCAGTGCCGCTTGAAGCTCGTTCTTTTCGAGCAACGTTCGCGTCTCGGTGCAAATCTTGTTGGCTTCCGGGGCCAATTCATCCGAGCGCGCCGGCACAACGCCGCCGCGATAACGCTTCAGCATCGAGAGCGAGCGGTTCACCAGGTTGCCCAGGCCGTTCGCAAGCTCAGCCTGATAGCGCGCCTTGAAACCCGCGTCCGTCCAGTTTCCGTCCGGACCGACGTCCAGTTCGCGCACCACAAAGAATCGGAACGCATCCACGCCCCACTCGTTGATGATCGGAATCGGCTCAACGATGTTGCCCGTCGCCTTGCTGATTTTCTCGCCATTCTTTTGCCACCAGCCATGGGCGAGAATTTGCTTGGGCAGTGGCAGGCCCATGGCTTTGAGCATGATCGGCCAGTACACCGCGTGAAATTTCAAAATGTCTTTGCCGATGACGTGAACGTCGGCCGGCCAGAGGGAGAGTTGAGGGTTCAGAGTTGAGGGTTGAGAGCCCGAGATGGTCGCCAAAACCTCTTTGTCGCCTTGCGCCGCGGGGATGCTGACGTAATTCACCAGGGCGTCGAACCAGACATACGTGACGTAATCTTTGTCGAAGGGCAGGGGAAT
>CAZCZP010000383.1:0-2953 GCA_964502895.1 uncultured Bifidobacteriaceae bacterium
GAGCCGGCTTCAGATTTTCAGTTTGAACCTGCGTCGTAATCATAATGCCTTTCGGTTCCGGCTTGCTCCCAAGATGAAGGCGGGCTGACAAGTGGCCTTGAAAAAAAAATCGACCCGCGCGCCGGATTGAGTCAGGCGAGAATTGGACCGGCTCCAGGATCCGGAATGCCCGCTCGTGAATGGCTCGCCATTGCGCGTCCGGCAATCCAGCCCGTAGTCCACGCAGCCTGGAAGTTGAATCCGCCCGTGATACCGTCAATGTCCAGAAGTTCACCGGCGAAAAAAAGGCCGGGACAAACCCGGCTCTCCATCGTTTTGAAATTCACTTCACCGAGGTGGACGCCGCCGCACGTGACGAATTCGTCCTTGTTCAAGCTCTTGGCCACCACTTGAAACTCAGTGCGTAACAATTGTTGAATCAACCGGTGCTGCGCTGACCGTGCGAGGGCTGACCAACGCGCATCGTGTGAGATGCCGGATGCCAGAACCAGTTGTTCCCAAAGTCGAGCGGGCAAAGTTGCTGGCGGAGAGTTCACGATGAATTTTGCCGGTTGCGACGTGCGCTGCTTTTGAAATTCCGTGGCGAGAGATTCCGGGTTAAGGTGTGGAAGCCAGTTTATGCGGAGGGGAAAGCGATAATTCACTCCATGCAAAGTGCGCGCGCCCCAGGCCGACAGCCGCAGAATCACAGGCCCGCTTAAACCCCAGTGCGTCACGAGCAAAGGGCCGTGCTCGCGAAGGTCCGTGCCGGGCACGGAGGCTTTCACCAATTCAACCGAAACTCCCGCCAACCCACGCAGCCACGGTGTCTCGATATGAAACGTGAACAGTGACGGCACAGGTGGAGCCAACGTGTGCCCAAGCGAAACCGCCTGTTCGCCCAACGCGGGCGTCCGGCATCCTCCGGTTGCTAATAATAATCGGTCGCACGACATCGTTTCGCCGTTGGTGAGCGTCAGCGAAAAGGTGCCATCCCGTTGTTTCACAGCGCGATTCACGCCACAGTTCAAAACCAGCTTCACACCGGCAGACCGCGCAGCCCCAAGCAGACAGTCAATGATTGTCTGCGACGAATTCGTGACTGGAAACATCCGCCCGTCGCTTTCGGTCTTAAGTTGAACGCCGTGCGCTGCGAACCACGCGACCGTGTCCTTTGCCTGAAATTGTTGGAACGGAGCGATCAACGCCCGCTCGCCACGTGGGAATCGGGTGGAGAAGTCACGCGCATCGAAGCACGCGTGCGTCACATTGCAGCGTCCACCTCCAGCGATTTTCACCTTGGCAAGAAACTGTGGCCCGCGTTCGAGGATCACGATCTCATCCGTGCATCCGGCTTCGGCGCAAGCCAGCGCGGCGAAAAAGCCCGCCGCTCCTCCGCCCGCTATGACAACACGCCGCGATTTCATCCGCGATTCCTATGGCGCGACTTTCCGCGCCCAACGAAGTTTGGCGGGTGATGATCGCGGGTTGTAGCGCCGCTCCTCGGCCGTGGGGCGTATGACTTCACGCGCAATTTCAGCAAAAACACCGTCCCGCAAACCGGCCTCAAACGACTTCTTCACGCGCCGATCTTCTCCGGAATGGAACGTGAGAATCGCGACGCGCCCGCCCGGATTAAGGCACGTGGGCAGTTGACGCAACAACATTTCCAGGGCGCAGAATTCGTCATTCACCGCGATGCGCAACGCTTGAAACACGCGGCGTACGGTGAGATCGGTTTCGTCCTTGTTCAGGCGGGGCAGGGCCGTTCGGATGGCTTTGACCAGTTCATAGGTCGTGGCGAAACGGAGCTGCGCAAGCGCGTTGGCCAGTTCGCGGGCACGCGGTTCGTCAGCATTCTCGGAAAGTAGTTCTGCCAACGCTTCGGGCGAGGATTTTTCAATCAATAAACTGGCGGGAAAACCGCGTTTCGGATTCATGCGCATGTCGAGCGGGCCATCCGACTTCATCGAGAATCCACGGGCAGGATCGTCGAGTTGCATGGAAGAAACGCCGAGGTCGGCAAGAACGCAGTCTGCGCCGGCCAAATCCAGGCCGGCTAGCGCCTGCGGCAGACCCGCAAAGTTGCTGCGGATGGCTGTGAAAATCTCTGGACCAAAACCGGCCGCGCGCATGCGGGCTTCCGTTTTGGGTAGTTCAATGGGATCGGCATCGAGGCCGAGCAGACGTCCACCGGGTTGAAGTCGCGCGAGAATCTCCTGCGCATGACCGCCGTAGCCGAGCGTGCAATCCACCGCCACGTCGCCAGGCTTTGGTAACAACACCTCCAGAATTTCCGCGACCATGATTGGCCGATGCGTTCCGGCGGGTGTCTTGCCGGAGGCCAGAACTCTTGCCACCGTGTCAGCGTAACGCTCCGGGGTATGCTCTTTGTATTTTTCCTCGAACCGACGCGGGTGTTTGCCGGAATACCGCGGCCTGCGACGGTGCGGTGTTGCGGACGGAGAATTGTCAGGCGATGACACGGCTGGGTTGGCCATCCGATCAGCTATACGGCTTCACTCTCGGAACTGAACGTGAATGCCTTCAGCTTGAGCGCGGGGAACAAGCCGCCGACGCGCACGGGCTTCCCGATCATCTCCACGTTTCCGGGCGCGAGCATTTGCATGACGCTTTGATTGAAGCGGAAGTTGCGCACGGGATGCTTGATCTTGCCGTTCTCGATTAGCCACACGCCGTCGCGCGTCAGGCCGGTGAGCAATTGCGTGCGTGGATTGACCATACGGATATACCAGAGTCGTGTCAGCAGCAACGCGCGCTCACTGTTGGCGATCATCTCTGCCAGTGAATGAGTCGCGCTGGCGGATTCCAGGATGGAATTCACCGGACCGGGCGTGGGCTGCTTGCCCGTCTTTTGCGCCCAGAAGCGGGAATAAACGAGATTCTCCACCACGCCATCGCGAATGAGGTGAAGTTTTTCGGCGGGCAAACCGCCCTGCGCAGATTGCGAGCC
>CAZCZP010000384.1:0-2909 GCA_964502895.1 uncultured Bifidobacteriaceae bacterium
TTCTGATGACCGCCGCGCGCACGGGCAAAGTCGCTCCGGTGAAAGCATTACTCGCCTGCGGCGCAAAGGTTGATGCGAAGGAACGTCGCGGCCAGACCGCGCTGATGTGGGCGGCGGCAGATGGCCACGCTGCGGTGGTTGAATTGCTGCTCAAAGCCGGCGCAGATTTCCGCACACCATTGCCCGACTCCGGATTCACGCCATTGTTCTTCGCCGCCCGCGAAGGCCGGACTGAAGTCGTCCGCGCCCTGTTGAAGGCCGGTGCTGACGTAAACGAAGTAATGCAGCCCAAAAGGACGAACATCAAGACCCCAGCTAAAGGGACGAGTGCGTTGACGCTGGCGATTGAGAACGGTCATTTCGAACTGGCGCTGGAACTGGTAAAAGCCGGCGCCGACCCGAACGACCAGCGTTCCGGGTTTACCCCACTCCACATGATGACGTGGGTACGTAAACCCCAGCGCGGCGAAGATTACGGCGCGCCGCCGCCGATTGGCTCAGGGAATTTGAACAGCGTTCAATTCATTAAAGAACTTGTGAAGCATGGCGCGGACGTGAATGCGCGATTGAAAACCGGCAAAGGCGGGCCGGGGAAATGGAATCCCGTCGGTGCGACGCCTTTCTTCATGGCTTCTGAAACCGCCGACCTTGTTTACATGAAGTTGCTGCTGGAGTTGGGCGCGGATCCAATAATAGCGAACGTGGATAACTGCACGCCGCTGATGGTCGCGTGCGGCATTGGCGTCGGTTCGGCTCAAGCGACGGAAGTGGCCGGAGAGGAACCCGAAGTTTTGGAAGCCGCCAAACTTCTGATCGAACTCGGCGCAGATGTGAATGCCGTGGACGCGAATGGCGAAACCGCGATGCACGGCGCGGCTTTGAAGAACCTTCCGAAAGTGGTGCAGTTTCTCGCGGACAACGGCGCGAAGGTCGAAGTCTGGAACAAGGAAAACAGCTTTGGTTCGACGCCCTTGATGCTGGCACAAGGTTATCGTCCCGGGAACTTCAAGCCGTCATTTGAAACCATCGAAGCCATCGAGCGTGTGATGCTCGCCGCTGGTGTTAAACCGCCTGCAGAAGAACGGCCACCGGATCTCAACAATTCAGACTGGGCCCCGCGCAAACCGAAGAAGCAACCCTGACGCGATTGGCCGTCGCCGGTTGCCCGCCCCACTTGACCGCCTCCTCGGGGGCAGGTGAATTTTTGTTGTCCTCCTCCTCGGGAAGCGAGTATGGGTGATATGAATCGAACATGAAAATCTCTCCGATCCGAGATGAACACCGTTGCCAAGCCGTCAACGAAGGCAGGCAATCTTTGAGACGGCTCAAGTGTTTTTTGAGGTCCTTAATCCTGCTGTTCTTTGTGCTCGTCCTTCCGGCAAAGGCCGCCGAACTTGTCCGCCTGGAGGAACGTGAATTCGGCAAGCTGGAAGACGGCACGATCGTGAAGCAGTTCATCTTGCGGAACGCCAATGGCATGACGGCCAGGATCATTACTTACGGCGCGATCATCAGCGAACTGCGCGCGCCGGATCGCAACGGCGTGTTCACCAATGTCGTGCTGGGAGCGGATTCGCTGGACGGGTATATCGGACGCAACGCCGTGCCCGGCGCGGTCGTGCTGGGGCGCGTCGCCAATCGCATCGCCGGCGCCCGGTTCACGATTGATGGCGTGGAACACAAGGTCACCGCCAATGCCGGCACGCACCACATTCACGGGGGCCGCAAGGGGTTCGCAAATGTGGTCTGGGAGGGGCAGTCGCTGCCAGCCGGCGAACACCAGGCTGCGGTCCGGCTTACTTATTTGAGCAAGGACGGCGAGGAAGGTTACCCCGGCAACCTCACCGCCAGTGTCACCTACACCCTGACCCACAACAACGAACTGCGGCTGCACTACGAAGCGACGACGGACAAGCCCACGCTGGTCAACATGAGCAACCATGCATATTTCAATCTGGCCGGCGGCGGCGACGTTCTCGGTCACGAACTTTGGCTCAACGCCGACCGTTACA
This sequence comes from uncultured Bifidobacteriaceae bacterium, assembly GCA_964502895.1. Taxonomy (GTDB): domain Bacteria; phylum Verrucomicrobiota; class Verrucomicrobiia; order Limisphaerales; family JADLHS01; genus WYBW01. The sequence goes on from CAZCZP010000384.1 coordinate 2,013, forward strand.
CGCTCGCCGACGGGCAGTTAATCCCAACGGGTGAACTCGCAACCGTAAAGGACACGCCGCTGGATTTCACAACGCCAAAGCTCATCGGTGCACACGTGAACGAAATCAAGCCCCGACCGGTTTACGACCATAATTTCGTCATCAACGGTGGCGGAAAATCACTGGTGCTGGCCGCGCGCGCCCGTGATCCGCAGAGCGGCAGAATCATGGAAGTCCGCACGACCGAACCCGGTGTCCAGCTTTATACCGGACGAAACGGGACGTTCTGTCTGGAGACCCAGCACTTCCCCGATTCCATCCACCACCCGAACTTCCCTTCAACAGTTTTGCGTCCCGGAGAAAAGTTTGAAAGCAGGACAATCTTTGCCTTTTCGGCGAAGTAATTAGTGCGGCTCCCAGCAAAAGGTTGCAGTTCATGAAAAATCCGTGACGCTGCCCTTCCCGCAGTTGCCAATGTGATACGCGTCCCGCACACTAGGCGCGGATGAGCAAAAGGTTTTACATCACCACTGCCATTGACTACGTCAATGGACAGCCGCACCTCGGCCACGCGTACGAGAAAATCGTGACGGACGTGATCGCGCGCGCACGGCGCAGCCTGGGGCAGGAGGTTTTTTTTCTCACCGGTCTGGACGAACACGGCCAGAAAGTGCAGCAAGCCGCGCTGGCGGAAGGGAAGCAACCCCAGGCTTATTGCGACGAACTGGCGGCGGACTGGCAGGCGTTCATAAAAAAACTTGAGCTGACCAATGACGATTTCGTCCGCACCACCAGTCCGCGCCACAAGGAATTTGTTCAAGCCATTCTGGCGAAGCTCCATGCCGCCGGAGAGTTTTACCAGAAAACCTACAAAGGCTTTTACTCGACCAAAGAAGAAACTTTCCTGACCGACAAGGA
>CAZCZP010000385.1:0-2903 GCA_964502895.1 uncultured Bifidobacteriaceae bacterium
GGCGCGGGCGACGCCTGCCTTTTCGATCGTCGTGAATTCCTTTGGCGATTTGGCGGCGGACTGGGCGGCATTGCGCTGGCCTCACTGCTCGGTCGGCAAGGATTGTTGGCGGACACGCCCAAGTCTTCAGCCGCGTTCAACGGAGGATTGCATCATCCAGCAAAGGCCAGGCGCGTGGTGCAGTTGTTCATGTCCGGGGCGGCCAGCCAGTGCGACACGTTTGATTACAAACCCCTGCTGATTCAACGGCATGGCGAGAAATTCGATCCCGGCGGCAAGGTGGAACTGTTTCAAAGCGACCCGGGCGCGGTGATGAAAAGTCCATGGGACTGGGAACAACGCGGTCAATCTGGCAAATGGATCAGCGAACTCGTTCCTCACATCGGTTCGTGTGTGGACGACCTCGCGTTCGTTCATTCGATGGTGTCCAAATCCAACGTCCATGGCCCGGCCACGTTCATGCAGAACAGTGGATTCGTGCTGCCGGGTTTTCCCAGTATGGGCGCGTGGATTTCTTACGGGCTTGGCAGCCTGAATGAGAATCTCCCGACGTTTGTGATTCTGCCCGATGTGCGTGGCTTTGCGCCCAACGGCCAGGGAAACTGGACCGCAGGTTTTCTTCCAGCAGCACACCAGGGAACAATGATTCGCGTGGGCAAACCGAATCCGATTTTTGATTTGTTCCCACCCGAGACCGCGCGATTCATTACCAAGGAAAGTGAACGTGACGGGCTGGTTCTGCTCAAGGAATTGAATCACGCACATCGCGACACCCGGGCTGGCGACTCGCGACTGGACGCGCGCATCGCCTCTTATGAACTCGCCGCCAAGCTCCAGCTCAGCGCGCCGGAGGTGCTCGACCTTTCCGGCGAATCCGATGCCACCAAGAAGCTTTATGGCTTGGATGAATCGTTCACGGAGGACTTCGGAACACGATGCCTGGTGGCGCGCCGTCTCTTGGAACGTGGCGTCCGGTTCGTGCAAATCTGGAGCGGGGCGGACAATGGCCATCCGCGCCGCAACTGGGACAGCCACGAAGACCTGGCCAAAGATCATCTCGACATGGCCCGTAGCATGGACAAGCCGGCGGCGGCGCTGATCAAAGACCTCAAGTCGCGCGGAATGCTCGAAGACACCATCGTGATCTGGACGACCGAATTTGGTCGCATGCCGTGCAGTCAGGGAAGCAAAGGACGCGACCATAATCCGTTTGCGTTCACGAGTTGGGTGGCGGGTGGCGGGTTCAAAGGCGGGGTCAGTTACGGCGAGAGCGATGAGTGGTCCTATAAGGTCGCGAGCGATCCAGTCTATTGCTATGACCTGCATGCGACCATTCTTCATCAGCTTGGGATTGACCACGAGAAACTGACCTTCCGGCACAACGGCATTGACCGCCGCTTGACGGATGTTCATGGCGAGGTGATTCCAGAGCTAATTTAGCGAGGCCGTCGCGACGGTTGGGCCGGCTGCTTTTCTTAAGTCTTAATCCCTGCTGAATCACAATCTCGTCTGGAGGATTAAGAGCAAGAGTAAGAACTGCCTGCCACATCCTTGACGCTGAGGCTTCCCTCCAACAACATCGCGCCTCACATTCCCGTGACTCAACAAATCAGCAAGCGCGTGTTCGCTCTTTGGGTGCTGTTCGGCATCAACACCATGAATTTCTACGACCGGATGATTCTGTCGGTCGTCGCCGAACCCGTGCGCAAGGAATGGGCGTTGAGCGATTCCGCGCTTGGCCTGTTGGGAACCGCCTTCACTTTACTCTACGCATTTGTGGGTATTCCGTTCGGCCGATTGGCGGACACGTGGTCTCGCAAATGGCTGCTCAGCGCGGGCTGCGCAGTTTGGAGCGTGCTAACGGCCGTGTCCGGCATGGCGCAGAATTCGTGGCAACTTTTCGTCGCGCGGCTTGGCGTGGGCGTGGGCGAAGCGAGTTGCGCACCGGCAGCCAACGCGCTCATCGGCGATCTCTATCCACCAAAGCAGCGTGCGCGGGCATTGTCGGTGTTCATGTTGGGTTTGCCGATTGGCATGTTCCTCAGCTTTCTGATCAGCGGGCTCGTGGCGCACAAATACGGCTGGCGCATGGCCTTTTACGTTGCGTGTCTGCCGGGGCTGATTCTGGCGATGCTGGCACTTTGGATGCCGGAACCGCAACGCGGATCCAGCGAAGGCCGTATGAATGTGGCGCACCGCCCTGGGTCTCCTTATCTCGTGGTGTTGGGCATCCCGACGATTCTCTGGATCATCGTGTCGGGCGCGCTGCACAATTTCAACATGTATGCAGCGACATCATTCATCGCTGTTTTCCTTGGCCGTTATCACGCACTCGATCTCAAGTCGGCCTCACTCGCTGCGTCGCTGATATTCGGGGTCTCCGGCATCATCGGCTTGCTTGCGGGCGGTTGGGCTTCAGACCGTTTCGGCGGTGCGCGAGCCGATGGGCGGCTGCTGCTCTCCGCGGTGGCGATGGCGGTCGCGGCGCCATTTACTTACCTGGCACTGCGGCAGCCGGCCGGTGCGGTGGTGCTTTTCGTGGTGCTGATGGGCGCGGGGCTGGCGTGCATTTACGTCTATTATTCCTCGGTTTACGCAGCCATTCAGGATGTCGTGGAGCCCGGCCTGCGCGGAACGGCCATGTCCATTTACTTCTTCGCCATGTACGTGCTGGGCGCGAGCTTCGGTCCACTGGGTACGGGAATGTTGAGCGACTACTTCGCACGGCGAGCGATGGGAGACGCGGGAGCGACGGCAATGACGGAACAATTCAAGGCGGTGGGTCTGCACGGTGCCATGCACGTGATTCCGGTGCTTTGCCTGGCGCTGGCGGTGGTATTATACGCCGCCTCAAGGACAGTCGGTCGCGACATGTCGCGGTTGCGCCAGTGGCAGGAAGCGCA
>CAZCZP010000386.1:0-2897 GCA_964502895.1 uncultured Bifidobacteriaceae bacterium
TGAACAACACCATGACGGCGGACATGATGAACAGCAAGCCGAGCAGAATGCCGGCAATGATGGGTGGGTATTTTTTCATAGTGATTTGGGTCGTCGTTGGTCAGGTTTTGGTCCAGATCAAATCGGCAGGTGTGATTTGTGGCGGCATGGCCACGAACTCGCCGACTTCTTTTAGGTAATCTTCATACCATGCGCCTTTCAAAAATTCCTGCATGGCGGCTTCGCTGGCATAGAGCTGAAACACGCAGATGACGTCGGCGTCTTTGCTGTCGAAGCAAAAGTAATACGCTTCGTGCTCGGGATTGGCGGCGGCGCGGGGTTTGACGAATTTCTCCCAGACGCGACGCACCTCGTCGCGTTTGCCGGGCTTCGCCTGATGGCGAATAAATAATGCGGTCTTGCTCATCTTAATCTCACCCTCCCGCCATCGCGCCGACGACGAGGAACGGCTCACTGCCATTGATGACTTCCTCGGGCAGTACAGTTTCAGGTGGTTCGAGGGACAAATCTTCCTTGCACGCGAAGAAGCGGATGAACGGCCGCCGCTTCAAAGTGCCATGATCGCGGATTGTGCCGCGCAACGCCGGATGTTTTGCTTCCAACGCATCCAGCACCGCCTTGATTGTCACCGGGCTGGCAAGTTCAAGCTGCACTTCGCCCTCCACGTGCGCGAGGTTCTTCAGATGAAATGGTAGCACGACGCGAATCATGGGCATGCCTTCCCGGTCGTTTCTCGGGTCCGTTCCCAGCGCCAGACGCGGCCATCTTCGGGATCAACCACCTCACCGAGTTTCGTGAATCCGTTCTTAATCAGAACGCGCGTCGAAGCGTTGTTTTCCGGCAGCGTGTGAGCGCGAAGCAAGCGCACCCGGTCGTCGCCAGACGCGAACGCGACCAGTTTGCCCAACGCCGCCGTGGCGCAACCTTTTCCCTGCCAAGCCGGCACGATGCCGTAGGCAACTTCCACCATCCCCTCGGCATCGGGCGGACCTTTGAAGCCGGCGCTGCCAACGACAAGTCCCCTGGCACGATCCACCACCGCAAAGCCGTGCTTCCAAGGATCCATCCCGCGGGCAGCGCGCAGTTGCTCCAGCCATTGAGGCGAGACATCACCACCCGTGAAGAATGCGCGCAAACCACTAGCTGCGGGCGTCCCGAAACTCCGCCCAAACGCTTCCTCTGATTCGATCAGCGAGAGCACATGCTCTGCGGCGAAAGGCCGCAGTTCGATTTCGAGCGTGCTTGTGTTCATGGGGACACTGCGGCGACTAAGGCTTCCAATTTCCATCCGCCGTTCCGTCCGGGCTGGCGAGCACGACCGTGTAGCCGTCTGGATCGCGCAACCAGATTTCCCAGTGATTCGGCCCACCGTCGCGGTCGGGCGGATTGCGATGGCGCGGCAGGACAATCCCCGCGTTCAGCTCCGTGGCGCGGGCAACTGCTGCGTCGAAGTCTTCGACCTCAAACCACAGAAGCACGCCATTTCCAACAGGTAGATTCGGATCGCCGATGCGGCCGTGATGATGCTCCACGTCCCAGTTGTGCGACTGCAGCACCAGCCGGCCATCGGAAACAAGCCGCTCGTAGTTGGGTCCGCCGTGATCACTCTTGCAGCCCAGCAGCCGCTGATACCAACGGCTGCTCGCTTCAACATCACGGGCGCAAATAAGAGGTTGTGGACGCATGGCAATACCCACTCGCTAATTCACAAATTCTCTCACTCTCTGACTCTTCGGACTTCGGGCTTCGGATTTCTTTCGGATTTCGTCATTCGGCCTTCGTCATTCATTTGAGCGTCTGCACTTCCACCGACAACACGCCCGGCAGATGTTCCGCAATGGCTTTCCAGTTATTCCCGCCGTCGGGCGAACAATAAACCTGCCCGCCCGTCGTGCCGAAATAAATGCCGCAATCGTCCAGCGAATCCACCGCCATCGCATCGCGCAGCACGTTCACGTAGCAATTCTGCTGCGGCAGCCCTTTCGTGAGCGCCTCCCATTCGTTGCCGCCGGTCCTGCTGCGATACACGCGCAACTTGCCATCCGGCGGGTAATGCAACGAATCACTTGTGATGGGCACGACGAAGATTGTTTCCGGCTCGTGAAAATGAACATCAATCGGGAAGCCAAAATCCGTCGGCAGGTTGCCGCTTACCTCAGTCCATTGATCGCCGGAGTTGTCGCTGCGCATGATGTCCCAATGTTTTTGCATGAAGAGCCGGTCCGGGCGTGACGGATGCAACGCGATGCGATGCACGCAATGCCCGACATCCGCGTCCGAATCGGGCAGCTCGAATTGCGACTTCAACCCCTTGTTGATCGGCTTCCACGTCAGCCCGCCGTCCTCCGTGCGGAACGCGCCCGCCGCCGAGATCGCGATGTAGATGCGCTTCGGATTCTTCGGATCAATGATGATCGTATGCACCGCCATGCCGCCCGCGCCCGGTTGCCAGAGATGCCCTTTCGCCTGGCGCAAGCCCGCCATCTCCTTCCACGACTTGCCGCCGTCGGTGGTTTTGAAAATCGCCGCGTCCTCCACGCCCGCGTAAGCCGTGTCCGGATCAGTCAACGACGGTTCGAGGTGCCACACGCGCTTGAACTCCCACGGATGCTGCGTGCCGTCATACCACATGTGTGTGCCGGTCTCGCCCTCGTACACAAACTTGTTGCTCTCACCCTTGGGCATTCCCTCCGGCCCTTTCAAATCCTCGGGGCTGCTGCCGGGCGTGTTCCAGGTCTTGCCGCCGTCGTCCGAGCGCTGGATGATTTGCCCGAACCACCCGCTCGATTGCGAGGCGTAAATACGATTCGGCTCCGCCGCCGAGCCCTTGAGATGATACATCTCCCAGCCGGCGAAGTGCGGTCCGGTGATTTCCCAGTTCTGGCGCTTGCCATCCG
>CAZCZP010000387.1:0-2885 GCA_964502895.1 uncultured Bifidobacteriaceae bacterium
CTCGAAGAAATTGAGAACCGCCCGGTCACGCCAACCATTCGGCTCAAGGACATCGCCCGCATTCGCTACGAAGAACCGGAGCGGCGCTACAGCGTTCGCGTCAACAGCCGGCCTGCCGTGGCGGCGGTGGTTTTCAAGGCGGGTGATGCAAACACAGTTGACGTCTCGCGGCGAATTCAGAAGGCGTTTGAGGAGATGCAGAAAAATCCGCGGCTGGGGTCGATCTTCATGGAAATCCTGTTTAACCAAGGCGACGTGATCGAAGATTCGCTGACGCATCTGGTGAATGGCGGCATCATCGGCGGCGTGCTGGCGGCGCTGGTGTTGTTCGTGTTTCTAAGGCGCTTCCGACTCACTGGTATTATCACGCTCTCAATTCCGCTCTCCACTTTGATGGCCTTGATTGTGATGTTTTTTGCCGGCGAGACGCTCAACATTTTGACGCTGCTCGCCCTCATGATCGCCGTCGGCATGGTGGTGGATAACTCCATCGTCGTGGCCGAAAACATTCAGCGGATGCACAAGGATGGAATGTCGCGTCGCGACGCGTGCATCAAGGGGGCGGGTGAGATCGCGATGGCCATCACGCTGGCCACGTTGACGAGCGTCGTGGTGTTCGTTCCGGTGGCATTGGTGGAAGGCGAGGGGCAGTTTTTCCTCACGCGTTTGGCGCTTCCGCTCTCTGTTTCCCTCTTGGCGTCGCTACTCGTGGCGCTCGCGTTTGTGCCGTTGAGTGTTTATCTGACTTTGCCATCGAACGATTCCAAAAAAAATCACGCATTGGTCAACTGGTCGCATGAACGAATCAACGCGGTCATGCGCCGCTTCTACGACCTGACTTTCGGAAAAATCAACCACGCCTACTGCCACAGTCTGGAGTTTTTCCTGAAACGACGGCTTGATCTGATGCTCGCCTTGATTGCATTGTTCGCGCTCACGTACTTCCTGCCCTTCAAGAAAGTCGAGATCGTCGAGCAACAGGAGGAAGACCAAAGCAGTTTTCAAATCGGTGTCGAGATTTCCAACGAATACTCCTTTGAAGACGTAGCCGCGTATTTCAAGGAGGCGGAAAGCATTCTGGAAAAGAGCAAGGAAGAATACGGATTGAAAGGCTATTTCATATTCCATCGGCAGATGTTCGGGGAGGTGGAAGGTTGGTTCGACAAGGACAAACCACGCAAGCTTTCGGCCAAGGAGGTGGGCGACAAGGTCGTGAAAGCCATGCCAAAGAAGCCCGGCATCAAACTGCACTATGGCCGCGAGAACGAGGCGGAACGCGAGAAGAGCAAGGACGTGTTTGTGTTTCATCTCGAAGGCGACGACGCGCAGATTCTGGATGATGTGGCCGGTCGGCTGGAGCCGATGGTCCGGCAGGTGGACGGCGTGCTGGGGATCAAGAGCGGTGAAGATCCGTCGCCCAGCGAAATGGCGCTGGTGGTGGATCGCGACCGGGCGAACGCAACGTCCGTCAATCCCGAAGTCATCGCCGGCCTCGTGGGTTATGCGTTGCGCGGCAGCTCGTTGCCGAAATACAACTACGAAGGACGCGAAATTCCCGTGCGCATCCGTTTCCAGGAGTCCGATCGCGAAAGTCTGACGGACCTATCGGGTTTCCAGATTCCAATTACCAACGGGGCGTTTGTGTCACTTTCGACGCTGATCAGTCCACGGGTTCTCAACGCGCCCAAGAACATTTTCCGGCAGGACAAGCGCATCAGCCGCACGCTGACTGTGGAATTGAAGAAAGAAAAATCGAAGGAAGCGCGTGACCATTTGATGGCGCTGCAACAACAGTTCTTTTTGCCCGAGGGCGTCTCGTTCAGCCACACACGCGTGCGCACTCAGCAGGAAGAGATCGCCAACATCATGTTCGCGGCGGGTTTGTCGGTGATGTTTATTTACCTGCTGATGGGATTCCTCTTCGAGAGTTTCATCCTGCCGCTTTCGATCATTTGCACCATCCCGCTCGGGGCCATCGGCGTTTCCTGGATTCACTACCTCACCGGCAAGGACCTGGATTTCCTCGGTCTCGTCGGCTCCATCCTCCTCATTGGCGTCGTGGTGAACAACGGCATTGTGCTGATTGATTACGTGATCCGGCTCCGCGCCGAAGGAATGGAACGCGCCCAAGCGCTGGTCACGGCGTCGGCGCGAAGATTTCGCCCGATTGCGATGACCGCCTTGACCACGATCATCGGCATGATCCCGTTGACGCTCGCTCCGCCGAGCCGGTTGGGCATCAGTTACAAAAGTTTCGGCCTTACGCTGATCGGCGGCATGACGACCGCCACCATTCTCACGCTCCTGGTCGTGCCGATCTTTTATACCTTTTTCGACGATGCGCGAGTGGCCTTCATGCGTACGCTCCGGCGTGCCTTTGAATCGAAGCGATCAGTGTCAACCGGACCACACGAGGCTTCCGGAGCTGAATTCGACACGCGCGCCAGCGATTCCGCGGTGCAATAATCGCAGCGAGTTTTCATCCGAAGAGTGATTTCCCGAATGGTGTGTGATCCAAGCGGCTTAACTCACGGCGATGTTCACCAGCTTCTTCGGTACAACGATGACTTTCTTGATCGTTTTGCCTTCGAGGAACGGCTTCACTTTCTCGGAGGCTTTCGCGGCGGCTTCGAGCGTCGCATTGTCGGCGTCGGCGGGGACCTTAATCACGTCGCGCAACTTACCGTTCACCTGGACGGGGATTTCGATTTCGCTCTCGACGAGCAATGCAAGATCGAATTTCGGCCACGGAGCGTAAGCGAGGTTGGTTGAAGGTTGAAGGTTGAAGGTTGAAGGTTGGGCGTTAAGTTTTGCCCAGAGTTCCTCGGTAATGTGCGGCGCAAATGGGGCAAGCAATTGTAGAAATGTTCTCAGGACCGACGCAG
>CAZCZP010000388.1:0-2806 GCA_964502895.1 uncultured Bifidobacteriaceae bacterium
GGCGGCGACAAGATCGAACTCACCACGATGGCGCGGCCCACGGAAGACCCGCATTTCGTTGACCCGAAACCAAGCTTCATCGTGAAGCTGAACAAAGCCGACGTGTTGATCCACGGCGGCGCGGAACTGGAAGTGGGTTGGTTGCCGAAACTCGTCGAGCAGGCGCGCAACGCCAAGATCATCGGCGCGGCGAAGGGCGAGGTGCGGTGTTGCGAAGGCGTGCAGATGCGCGAAGTGCCGGAAAAGCTGGATCGCTCGGCGGGCGACATCCACGCGGCAGGGAATCCGCATTTCCTCGTGGACCCGGCGAATGCGAAGATTGTTGCGCATCACATCGCGGACGCGTTTGCGAGTCTGGACGCCGCGAATCGCGAGTTTTACAAGGCGAACTCCAAGCGGTTTATGGCCGCGCTCGATGCGAAGTTGGTCGAGTGGCAGGCGAAGCTCGCACCGTTCAAAGGCCAGCATGTAGTGGCATATCACAACTCGTGGCTCTACTTCGCCGAGCGGTTTGGGTTGAAGATTGAAATCTTCCTCGAACCCAAGCCCGGCATTCCGCCGTCGCCCGCGCATCTGGCGACGGTGATGGCGAAGATGAAGGAGCAAAACGCGCGCGTGGTGATTGTTGATCCGTATCTGAATCGCAAGACCGCCGAGACCGTGGCGCGGAGCACAGGTGCGAAGGTGGTGGACGTGACGCAGTTTCCCGGCGGCGTGAAAGGGACCGAGGGCGGTTACATCGCGCTGATGGATTATCTGGTGAACGCGCTGGCCGCAGCGTTGGGGGAGCAGAAATAATATGGACGCTCGCCCTCACCCTAACCCTCTCCCCCAGGGAGAGGGGACAGCGATTGTGAATCTTGTGATACTCGTAAGCGCATCGCACGAATTCAGCCGCGAGTTTACGAGAGAGACGGCGAACGTTTCTCCCTCTCCTTGGGGAGAGGACCGGGGTGAGGGAGGTCGTTACCACACAATCCAATTTCATGGAAACCATTGACACCTTAACCTGGTCGCAAGTAATGGCCGTGATGAAATGGCCGCTCGTGGCGTGCCTGTTGTTGCCCGGCATCCTCGTCTATTACGGCCTGCACATCATCAAGCGCGAAGTCATCTTCGTGGACCTCGCGCTGGCGCAGGTCGCCACGCTCGGGACGTGTGTTTGTCTCTGGCTCGGCCACGAGGCGGAAGACATTCACAACTTTTTTTACTCGCTCGGCTTCACGCTGGCGGGGGCGTTGTTGTTCACGTTCACGCGACCCAGCAAGAAGGCGCGCGTGCCGCAAGAAGCTCTGATCGGCATCATCTACGTGGTGGCGGCGGCGGCGGGGATTTTGTTGTTGAGCAAGAGTCCGCACGGCAAGGAGGAATTGCAACGCACACTCGTCGGCGATCTGTTGACCGTGACGCCAGCGCAAATCTGGAAAACCGCCGCGCTCTACGCGGTGATCGGTCTCGTGCATTTCATCTTCCGCAAACAATTCATCAAGCTGTCATTCGACCATGCGCACGCAGAGCAGGGCGGTCTGAAGGTGAAGCTGTGGGACTTTCTGTTCTACGCGCTGTTCGGTTTGATCGTCACCAGCTTCGTGCAGGTCGGTGGCGTGCTGATGGTGTTTTCATATCTCATCGTGCCAGCGGCAAGCGCGGCGTTTTTGGTGAAGTCGCTGCCGATGCAATTGCTCGTCGGCTGGATCGTGGCCACGCTGGGCAGTGTGGGCGGATTATATTGGTCGTTCCACAAGGATTTGCCCACGGGTGCGGCGATTGTGTGCGCGCTGGGCATCGCCCTATTGGTGGCGGGAGTGATCTCGAAATTTCGCCGGACCTGAAGTTGTTGATCAAGTTGAGGTTGGTGGGTTGGATGATTGGTCTTTCCGGTGGAACATGCGATAGAGGCCGGGCAACACCAGCAACGTGAGCGCGGTCGAAGACAGGATGCCGCCGATGACAACCGTGGCGAGCGGACGTTGCACCTCCGCGCCGGTGCCGGTGGCGAGGGCCATTGGAACGAAGCCGAGCGACGCGACGAGTGCTGTCATCAAGACTGGACGCAGGCGCGTGAGCGAACCTTCGGTGATGGCATCGTCAAGTGGTTTGCCCTCTTCCCGCAATTTGTTGATGAAGGAAATCATCACCATGCCGTTCAGCACGGCTACGCCAGAGAGGGCGATGAAGCCTACGCCTGCGGAAATGGAGAGCGGGATGTCGCGCAACCAGAGCGCGGCCACGCCGCCGGTCAATGCCAGCGGCACGCCGGAGAAGACGAGCAGCGTGTCCTTGACCGTTCCGAACGTCGTGAAGAGCAGCAGGAAAATCAGCAATAGCGAAACGGGGACGACAATCTGTAATCGCTTGGTCGCGGAAATCAATTGCTCGAACTGCCCGCCCCACGCCAGCCAGTAGCCCGCCGGAACTGTGATCTTGGCGTCAATCACCTGTTGCGCTTCCGACACGAATGAGCCGAGGTCGCGCCCGCGCACATTGGCGCTGATGACGATGCGGCGCTTGCCGTTCTCGCGATTGATCATGTTTGGGCCGGGCGCGATGGAAATTGAGGCGACTTCGCTCAAGGGAATGAACGCTTGCGAACTGTGTGTGGTTAAACCGGAGCCACGGGTGAAGCGCGTGCTGGAGTCGCCGTTCCCGTCGCGCTTGGGCAACGGCACGGGCAAGTGTTCCAGCGCAGCGATGTCCGTGCGGAGATTTTCCGGCAGGCGCACGACGATTTCAAAACGCCGGTCGCCTTCAAACACTTCGCCCGCCGCCTTGCCGCCGAGCGCGATCTCGATGACCTCCTGCAAAT
>CAZCZP010000389.1:0-2798 GCA_964502895.1 uncultured Bifidobacteriaceae bacterium
GAAATCAAGCGCGGGCTGATTCCAAAAGCGTTTCTCCCCGTGCAATCCGGCGTGGGCGACACCGCGAACGCCGTGCTCATGGCGATGGCCGAGCATCCCGAGATTCCCAACTTCCAGATGTACACCGAGGTCATCCAGGACGCGGTGATCGCGTTGATGCGGAAGGAACGCGTGACGTTCGCCAGCGGTTGCTCGCTCACCGTGCCGCCGACGACGCTGGAGGGCATTTACGGCGACTGGGAATTTTTCCGCCCGCGCCTGCTGTTGCGCCCGCAGGAAATCACGAACAATCCTGAAATCGTCCGCCGCATCGGCACGATCTCGGTGAACACCGCCATCGAAGTGGACTTGAGCGGCAACGTCAACAGCACACACGTGCTCGGCAGACACATGATGAACGGCATCGGCGGTTCGGCGGACTTCGCTCGCGCGTCTTTCCTCTCGATGTTCATCTGCCCCTCGGTCGCGAAGGGCGGCAAGATCAGCACGATTGTGCCGATGGTCAGCCATCTCGACAGCAGCGAACATTCGGTGTGCGTCATTGTGACCGAACAAGGCGTGGCCGATCTGCGCGGCAAATCACCGAGCGCGCGCGCCAAGCTCATCATCGAGAACTGCGCGCATCCGGACTACCAGCCGATTTTGCGGGATTACATCGCGCGCGGTGGCAACGGGCATTCGCTGCAAAGCCTGGGCGCGGCGTTTGGCATGCACCTGAGCTACGGCGAAACCGGCGACATGCGCAGCGTGAAGTGGTCCGATTTCAAATGACTTCCCCCGGCCCGACGGCCGACCTTCTGGCGAACGCCCGTTTCATCGGGCACAACCCACGTTGATTTTTTGCCAATTTACGCTGAGTCGAACTCAGCCTGAAAGTCGTATGGGTTATTTGCGCCCGCTTGCGAGCGCATTGGAACCGGAGTGATTGATGAATGCCACGGCTGCCAGACCGCAGAAAAGAAGACTCCAAAAAGTCCTGGATCATGCCTCGGGTGATAAGCGTTTCAAGATCCTGGAAGTACACATGAAGAAGCATCAGTTTCGCCACGATGCTCTCATCGAAATACTGCACAAGGCCCAGGAACTTTTTGGTTATCTCGAAGACGACCTGCTGCTGTTCGTTTCCTACAAGCTCAAGCTCCCGCCCAGCCGTGTGTATGGCGTCGCCACGTTTTACCACTTCTTCAATCTCAAGCCGCAGGGCGAACACACGTGCGTCGTTTGCATGGGGACGGCGTGTTACGTGAAGGGCGCGGACAAGGTCATTGCCGCGGTGCAGGAGCAAACCGGGATCAAGCCGGGCGAAACGACGGCGGACAACAAAGTCTCGCTGCTCACCGCGCGGTGCATCGGCGCGTGCGGCATTGCGCCGGCGGTCGTGTATGACGGCGCGGTTACGCCGCGGCAAACGCCCGAGAACGCGCTCGAACGAATCAAGAAGTGGGTGGCCCAATGACTCTTGCCGATCTGCACAACATCAAGGAACGCGAACTCGCCGCGCGGAAAAAAATCGTCCTGCGCTGCTGCCTGGCCGCAGGCTGCATGTCCTCCGGCTCGAAAAGTGTTAAGGAGCAGTTGGAGAAAGCCGTCGCGGCGGCGGAGCTTCAGGATGAAGTGGAGGTGCGCGGCGTGGGTTGCATGAAGCTCTGTTGCGAGGGCCCGCTGGTTCAGGCCGATCCGGCAAACGTGCTTTACGTCAAAGTCACCGCCGAGAATGCGCCGGCCATTGTGGCGGCGTTGAAGCATCCAACAGCATCGAACAGGCAAGATGCCTGTGCCACTACCGATCCGAATGCCGCATTTTTCACGAAGCAATTTTCCATCGTGCTGGCCAACAGCGGCATCGTGGACCCGGAGCGTATCGAAAGTTACATCGCCGCCGACGGCTACCAGGCGTTGCACGAGGTGCTCAATGAACTGACGCCCAAGGACGTGGTTGAGGCGATGGTGAAAAGCGGTCTGCGCGGGCGCGGCGGCGCGGGTTTCCCGACCGGCTTGAAATGGGGAACGGTGGCGAAATCGCCCGGCCCAAAGAAATACGTCATCTGCAACGCGGACGAAGGCGACCCCGGCGCGTTCATGGATCGAAGCGTCCTGGAGAGCGACCCTCACGCGGTGCTCGAAGGCATGGCCATCGCGGCGCACGCCGTCGGCGCGGATCAAGGTTTCATTTATGTGCGCGCCGAATATCCGCTGGCCATCGCTCGGTTGCAGATTGCCATCAAGCAGGCGAAACAGCTTGGCTTGCTCGGGGCGGGGATTTTTGAATCGCCATTCAGCTTCAACGTGGACTTGCGCATCGGCGCGGGCGCGTTTGTTTGCGGCGAGGAAACCGCGCTCATGGCCTCGGTCGAAGGCAAACGCGGTACGCCACGACCGCGACCGCCGTTTCCGGCGGAGAGCGGTTTGTATGGCTGCCCGACTCTGATCAATAACGTCGAGACATTTGCCAACGTGCCGCCGATTTATCGGAATGGCGCGGAGTGGTTCGCCGGCATCGGCACCGAGAAGAGCAAAGGCACGAAAGTCTTCGCACTCGCTGGCAAGATCAAGAACACCGGCCTCATCGAAGTTCCGATGGGCACGCCGCTCCGCACCATCGTCGAGGAAATGGGCGGGGGCGCACCGGACGGCGGCAAGATCAAGGCGGTGCAAACGGGCGGACCTTCCGGCGGTTGCATTCCCGCGCAACATCTCGATACACCGGTGGATTACGAATCGCTCACCAAGCTCGGCTCAATCATGGGCTCGGGCGGCATGATCGTGATGGACGACTCGACCCGGATGGTGGACGTGGC
>CAZCZP010000390.1:0-1417 GCA_964502895.1 uncultured Bifidobacteriaceae bacterium
CGTGTTGCGCCCAAAGCGTCGTCTTGGCGTGCGGTGGCAATCCCGCAAAGCGTTAAACCATGCGAAAGCGCCGTCGCCGCGCGCTCTGCCGGTGCAGTCCAAAATGCATGACAACGGGACTGGCCTCGGGAAACCGCGCGGCGACGCGAGCAGGAACCGGGGCGAGTCTGAAACTGGGAAGGAGGCGTGGACCGCTCGGGGCCTTACGCCGTCAACCAGCGCGAGGAATTTCTGTACGCGAGCGGGAGAGACGACCACACGGATCACCGGCGTTGCGGTGGCAGCCAACAGTTCTGGGCTTCAGTTCTTCTTGAACTTCCACGCCGTGTCGAGCAACTCCTGGCTGTACGGCTCGGCAACGATTCCCTCGGCTGCATAAAGATAGAGTGCGACTTTATAGACCTGGCTGGCCACACTTGCCAGGTAAGCCCAGGCAAACATCGCGAACAGCCAGACCACACCCGTAATGGCGATGAGCCAGTAATTGTGCAGCGCGATGGACGCGAACAACGCGCCGGCCACAACCACCAGCGAGCCGAGCGCGATCATCGTATTGGCGAAGGCCAGCCCCACGTAACCGATCAAAGCCTCACCCCAAGTGCGTTTCAAAATGCCGGCGGACTTCTTGAGCAGGTTCACCGGGTTGGCGCCTTCCTCCTCGCGGACGATGACGGGAATCACGAACACCGACGCGATACTCCAAGCCAGGCCGATGAACCGGGCGAGGATTCGTCCAACAATCGCCAGCCGCTCCTCGATGGCCTTGATCATCAAACCCACCAGCCCGGCAAACAAGGTCCACATCAGGACCGCCTTCCACCGCGAGCAGGCGAACTTCAACCCCCGGCCGATGGATACCGGCTGCCCCGACAGCGCCGCCAGGATTTCGTTGTAAAACGCGACGTTGAAAAACGTGGCGAAAAACATCGAAACAAAATAGAGAAATGCCAGGTAGGCCATGGCCGCCGGGGTGAAGGCGAGGTGCGAACCCTGCTCCCCCGCAGGATGTCCTGATTGCGTGAACAGGGAATCGCGGATGGCCTGCCAGTGTTCCGGCTCGGCGTAGGAAAAACCCGTGGGCCGCAGCACCGCCGGAGCAAGGAAGAACAGCACGATCACCATTGTCAGCGAAAAGATGACGACCGGGAACACCAGCAACTGCTTGTTCCCGGCAATGACCGAGAGCGAACTCTTCAACAATAACCAGCTTCGTTGGAATCTACCCATTGAATTCATGGTGTTTCCTCCGCAAGGATGCGCATTGCCGGTTTACGCTGCATTGATTTCGGTATTCTTTTTACCATCCGCGCAAGCAATGTCAATTTGACCGTCAAACTGGATCAAACTGGATGCGACTCGTAAAAATTCAGAAATTCTTCTTGGCATTCTTTCGCGAGAGGCGTAACAACCACACGTT
>CAZCZP010000390.1:1517-2794 GCA_964502895.1 uncultured Bifidobacteriaceae bacterium
AAATTCAGAAATTCTTCTTGGCATTCTTTCGCGAGAGGCGTAACAACCACACGTTCTTTGAAAAGCGGCGGGCGTTGGCCCGCCCAATCATCGCAGCCAAATGCAGGGAACCCCGTGAAAATCGGGGGCGGTAGCGCCACTGTAACGGAATACGAATTCCCCAAAGCCACTGTCCGGCTAGTGCCATGAGCGGATGGGAAGGCGGGAACGAGGTTTGAAGTCCGAAGTCAGGATAACGGTTTGGCTGTGCTCGTCAGCTCCGGGAAGTCCCGGGGCGCTTCTCCGCAAAGAGAAGGATGAGGCCAGCCCATCCGCGTGTGCGGCTTGGGATTCTCTGAATGCCTTCATTCTCTGATTTGCCGGAGGGTGAAGGTTTTTTCGTTTTCTCTGGATCGTCCACGTCCTCGTCCTCGATTGTTCGCATCACAATTAGAGCGGTGTCGAGGGCGAAGGCGAGCAGGAGGACGAGGACGAACTCATCCCCGCGCTGGTCTCTCAATCGTAAACCCGTTTCGCGACTTCGTTGCGAAACTTACTGAAAGAACAGCGAATGAAAGTAGTCCGTCCGTCCGCGCTGGCGTTTGCCAGCCTCCTCGTCCTGTCAATGAACGTTGTCCGAGCAACCACCATCGTGGAAACATTTTCCAACGATCCTCTGACCAATGGCTGGATTGCGGCGGGCAACACGAATTTGTTCCGCTGGAACGACACGAATCACAACCTCGAAGTCATCTGGGATTCTTCGCAGGCCAACAGTTTTTTCTGCCGGCCGCTCGGCGCGAGCCTCAGCAAAGGCAGCGACTTTATGTTCGGCTTCGACCTGCGATTGAGCGACATCTCGGGCGGGGTGAATCCCAACAAACCGTTTCCGTTTCAAATTGCTGTCGGCCTGTTGAACTTCGCGCAAGCGAACAACACCGCCTTCATTCGCGGCTCGGGCTTTGAATCGCCGAATCTTGTGGAGTTCGATTACTTTCCGGGCGGGGTCTTTGATCCGACGGTTTCTCCGGTCCTGATTTCCAGCAACAACGAATTCAGTGACGGCGGTTTCACCTTCCCGCTCGAACTGACGACCAACACCGTGTTCCGCATCACGATGAGTTACACAGCCGAAGACCGCACGTTGCGCACCCACATGACCCGCGACGGCGCTCCCTTCGGTCCGGTCAAGAACTGCACGCTCAACACGAACTTCAGCGATTTCGTCGTGGATCACTTCGGCGTGAACAGCTACAGCGACGTGGGCCAGTTCCCCGGCTTTGAAGGCTCGGTGCTGG
>CAZCZP010000391.1:0-2779 GCA_964502895.1 uncultured Bifidobacteriaceae bacterium
GTGAGTTCGTCGGGCAACGCGCAGCGCAACAGGCCGAGGCGGGCGAAGGCTTCGGCGCGGACGAGTTGTTCCCGGCGCGGTTGCGCGCGCGGCACACAGACGACCGGCGCGCCGGCAGCCAGCGTTTGCGTGATGGTGTTGTAGCCGCCCATGCATACCACGGCGCAGGCGGAGGCAAACCAGTGATTCAGCCCGGGCACGAAGGTGTGCAACGGAATGGCGTTGGCGTGAGCCAGCAGTTCCAAGTCGGAGTGCTCGGACAAAGCCATCATCGGCCCGGTGACCGCCACGGCCCTCCACGGGGCATCGGTGGCCGCATGCAGAAAATTCTTCAACAGAAGAAACCCGTCTTCGCCACCGCCCACCGTGGCAATCACGACGGGACGCTCGGGATCGCGGTGAGGTGGGAACGGGTGCGGATTGCCGCTGCCCGCGGGGTTCGTCACGTAACCAGCATAATGCGTTCGTCGGCGAAGCGACGCCGGAAAATCATACGCGGCAGCGGTGTTGAAGACGTGCTCCTGGCCATAAACCAATACCGAATCGTAGTGCGCGGGAATCGCGTCCGGCAGATTGTGGGGCGACCATTCGGCGCGGACGGTTTCGGGATCATCCAGGATGTCGCGCAGGCCGAGCACGGCTTTGCCGCCGAGTTTGCGGAGGGCAGCGAGGGAATCGCGGAGTTCGCCGCCGGCGCCGAACGGGTGTTTGTCCACCAGCAACACGTCCGGACGAAAGGATTCAATGGCACTCAACAACAGGCGGGAGCGCAGCAATCTCACGTCCTCGGGTGGCACTCCCAGGTAGCGTGACGCGTAGGATTCATTCGCGAGTTTGCGCAGGCCGGGCAGCTTGAGGACCTCGACGCGGTCGGGAACGCCGAGGCGCGTGACGTCGTCCGAACCGGTCGCGAGCAGGACGGAGGCGCGCGGTGCGAGCTCGGTCAGCGCGCGGGCAATTGCGAGATTGCGGCAAGTGTGGCCGAGGCCAAAACCGTCATGGGAGTAAAACAGGAAACGCATACGACAAGGTCAATGCACCCAAACGCGAAAGAAGCGCGCGGCGGCGGCGTTGTTGGTGTAAGTGAGCGGCGCCCCCGTCCCCACTAGCGTGGTCTGCAACTGCCAGACCGGCGACGCGAGATTGGCGGCGGCGAGAACGTCGTAGAGTTTTCCGGTGGCGCTCGGGAATGAGAATCGGAATTGGCCGTTGACGAACGCGGGGGAAAGCGTCACGGCGGCTGGCGCGGTTCCCATTTGATTGCTGCCGCCGGGAAGCACGGTGATACTGCCCACGACCGTGCCCGTGCCTTTGAGCGTGGCGTTCGCCGAAACGACGATCCCGTTGGCGAAAGTGTGCGTGCCGCCGTCGAGTTGCAGCGTGGCGGATTGCGTGCCGTTGCCAACGGTGAAGGCCGCGCCGTTGGCAACGGTGGTGGCTTGCGTGATGACGAGCGCGCCGGAGCTGAACTGGATTTGCGCCGAGGGTTGGACCGCGATGAGTTGGCCGCAGGAGAGCGAGCCGCCGCGCAATTGGAGAGTGCCGGCGGCAGTGTTGCTGGCGGCGATGATCACAGTCGCGACTTGGGCAAGACCATTGGAGAAGACGGCTGTGCCGGCGCCCTCCCGGCCGATGTAAAGCGAACTGCTGGCCAGATCGAGCGTGCCGCCAGACACTTCGAGCGTGCCCTGCGAGTTCGCAAAGCGGCCAACCGAGACGCTGCCCGGTTGCATGACCCCGCCGCGCAACGTCAGGCGGCCAATAGAGTTGGAGCCGCGCCCAATCGAAACCCCGTCCATGATGACGCTTCCAGCCAGCTGAATCAGCGAACCGTCGCCATCGTCTCCAATACGCGCGGTGGCGTTCGTGGCGACGAACGCTCCGTCCAAGACGTTGACGCGCCCGACGGCGCCAGGATCGTCGCCCACTGTCAATTGACCGCGCACCTGAATGAACCCGTTGGATTGGGTGAGCGTTCCATCCGAACCAGCCAGACCACCAACGACCAGGTCTCCTTGAGCGGCCATCGTGCCCGAGGAAACCGTCGCCCGGCCAACGCCGGCGCGGCCAATGCGCAAGCCCGCACCATTGGTTGTGATCAATGAACCACCCGCCAGCGTGATGTCGCCGGCGAACTGGTTGAAGCTGCCACCCAATGTCCCATCCACCAGCAAAACGGAGTTGACCAGCTCAAGCCGGCTTCCGGCATCCAGCGTGAATGAGTTGGTGAGTTGGAAAGGTGAGCCGCCAAGATTCTCCATTCGCAACGTCGTGGTGTAGCCCGCCGGTGCATTCAAATCCAAGCGCCGGGCCGCGCGATTTGCCACGGGCGTCGCCGCGCTGATCGTGATCACTTTCGTGCCCGCGTTGGTGATCGTCGCGGCCAGTTCAATCGTCGGCACACCGCCAAGCCAGTTGAGGCTGTCGCCCCAGTTTCCGCTGGTCGTGGGCGTCCAAACGGATTGCGCGGCGGAGTCGCTCGCAGCCGAGAGGATTAACGAACTCAGCACCACGCTGAACCATCGGATCGTATGTCGGGCTTGTTTCATTCCGGGCGGCTGTCCGCAAGCTGCTTCGCTTTCGAACGACGACACACCCTATTGCAGCGAATGTGCCAAGCGCGAAAACGCCTGGTTTTGCCGCGTAAATTGCGCGATGGAGAATCAAAGGTTCCGTGAGTGGAACAGGGGCGTTCCGGTGGCGGAACGTGTGTTGGAAATCAACTGGAGGTTGAAAATCTCCGCGGAGTTGGAGCGGGTGAAGGGAATCGAACCCTCGT
>CAZCZP010000392.1:0-2778 GCA_964502895.1 uncultured Bifidobacteriaceae bacterium
CGCACGGAACGGGTCTTCCTCGTCGGGGTGGAATTGAAATCCAGCGATACGGCCAACCTGCGTGAGTCGCTCGACGAGTTGGCCGAACTGGCTGAAACCGCCGGTGGCGAAGTCATCGGTGAAGGCACGCAAAAGATCGAAACGCGCAATCCCGCCACCTACATCGGCAAGGGCAAGGCCGACGAGTTCGCGAAGTTCTGCAAACAGAACGATGTGGACACGATCATCTTTGACGATGAGCTTTCGCCCGCGCAAACGCGCAATCTCGAAAAAATCTTTGAGGTCAAGATTCTTGATCGTACGGCGCTGATTCTCGACATCTTTTCGCAACGCGCGCGCACGCGGGAAGGAAAACTCCAGATTGAACTCGCGCAACTCCAGCATTTGCTGCCGCGCCTGACGCGGTTTTGGGGACACTTGTCCCGGCAAAAGGGCGGCATCGGCATGCGCGGCGGCGAAGGCGAATCCCAGCTTGAAGCCGACCGCCGCAAGGTTGGCGAGCGCATTGACCGCATCGAGCGCGATCTCGATGCCGTGCGCCGCCAGCGCGAGACGCAACGCGCAGGGCGGCAACGCAGTCAATGGCCGCTGGCGTCCATCGTCGGTTACACCAACGCGGGCAAGTCCACCCTGCTTAACAAGCTCACTGGGTCGGATGTGTTGGCCAAAGATATTTTGTTTGCGACGCTCGACCCGACTACGCGCCGTCTCCGTCTCCCGACAAACCAGAATATTTTGCTGACGGACACCGTGGGTTTCATCCGCAAGCTGCCGCACGGACTCGTCGAGTCCTTCAAGGCGACGCTCGAAGAAGTCGTGCAGGCGGACCTGCTGTTGCACGTGGTGGACGTGAGCCATTCGCAGGTGGACGAGCAGATTGCGGCCGTCAACAGTGTGCTGCGCGAACTCGGCGCGGGCGACAAGGCGACGTTGATGGTCTTCAACAAGGTGGACCAGTTGAACGGCGGCAATACCTTGACGCGCTTGCACGAACTTTACCCGAACTCCGTGGCCATCTCGGCGACGCAGGGCGCGGGCCTCGGGGAATTGCTTGCAGAAATCGGCAGCCAGATCCGGCCCGAGCGCGAATTATTGGAGCTGAGAATTCCGCACGAACAAGCCGCCGTCATCGCGCGGCTGCACAAGGTAGGGCAGGTTTTGGAGCGGCGTTATCTGGCCAAGACCACGAAGTTCAAAGCCCGCATCCCGCCACATCACCACGCAGAATTTGCCGCGTTTATTGTGGAGTGAGCGGCGCGCCAAGCCAGCCCGGGGGAACGGCAAAAGGAGCGTATCGTCCCAAGCGATCAGGAGCGGCACGCATTTCGAGTAAGATTTAAGAACCCGCCAGCACGGGGTTGGTTGGTCCCCCGATAGGCGGTCAACCCCACCCGCAGAGCAATCCCATCCACATTTCGTCTAATGAACCGCTGCGCCGCGTGTCATTGTAATTGAACACGATGTCCTTTGCGGACCAACACACCGGGAAGTTCCGATAATCCGAGCAAGATCGTGGAAGACGAGCCGAGCATGGCCGTGATGCGACGAGACGAAGCCAGTGCGGAATCGCCCGGACGGGAAACGATTCAGGGGCTGTTCACAGCTCTCGAAGCGCCGCTGCTCAATTACGCGCTCCGCCTGTCCGGCGAGCGCGCGCTGGCCGAGGACCTGGTTCAGGAAGCTTTCATGAAACTGCATGCCCAGTTCGACGAGGTGCGCGAGCCAAAACGCTGGCTCTATCGCACCGTCCACAACCTGGCCCTCAACCAGCGGCGTGACTCGGCAAAAATAATTCCACTCAATCCGACAGCGTCCGACCCATCCGGCTCAACCGATACAACTGATCCTCAACCCTTGCCCGACGAACAAATCATCCGCCTCGAAGGCATCGGCCTGGTGCGGCTGAGCCTCGAAACGCTGGACGCGCGCAGCCGCGAATTGATCCGGCTCAAATTCACTGAAGACCTTTCCTACAAACAAATCAGCGAACGCACCGGCCTGAAGGTCGGCCACGTCGGCTACCTCTTGCATCACGCGCTCAAAGCCATTGCGGATGAACTGGCCAAGAGCGGAATCATTCCATGAATGCCGAGTTGCTCCAGAATTTTTACACGGGACTTGAAACCTTGATGCGTGAGCGTCGTCAGCTTCTAGCCCGCCGAATGCTCGCGGTGAAGCCCGAGACATTGGTAGCCGCGTTCCCCCTCACCCCGGCCCTCTCCCTCGGGGAGAGGGAGAATCGTTCGCCAGTTGCTCTTGTATCGGACGCGCTTCCGCGTTCGCCAGACCGTTTGAATGAACTGCCTCCAAGGCTGCCAGTCCCAACAGTCCGACTGCGACGACCTGGAGACGAAGCCGGCGACACCCGAATTACCAGAAGCCGTGAATCGCTGTTCCCTCTCCCCTGGGGAGAGGGTCAGGGTGAGGGGAAAGCGACCGTCCAACAACTCAAACTGGCTCGGAAACCAGAGTCGTTACCGTCATGAACCCAGACTCTCCCAAAACCCCGCAGGAAGAAATGGAAGCGCGCCTGATAGCGCTCTTGCTGGGCGAATTGCCGGACGAAGAAGCCGCCGCCTGGCGCGCCGCCATCGCGACCAATCCCGAACTGGCCAAGCTGCACGACCGCCTGAAACAAACCATCAGCCTCGTCCGCGAAGCCACTACCAAAGCTGCCGAGCCTGCGACTGAACAAGCCGCATCACACAGGCTGTCCGAAGAACGCCGGGAGAAACTGCTCGCGCATTTCAAGACGGTAAAGCCGAAGGAATTTGCGCC
>CAZCZP010000393.1:0-2775 GCA_964502895.1 uncultured Bifidobacteriaceae bacterium
CGCGGACATCAACTCGGTTATCGTCCGAAGACGCATTCGTACGATGCGTGGGATTTACCAACTTGGGAACAATACTATCGCGATCTCGCCGTCTTCGGCTGCAACGCCGTGGAGTTAATCCCGCCGCGTTCGGACGATGACGCCGACAGCCCGCACTTCCCGCGTCCGCCGATGGAAATGATGATCGGGATGTCGCGACTTGCCGATGACTACGGTTTGGATGTTTGGATTTGGTATCCGGCCTTGGACAAGGATTATTCCGATCCGAAGACGGTTGAGGCTGCGCTCAGTGAATGGGCTGAAGTCTTCTCCAAACTGCCGCGCGTTGACGCCGTGTTCGTTCCGGGCGGTGATCCCGGTCATACACAGCCGAAACACCTCATGGCCCTGCTGGCGAAACAAACCGCGAACCTTCGACGACATCATCCCAAGGCGCACATGTGGGTTTCGCCGCAGGGCTTCACGCAGGCGTGGCTGGACGAGTTCGTTGAGATTCTCCGCCGCGACCAACCCGCGTGGCTGACTGGATTAGTGCATGGACCGCAAGTCCGTGTCAGCCCCAAGCAACTGCGCGAACTCATCCCCGCGAAGTATCCCATCCGCCTCTACCCGGACATCACGCATTCGCGGCAATGCCAGTATCCCGTGCCGCAATGGGACGTGGCCTTCTCGGTGACGGCCGGTCGCGAGGGCATCAATCCCCGTCCCATGGACCATGCCATCATCGCGCGCCACACGTTGCCGGACTCGATTGGTTTCATCACCTACTCGGAAGGCTGTAATGACGACGTGAACAAAATCGTCTGGACCGCGCTGGGTTGGAATCCGGAAGTTGCCGTGAAGCAAATTCTGCGAGAGTACAGCCGTTATTTCATTAGCGCGGACATGGAAGAAAAGTTCGCTGACGGTTTACTTGCGCTGGAAAAGAATTGGCGCGGGCCGCTACCGCGAAACGAGGGCGTGGAAAAGACCTTGACCCACTTCCAGGCGCTCGAAAATGCCGTCGCGCCGGCGGTGCTCCGCGACTGGCGGTTTCAACAACCTCTCTTCCGCGCGCACTTCGATGCGTATGTCCGACGGCGCCTGTTGCACGAAGCCGAACTTGAGCAACGGGCCATGACTGCACTGCAATCCGCCGCGACCAGCGGCAGTGAAAAAGCGATGTCCGAAGCTGAAACCATATTGCGCCAGCCGCCGAGCGATCCCGTGAACGACGGGCGGCGAGTTCGCATCTTTCAACTCGCCGAGGCTCTCTTCCAAAGCATCTTTATGCAATTGAGCGTCGAGAAATACAAGGCCATCTCGGTGGATCGCGGTGCAATGCTCGACACGTTGGACCGCCCGCTGAACAATCGTCCGTGGCTTGAGGAACACTTCGCGCAGATTCGCAAACTCCAAACCGAAGCCGAACGACTCAAAGCACTGGACGAAATCGTCAATTGGACGAACCCTGGCCCGGGCGGATTCTACGACGATCTTGGCAACGTGGCCGCGCAGCCGCATCTGCTGCCCGGCGCCGGTTTCACTCGCGACCCGGATTGTTTCCAAACGCCGCGCGTCAATTTCGCCGATGGCCGGCTACTGGACGCACCCGCTGGCGCGACCGGTCAGGTAAGACGGGTTTCGTGGAAAGACCACGCTGAGGCGCTCTACGATTCGCCGTTGGAATTGCTTTACCCTGACCTCGACCGCAACGCGCGTTATCGCCTCCGCATTGTTTACGCCGGCGATAATTCCCTGAAACGAATCCGCCTGGATGCGAATGACACGCTAGAGATTCATTCCTTGAGGGAAAAGCCCGTGCCGATTCAGCCTCTGGAATTTCCCCTGCCGGCAGCCGCGACGGCGTCCGGGCGTCTTAAGCTGACCTGGCACGCCGAGCCTGGTCTTGGCGGCAACGGTCGCGCCTGCCAGGTTGCGGAAGTGTGGTTGATCAAGGAATCCTCAGCCGCACGTTAGTCACCTCACAAGGAAACTGCCATCTATGCCCATAAGAAAAACCAAATCCCGAAAATCTGAATTCAAGAACACGGTTAACGAAAAGTTGAAACGTGGCGAATCCGTCATCGGCCCCGTCATCAGCGTGAACAGCGTCGAGGTCGCGGCCCAATGCGCCGCGCTTGGATTTGATTTTATCTGGCTTGAAATGGAGCACGCTCCGCTCAGCCTGGAAACGGTGCGCAACATTGTCCTTGCCACGCGCGGTTTGCCGGCCGTCCCGATTGCGCGTCCGCCGACCAATGAACTCTGGACCGCCAAGCGCGTGCTGGATATGGGCGTGCTCGGCGTGGTTTTTCCCTTTACGCGCACACCCGAACTGGCCCGACAGGCTGTCGCGGCGTGCCGCTATCCGCCAGCCGGATTGCGCGGCTCAGGCGCCGACCTCGCGCAATTCCGCTGGCCAGCGTCGGAAGGGTATTACGATTTCGCGGATGAGAATGTCCTGGTCGTTGCCATTGTCGAGGACACCTCAGCGCTCTCCCGCGTTGATGAAATTGCCGCGACTCCAGGTATTGACGTGCTGTTCATTGGTACAAGTGATCTCTCGTTCTCCCTGGGTTTGCGCGGTGAACAGGACCATCCGAAACTCGATGAGGCGGTCGCTCGAATTGCGGCAGCGGGAAAAAAGCACGGGAAGTTTCTTGGCCGGCCTGCGCTAACGCCGGATCAAATCAAACGATTTCAGAAACAGGGGTTTCAGTTTTTCATGTGCGGTGCGGACATTGATCTCCTTGCTGTCGGTGCGACGCAATTGCTCAAGCCGTTCGGCAAAGC
>CAZCZP010000394.1:0-2760 GCA_964502895.1 uncultured Bifidobacteriaceae bacterium
GAGGGTTCGGCAACATGCACCGCGCGATTATTGTTCTTGGCTTGTGGCTGGCCGCGCTTAACGCGCGCGCCGCAGTGCCCGAAGATTTTCCCAGGTTTCACGTCCCCGGCCACGAAAAGGAAATGGCCACGCTGCGCGAATTGTTCTGGTTGCATTATCCTGGCGCGGGACCGAAGGCCACGCTCTGGGATGAATGGCTGCCCGACGCTTCGCTTTGGCCGGCGACCCGAACAGAAGATCATTCAGAAAAGATGCGCCGCGCCTGGAAGGAAACGCTCGCGGCACGCATCATTGATTCCGAAGGTTACGTTGCGACGCATCAACATGCTTCCATCGCGCATCAACTGGGCTGGCCGTTTCCATTCTGGAATCAGGGCAGGCGAGGTTGTGGCTGGCACTTCTCCTTCAAGAACACCGTGGACCGCAACTGGCGTCCGCACGATCTGTCAAAGACCGACGGCTGGATGCTGACTGGAGCAAGCGACGCAGGCATCAAAGATGATGGTTGGCTGGTTGAAGTGACAAACACGTCGGCCATCGTCACAGCCAAGCCGTGGCTTTGCCACACGTTTGAAGTTCCCTTCCTTCAATTGCGCTGGAACTCATCGGGCCTCGGCGCGTTTCAGCCCTTCATCGAGTGGATTACACCGTCGGCCACCAATTTCAGTTCCGAGCGCCGCGTATTTATTGACGCCGTCGGTGGTGGCCCGATCCATTACACGATGATCCCGATGTATCGGCACCCGCAGTGGACGGGTGAAGTGGCGCAGTTGCGCATTGGCCTCGGCAACAGCGCGCCCGGCAGCGTGACGATTCAGGCGTTCTTCTCGCAATACGACACGCGGCACAACATCAACTCGCAGAATTTCATTCGCGGCAGCGCTAAATATTTCTGGTGGACGCGTGATCTGGAATTTTTGCGCGCGAACATTAATCGAATGCGCACCGCGTTGCGCTACGTGATGAAGGAGCATGAGGCATTGGAACGCAAGTTGGTTTACACGAGTTGGGTTGGGCACAGCGGTCGCAGCGGCATCCAGCGCACCGCCGACGGCAAGAAGGAACTCATCACCGGCGAGGGCATCGGCAACAATTACTGGGACCTCATGCCTTTCGGCGGACTGGATTGTTACGCGACGATTCAATACTACGACGCCGTGCGCACCTTGGCGCAGATCGAACGCGAAATCCTCGCGCATCCCGGATGGCAAATTCCGCTCGGCGTCTTGAGCTTTGAACCCAAAATGCTGGAAGACCATGCCCACGAGGTGAAAACCAAGGGCAACCGAATTTTTTGGAACAACAAATCGCTACGCTTCAACGCGTGCATTGACACCGATGGCAACCCGCACGAATACGGCTACACCTTTTTGAATCTTGAAGCTGTCTATTACGATTTCGCCACGCCGGAACACGCGAAGGCAGTTCTCAGTTGGGTTAACGGCGATCGCGTGGTGGAAAGCGACACCTCGCAAGGCAAGGACATTTATCACTGGCGCTTCGGGCCGCGTGCAACGACGAAGCGCAACGTGGACTGGTATTTCTGGGCCTGGAGCAATCCTGAAGGCATTCCCTGGGGCGGCCAGGTGCAGGACGGCGGCGCGGTCCTGGGCTTTTCTTATCATGATCTCATGGCGCGATTGAAAATTCTCGGTCCGGACAACGCGTGGCAGCGGCTTCAGGAAATCACCAAATGGTTCGACGAAGTCTCGGCGGCGGGAGGCTACCGCAAATATTACGACGGCAAGTCGCGTGAAGGAACGTTACAAGGTGGCGGGACGGCCGGCGGGCTTGGGTTGGATCAAGAATTTTTTGAAAGCTCACTTGTGCCGCAAGTCATGCTTTATGGGTTTCTTGGCTTCACGCCGCGCGGCGACGGTTTCAAGCTCGAGCCGCGTCTGCCGTCAGGCTGGAAGGAGTTGAGCGTGGATCAAATTCGCTTTCAAAACCTCGCGCTCCGCATTCGCGCAACACGCGACACCATCGAAATCCACAAAAACGGCGTTGCCGGAGAGCCCTTGCTTGTGAAGCTGCCCGAGGGTCAATGGCGATCTGCGTTGTTGCGCGATGATGGGTCAATTCTCAAAAGCATCACGCCATCCAAGCGCGAGCGTGATGGCGCGCTGAAACTCGACTGGGACGATGCCGGCGGAGTTCGCTTCGAGTTGCAAGCTAAAGTGCGGCGATGAATCCTTCTCACAACCAGGAAGCCAGCTAAACGCCGGCCGACCGTTTAATATTCTTGAGTTGCTGAAACTCCGGCTTGGTCGTGTAGTATTTGTCCAACGGGTAACAACCGCTGATCAGCCCGTTACGGGGAGCAGTCGTGCAATCGCTGAAAGTGCGGCAAATGAATTTTGTCGTCAGCGTTCCCTTCTCCACTGCATCGGTCAGGATTGTCGGATAGGACAGAACCATTCGCCCGAGACCGATGCTGTCCACCCAACCGTTGCGCGCAACATGCTGGGCGACATGCGGCAGATATTCCTGAAGATAGCTGTAGGCCGTGCCGACGAGCACCAGGTTCGCGGGAGCTTGCGCCTTGATCTGTCGCACTGCGTTGATCTGGCGGGCCACACCGACGAGCGGATCTTCTGGCGGTTGGTAGCCGTCGGAGGGTGGATAAATTGCCGGGCGCTGGATGTGCGGGTTGTAATAAGGCGAGCCCGCGCTGAGGTTCACAATTTTTACACCGAGCTCGCCGCACAGTCGCACGAACTGAATCGTCTCAGTCAGGTCTGCTTCGACAGGATGGTCCAT
>CAZCZP010000395.1:0-1419 GCA_964502895.1 uncultured Bifidobacteriaceae bacterium
GTGAACAGCTACAGCGACGTGGGCCAGTTCCCCGGCTTTGAAGGCTCGGTGCTGGCGCATGGAGTGGTGGACAATTTCATGTTAGCCGCGCCGCCGCCAGTCACCAGAGTGACTGCGGTCAACGAAACCGGGGCCGCCAGAGTGCAATTCCGCAGCGCGACCAATTGGGTTTACGCGCTGGAACGGTCAACAAATTTTCAATCGTGGGCGACTGCATCGCCCGCGGCGCCGGGGACAGGTGGAATGCTGGTGTTGCAGGACACCAATCCGCCCAACGCCAACGCCTTCTATCGCGTCAACGCGCGATTCCCATGAGCGTCCGCGAATCAACCAGCCCGCCGAACGCGGAAGCCTTGTTTGCGCCACAGCTTTGCCCGTTATGCGGACAGCCGAACGATTGCCAGCTCTGCACTTCCGCTGCTTACAAAGGGCCGTGCTGGTGCATGAAGGTGAACATCCCGGAAGCGCTGTGCTCGTGCGTGCCGCCAGAGGCGCGCAACAAGGCGTGCGTCTGCCACGCGTGCGTAGCGGGTTTTCATCGTGAGACCAAAACCCAATCAGTTCCGGTTTTGGCCGGAGATTCTTACTTCGATTCAAATGGGCTGATGGTTTTTACGGAAGCTTATCACCTGCGCCGCGGATATTGTTGTGGCAACAGTTGCCGGCATTGCCCGTATCCTGAGTCCAAATGAGCGAAACACCACAGCGCATCGTTTGCCTGGCCGCCGAAGCTGCCGATTGGCTTTGGCGGATTGGGGCGTGGGAAAAAGTTGTTGGGATCACGATATTCTTCGAGCAGCCGTCAGACGCATCACCCAAACCGCGCGTGAGCGGATTCAGCACTGCAAATCTGGAGGCAATCGCCAAACTCAGGCCCGACCTCGTCATCACGTTCTCCGACGTTCAAGCGCGACTGGCTTCCGAACTCATGCGACGCGGATTCAACGTCCTTGCCACAAACCAACGCACACTCGCAGAAATAGACGCCACACTGGCGCTGTTGGGGCGCATCGTGGATCGCGAGGCGGAGGCCAGGAACTTCATGCGCGAATTCCGCGAACGGCTCGCGCCTGTGGAAAAAGTTGTTGGCCGGCCGCGCGTGTATTTTGAGGAATGGAACGACCCGCAAATCTCCGGTATTGGCTGGGTGAGTGAATTGATCGAGCGGGCGGGAGGCGAAGACATTTTCCCGGAGCTGCGCGAAAAACGTTCTGCGCCTGAGCGGGTCGTCTCCAATGAACAGGTTCTTGGTGCTGACCCTGAAATCATTCTTGCCTCGTGGTGCGGCAAGCCGGTGCAGACCGAAAGCATTGCAAGCCGTCCAGGCTGGAATGAATTGGCTGCCGTGCGACAAGGAACCATTCTTGAGATTCCCGGCGCAGACATTCTTCAACCCGGTTTCCGTTTGGTCCACGGCTA
>CAZCZP010000395.1:1519-2751 GCA_964502895.1 uncultured Bifidobacteriaceae bacterium
GCGCAGTTCAAATTGAAGGCCAGCGGCGCGGCATACGGTTATGGATGCAACATCCACCTCAACGTCTGGCAACACCAATCGGCCGTGAAGATGAACAAAGTCGCGCGCCCATCTGAAACCGTGTTGCTTGCCGACGCCGCTCAAGTGAACACATTTCAACCGCCGGCCTCGAAGTCCAATCCGATGCTCGAAGAATTTTATTATGTGAGCACCAATCGCAACGAAGCCACGGCGCACTTTCGCCACGTGCGCCGGGCGAACGCGGTGTTCTGCGATGGTCACGTCGGCACGGAAAAAATGGAACCCGGTTCGCTCGATCAAAATCTGCCAGCCCAGTTTGTGGGACGACTGGGGCCGGAAATTTTGATTGTGCCGTGACGAGCGAAACAATTTGCAACCATCGCGCTTGCAACTGGCGTTGAATTCGATGCAAACCCAAGCTGGACGGTGCGTGCGCAACCAGCATACAATTTACCCGACGCAGAACTATGGCGAATCCTCGCCAGCAACGAACTCTCGTTATGACCGCCAAAGAAATCCTCGACGAAATCAAGCCACTCGGAAGGGAAAGCTACAAACGGGTCCTGATGAACAATCACGGTGTGAAGGAGCCGTGTTTTGGCGTGAAGATTTCCGAACTCAAGAAAATCCAGAAGCGGATCAAGATGGATTACCAACTGGCGCTCGATCTTTACGACACCGGCAACTACGACGCGATGTATCTGGCTGGATTGATCGCCGACGACGCACGCATGACGAAGAAAGACCTGAACCGCTGGGTTGAAAAAACGCCAGGAGCGTTATGTGGATCAACCGTGCCCTGGGTGGCGACCGGAAGTCCGCACGGACACGATGTCGCGCTGGAATGGATCGAGTCGCCCAAGCCGCTTATCGCCTCCGTCGGTTGGTCAACTTTGAGCGGTCTTGTCGCGATCAAGGATGACGCGGAGCTCGACCTAACTGAATTGAAACGGCTTTTGCAGCGCGTGGAAAAGACGATTCACAAATCGCCGGATGCGGTAAGGTATGCGATGAACAGCTTTGTAATCTCCGTGGGATGTTACGTGAAATCGCTCAAGGACCTCGCCATTCAGACCGCCGAGAAAATCGGCGAAGTGACTGCGGATTTAGGAAACAACAGTTGTCAGATTCCGTTCGCCCCGGATTACATCCGCAAAGTCGAGAAGCGCGGAACGATTGGAAAAAAGCGCAAGACGGTGAAGTGCTGAACT
>CAZCZP010000396.1:0-2748 GCA_964502895.1 uncultured Bifidobacteriaceae bacterium
CGCAATAATGTGTCACGCCTTCCTCAACAAAAACCGGTTTGTCGTGCGTGGTCGGGCGGGAAGTTTCCGCGCAGCCACCCTGGTCAATGGCAATGTCCACCAGCACGCTGCCCGGCCTCATGCGCTGAAGCATCTCGCGGTTGATGAGTTTGGGTGCCTTCGCGCCCGGCACGAGCACCGCGCCAATGAGCAGGTCCACGTCCGGCAACAAATCCATCAAGTGCGCCTCGTTGGAATACAGCGTGTGCGCCGTGTGCAGCGTGATGTCGAGAAAGCGCATCCGCTCCAGGTCCACTTCCAGAATCGTCACGTCCGCGCCCAGGCCCTGGGCCATGCGAGCGGCGTTGATGCCCGAAGCGCCGCCGCCGAGGACAACAACTTTTCCCGGCAACACACCCGGCACGCCGCCGAGCAACACGCCGCTTCCACCAAAATGCTTCGCCAGAAAATATCCGCCCACCAGCACCGACATGCGCCCGGCGATTTCGCTCATGGGTTCGAGCAACGGCAATCGGCGATTCACTTCTATGGTTTCGTAGGCAATGCCGGTGACGCCGGATTTCATCAGCGCTTCGGTGAGCGATTTGCTGGCGGCAAGATGGAGATAGGTGAAAAGCAATTGGCCCGGGCGCAGCAGCCCATATTCGGCGGCCAACGGCTCTTTCACTTTCACAATCAATTCGCCCTGCTCGAAAACCGCGGCGTGTGAATCCACGAGCTTCGCGCCAGCCTGTTCGTATTGAGCATCCGGATAACCCGCTCCCACACCCGCGCCGCGCTCGACGACGACCTGATGGCCGCGTTTGGCGAGTTGATACGCCGCCGAGGGCAACAACGCCACGCGGTATTCCTGGTCTTTGATTTCCTTGGGCACGCCAATGATCATAAGGGAAAACTCCTGTCCTCTTCTGTCGAGGTTGCGGGTTGGACGGATTGAACTGACGGGTTTGGCTCCGGCGGCAATGATGCGGCCGCCAGTTCAACCTCAATCGGCTCGGGTTCCATGGCCGGCGCATCTGACTTCTGGCCTGGCTTTGGTTCAAACGGCAATTCCGTCACGACCGGCGCCGGTGTTGACGGTTGCGGTGGCGTCACCGCGACGCTTGCGGCGAGTTCGAGCTTGGATTGCGCGCGCGTGACCAACGCGAGCATCGTCATGGTGGAGGCGGCTTCTTTTTCCACGGCCTGGATGCGGGCGAACTCGCCGTAAACCTCGGCGCGGGCCGGCTCTTCACGCGTGACCAATTCCTGTCCCTGGGTGGCGCGCATGGCAAGCAGGATGTGGTGGCAGTTGATGGTTTCCAGCGGGCGCGCCGGAGAATAACCCGCCTCCACGCCGGACACTTCAACCACCAATCGCGCCGCGAGCAACGTGCGCAGAACCTGTTGGACGAGTTTGCTGGGGACGCCAAGTTCGCGGGACATTTCCTGGACGGTCGCCGGCGGCAGGCTGCGATGAAATCGCTGCCCGATGCAGGTCATCAAACGCAGGGCGACAAATTCCCGTCCGCGCTGATTCACGTTCTCGGCGAGTTTTTCCTGGAGGTACGATTCGCGGTTTTGAAACGCGTAGGCCACTTGCGCGCCGAAAAGCACGATGGCCCACACCGCGTAAAGGCCCACCATCAAAAGTGGAATCAGCGCAAGTCCGCCGTAAATGACACTCGCCGTGACGGCGCTCGTGGCGAAATGAAGACTGATCAAGTTGAACACGCACCAGGAGATGCCGGCGAAAATGCCGCCGGCAAAGGCAGCCGTGAAGTTCACCTTCGTGTTTGGCACCAGCTTGTAAAGCATGGAGAACGTGAAACAAATCAACCCGACCGGCAACAGTTGAGAAATCAACGGCTCCAGGTACGGCACGACGAAGAGCATCTCGCGCGTCTTTTGAAATCGCGGCCCCGTGGCCAGGCCGAGCGCGGCGATCAACAGAAATGGTCCCAGAGTGATGGTGGCCCAATAGAGCACGATTCGCGAGAGCCAGTTGCGCCCGCGCGTCACGCCCCAGATGTCGTTGAACGTATCCTCAATGCGCGAAAGCATCAGAATCGCCGTCCACAACAGAAACACGACACCCACCGAACCGAGCGCGCCGCTGTTGGCGTTCTGGATGAACTGCCGAATCTGGCTGGCGGCGCGTTCCTTGGCGGCGACCACACGCGCGTCTTCGGTTATTGGAGCGGCGGCTACTATAGGAGGTGCATTGGTATCGGTCGCTGCCGCTGCGATGCTGTCGGCAACCTCGACGGCGGTCACGGTTGCCGGGAGCGTGAGAGTGTCATTGGTCGCGCTGGTTGTTAATTCATCGGGTGTGGCCGGCGAGGTTTCCTGCCCAATACGACTCGGGACAACGTATTCAATGAACTGCTCGATGAACGAGCCGATTTGTTCCTCACCCTTGGATTTGAGCAGCCAACTGCTGACACTCATTGCCACCACCAGCATGGGAATCAACGCCAGGAGCGTCGTGTAAGAAAGTGCCGAGGCGCGCACGGGGCAGCGGTTGCGCACAAAACTCTGGACCACCAGGACCCAGAAATGGACGAAGCGTTCGAGTTTGGTGAGGCTGGTTTCCAGCGAAGGAACTTCGTCCTTTCCCGTGCCGAAAGTGCCGGTCACGATTCGGATGAGGCGGGCGAACGATTTCTTCGACATGACAACGCAATCACGCTAACAAAGCGCGTCGGCAAGTCAACCGGCGGACCAATTTCAACTTTGAAGTCGCCGTGGTCAGGCGTTACCCTGCCG
>CAZCZP010000397.1:0-2718 GCA_964502895.1 uncultured Bifidobacteriaceae bacterium
ATACTTGTCCAGCGCCTTCATCGTCTCGTCGAGGCAATACTTGATGTAGTAATCCGGCTTGTTCGGATCGGCTTCTTTGTCGAGGGCGGCGAGCGCGACTTCCGCCGCCTTAGGCGTTTTGAAGAAGCTGCACGCGCGCACGGCTTCGAGGCGGACGCGAGGATGGTCGTCCTTCGCCTGGACTTCCAGCAACGCGAGGGGATCCTTCACACGGTCGCGCCAATAGCAGAGTACGCGGGTGGCGGCGGCGCGGGCGTGATAATCCGGCGAGCGCAGCATCCGCTTGAGCAACGCTTCGTCCACGACGTTGTGCCATTGATGAACCCAAAGCGCTTCGGTCATGTGATGTTCGTACTCCTTTTCCTTGGGATCGAGCTTCGCAGTCCATTTGTTCACCGCAGTGATGACTTTTGCGCTGTCATGTTTGCCGAGTTCGATTTTCGCCCGAGTGCGCACGTCGTCTTCCGGTGTCTTCAGGAGGTCCAGTAGTTTTTCAATCGGCTCGCCGTGAATTTTTGCCGGCTTGAGCAAGGGCCGGCCTTCGTAGGTAATCCGATATATCCTGCCGTGCTTGTGGTCGCGATTCGGGTCGCGGATGTGATGCTGCATGTGGCCGATCAATTGTTGCGACCAGTCGAGAACATAAACCGAGCCGTCCGGCGCTACGCCAGCTCCAGTGGGGCGAAAATTCGGATCACTGGATTTGATCAAGTCTTCAATCGTCTCACCTTTCAGGCCCGAGCCTTCTTCAGTGACCTTTGCGCGGAAGATTCCCAGAAAGCCGATGACATTCAGGTTCAGAAAATTTCCCTGGAATTCCTCCGGGAAGTGGCGGCTGGAAAGAATGGCCGTGCCCGGGCAGGGTCGCGACGGTTGCTTCCAGAATTTTTTCATGTCCGGATGCTTGGCCGGGTATTCCAGAAAACCGCTGAACGCCGGGCCGAAATAATTTTCGTTGCCGGTCGCGTCCGTGATGATGTCGTTGCCCCAGTAATCGAACACGCGCCCGTGCGGATTGGCAAAACCGTAGGAAACGTAGCGTTCAAATTTGTGCGTGAGCGGTTCGTAACGGTAGATGCAACCGTCGTTGTTCCGCACCGGACCGGTCACAGTCTCGACCTGAGTTCGATGGAAGACGCCGTCGCTCAGATAAATCGCTCCGCCGGGTTCAAGCACGATGGAATTGGCGGTGTGATGTGAATCCGCCGAATCCATGCCCATGAGCACGCGCTCTTTCCAGTCCGCCTTGCCGTCGCCGTTGGTATCGCGCACGAACCACAAATCCGGTGCTTGCATCACGAGCACGCCATCTTTGAAAAACTGAAAACCTGTCGGGCAATTCAAGTCATCGAGAAATTTCGTCACCTTGTCGGCCTTGCCGTCGTTGTTCGTATCTTCAAAGATCAGCAGGCTGTCGCCGGTCTCGCTGGTGGGCGTGCGTTCCGGATAACTGGGCCACGCGGAAACCCAGAGGCGGCCCTTGGTGTCGAATGCCATCTGCACCGGGTTGATAAGTTCGGGAAACTGCTCTTCGCTGGCGAACAAATTCACCTTGCAACCTTTCGCGAGCGTCATCTTTTTCATCGCTTCCTCGCCGCTCAGGTAAGGCTGCACATCCACTTTGTTGGGTGCGACGGACTCCACGGGCGGAAGGTTTGAATCATCCACTTGGAGATCGCCGCCCCTGGCCACGGCCCAGACGCGCTTGTCGCGGTTGGCCGTCTTCACGTCGCGCTGCGACATTTCCTGCTGCATGATTTTGAAATTGGAAACGTGCGGCGGCGGCGGGTTGCGGTCGCTGATGAACTTGCCTTTGCCAGGCTCGAACGCCAGGGCCGAGCGTCCGCCATAGACGTTGTAGCCGTCCACGGTCCGATAGCGCGCGTGCCACTCGGCGTTTTTGTCGAGCACGGCGGCGCGGAGTTTTTCGAGATTGCCGGACGGCGGTTTCTCGTTGAACAAAGCCTGAAGAATTTCCGGCGCCAGCGCTTTGTCACCCGCTTCGGTCAGGAGAAAGGTGTTGAACGTGAGGGAACTTCCCTGCTTCGCCGCCTGGGCGTAAAGCCGCTGCGAGACGCTGAACAAATCCACGAACGGCACGCTGTTGGCCTTCGCGACTTCGGCCATGACGGCGGTATATTTTTGCAGGTTGGCATTGTTGGCGGCGGGGTCCGGTTGATTCGCGTCCTTGAGTTTCTCATTTGCGATGGGAGAAAACAGAACGATACGTGGCGCGCCTTTACCGCTGTAGTTCTTGCTTTTCGTGTCCTTGAGAAATTTGTCGAGGTCTATCCTGAATTTATCCAAACCCGCGTCACCGGCGAACGATTCGTTGAAGCCGTAGAACGCAAAGATCACATCCGCCTTGGTTTTGGTGAGCCACTCATCACGCGAGCCGAAATTCTCCGAACGATGCCACGTCGCGACTTCATCGCCGGCCACGGCCAGATTGCGGAAGACCAAATCGTGCTTGGGAAATTTCGCGTGGATCAAGGTTTCCAGCCAGCCGTGGTGCTGCATGCGGTCGGCCAACGCGTGACCGATGATGGCGACGTGGTCGCCCGGTTTGAGTTCCAGCGCGGTGGCGGCAGCGAGTTCTGGCGGAGAGACAGCAATGAACAAAAGGAGGCTCAACGTTGAATACAATGGCTTCATCAGGGTTCAAGGCTCAGAAGAAAACCGGCGGACTGCAATAGAAATCTTGCGTTGAGGCGTTTC
>CAZCZP010000398.1:0-2716 GCA_964502895.1 uncultured Bifidobacteriaceae bacterium
AAGGCGCTGACGTTCCGGCATCATTCGCCTTACTTCGGGATTTGGGACGAAAGACATCGAATGTGTTTCGCTGCGGACTGGGCCAATCAAAACCTCGATCATCTCACCAGGAAAGAGCCGATGCTCCACGATGCTGAATACGGCAGGATGTCGCTCGGCAAACACACGACGATTTTCCTGGGCGGCATCGCTCACGAACTGGGCCACGCTCTCATGCTGCCCCATTGCGGCGAACGCTGGGATGAAAAAGCCCTCGGCACTTCGCTGATGGGTGGGGGCAATCATACTTATCGAGAGGAATTGCGCGGTGAAGGAAAAGGCTCGTTTCTCACGATGGCCAGCGCAATGCGCCTTGCTTCAAATCCACTGTTCAACGGATCAGACAAGGACTTTGCGAAGCGGCCAGGCATCGAGCATAGCAAACTGACGCTTTCCACGAACGTCACACGCGCGGACCTGGCCGGCCGGCGCGGTGGCTTGCGGCTTGAAGGAACGGTCACCGGTTCGCCGCCAATTTATGGGGTCGTGGCCTACTTCGATTCAGTGCATGATGGCGGTTATCGTGCGCCGACGGCGACCTCGGTCCCAGATGCGGAAGGAAGGTTCGCCATTGAGGTGAGCGATCTGGCGCGCTGTGCCAACGGAGATTTGCGTGTTGAATTCTGCCACGCGAATGGCGCCGTTTCAGAACGACGACTCAACTTCAGCGTCTCGTCCGACGGGAATGTGGACCTAACTCAATGGGAGTTGCGCCACTGCCTTGAGCCGATCGCCGAAGCAGCCGCACGCAACGACCTCAGCGCGGCGCAGGAGGCGTTGAAGCAGATTGCATCAGGCGCGGCCACGGCGTTAGCAAAGGCGATTGGCGGCAAACTTGTCGCCAGCCTGAGCAACGACGCCAAGCGAAGTCCCGCCGAGGCCGCGGCCGAAAAGACTGAGTTGGCGCTGGGCGATGCACGCGCGGCGAGCGCCGAAGTTGGCTGGCTCAAGCCCGCGGCCAACCGGCTTCCTCTAAATGACCAGATCACTTCCCCGTTTCTGGACTGCGGCAAATTGTACGCGACCGGCCTCTACGCACACGCACCGTCCCGCTACGTGTTCGATCTCGACGGCAAATGGAGAGAGCTGCGCGGCGAAGCGGGTTTGCACACGCTGCAACAGCCTCATGGATCGGTCATCTTCATCATCAAAGGTGACGGCAAGGAGGTTTATCGTTCTAACGTAATTCGTGGTGCGAAAGTGGCGACTTATAAAGTCGAAGTCACCGGAGTGAAAAAACTTGAGTTGATCGTTGATCCAGCCAGCAACGGGAACGGCAACGATTGGGGGCTGTGGCTTGACCCGATGTTGAGCCGATGAGTTTAATCAGCTTCCCAGCTTCAGGCAGTCGAATCTTGTTGCGCTACTGTTTCGCGTCTCCCGTCCAGATAGCACGAATTGCCTCCTCATCGCCAAAACCCTCCGGGACTGACGCGCTTGGTTTGTTGGCGTAATACCAGCGCTTGTTGTCCAGCGGCGAGCGCAGCGTGCGGCTGCCGGGCATTTGAAGGAATCCGTTGGTGTCCGTGTTCCGCACCCAATCGCGCGCGTAGTGCAGCCAGTTGCTCCTATACGACTGGCTCTGTTGCGCGAACCATGTGATTTCGTCGTAGCCCCAAATCCAGATGCCGCCCGCCTTGGCCTGGCCCGGCGTTTTGCTGACGCCCCAGTTATCAATCTCCACCAGATAAGGCAGGTGTTCGCATTTCCAGCCGCTGAAGGTGGTGCCGCCTTTGCTTCGATTGTAAATGCCGTCGGAAAATCCCAGCTTAAGAATCGCTTCCTGCGGTTTGTCGGGCGTTTCCATGATGCGTAGCGGAAACGAATGAAAATCCATGAGCAGTTGCCCATCACGCAACAGGCCGCCGCTCGGCACGTGCGAATCGAGCAAGACCATGTGCCGCCGCGCGTGTTTCGCGGCGTGAGCGCGAATCAGGGTCAACACTTGCGAATAGTGAGTGAGGTCGCGGTCGTTGCCGTTCATCAACTCTGTTTGCCCGAGATGAATCGCTTCGCAACCCACGTCAATGAACGATGCGCCGAGAAAATAAAACCAGAGCTTCGTCTCCGGCCGGCTGACATCTGGCACGGACTGGCCGTTCCTCCAGTGATTCACAAACCGCCCGCTCGGATACAGCATGTCGGCATAACGGAAGTTCCTTTTCTCCGCCGGCTGACCCAGAGCAGTGAACGCCCATTCCGGCACCGGCACCTGATCCACCTGCGTCGTGACGATTTCGAAGATGCACGCCTGCAAAATCATGTCCGGATCTGTGGCGTGGACTTTCGGGAGTTGCTGCTTCGCGCGCTCAAGATTGCTCATCAGATTGGCCTCGCCTGCCCACAGGCAGAGCGCGCGTCCGATGAACTTCGCTCCGACGCTCTTGAGCATCCGGATGTTGTCATCAAGATCACCGCGGCCATTGAGCATTCCCTCCATCGTAATCGCGCGCTCCAGATAATTCTCCAGAACTTCGCGGGAAATCGTCCGGTCGAACAGATAGTTGCCGGGCGACGAGGATGGAATGGGCTGCGCAGCAGAAATCAATTGCGCACAGAACAACGTGCTTTCCACAAACCAAAGGGTAATAAGCCGGCGAAGCGCGCGTTTCATGTTTCTGATTTTGATTTAGTGCGCCGGTGTTGACGCCGCGGGCTATTTCAAGCCGTAGCGCTT
>CAZCZP010000399.1:0-2706 GCA_964502895.1 uncultured Bifidobacteriaceae bacterium
GCGGCGGCGTGGTGAGTTATGTGTTTCAAGAACCGGGCGCGTCGTTGAATCCCGTGTTCCGCGTCGGCGCGCAGATCAAGGAATCGCTCAAGCTGCACAAGCCCCTCACCCCGTCCCTCTCCCCATCGGATGGGGAGAGGGTGTCCGAAGGACGGGTGCGCGGTTTGGCTTCGCGCAAATGCTGGCCAAAGCGGCTGTGCTTGTTGCGCTGTTTTCGCTCGCGCTTTCCACTCACGCCGGAGTTCGCGAAGTCGGCGCAATCGGACTGACGGTGAATGATCTGGGGCGCGTGCTGCCGTTTTATACGAACACCCTGCCGTTTGAATTGGTTTCCGTTTCTGAAGCGAGCGGCAAGGCGCAGGACGAATTGTTGGGCCTGAAAAGTGTGAAGTTGCGAGTGGCGACGTTGAAACTCGGCGACGAACGCATCACGTTGGCGGAACACCTCGGAAAAAAAGGACGGCCCATCCCGCCGGACTCGCGCAGCTTTGATCGCTGGTTTCAGCACATCGCGATCGTGGTGAGCGACATGGACAAAGCCTACGCGCGGCTGCTCGCGCACAAGGTCACGCACGTCTCTACCGCGCCGCAGACATTGCCGGAGTGGAACAAGGACGCGGGCGGCATCAAGGCGTTTTACTTTCGCGACCCGGAGGATCGCGTGTTGGAGATCATCTGGTTTCCGCCAGGCAAAGGGAATCCGAAGTGGCAAGCCGCCGGCGAGGACACCGGCACTCCCAGGATTTTTCTCGGTATTGATCACACGGCCATCGTGGTGAGCGACACGGACAAGAGCCTCGCGTTCTATCGCGATCAACTCGGCTTCAAGGTCGCTGGCGGCGCGCACAACTACGGTCCGGAGCAGGAGCATTTGAATCAAGTCTTTGGTGCGCGGCTGCGGATCACAGCGCTGAAGGCGGAGCGCGGGCCGGGGATTGAATTTCTGGAATACATCGCGCCGCCCGGCGGACGGGATTTGCCGCCCGATGCAAAGGCGAACGACCTCGTTTTCTGGAACACGCAGCTCGTCGTGGACGATGCCACCTCGTTGGTGAACTCACTTCGCTCCGGCGGAACGAAGTTCGTTTCCAAGCACAACGCAAGTTCCAATGCCCAAATCTTTCGCGATCCCGATGGACACGCGGTCACGGTTCAGGGTCGCTTACAGCCTGCGATTACGGCGGCGACCCGATAGCCACCTCGCACCATGGCCAACGTGCGCCTCCATTTCTGCTGGCTTGCCGTCGTCGCGATGTCGGTGCTGGCGCTGGCAACCGACCGTCTCAACGCGGGCTCGTTGTTCGGCGGCGACCGGTTGACGAAATACGCGAACCATCCAGGCTTTCGCTGGCAGACCATCGCCACGGCGCATTTCACGATTTACTATGAGGCCGGCTCGGCGACGGTGCCGCGGCTGGATGAGATCGAACGGAGCATCGCGGCGTCGCGAGCGTCGGTGCTGCAACTGATCCGGCGCGATGAGTTTCCGGATCGCATCCATGTGTTCCTCGTGGATTCGCGTCCGCGCATGAAAGACTTGATGGGCGCGGAGCAGTTTGGCGGCGCGATTGCCAGCATTCGCGTCGTGTTTGCCGTCGTGAACGCGACGAACAACGGGTGCAGCACGCACGAGTTTTGCCACGTCATTGCCGGGGCGGTTTGGGGCAAGCCGGAGCGCTGGATTGACGAGGGCTTCGCCAGCTACTCGGATGAGCGCTGGCGCAATCGTGACGCCATCGTCGGACAACTCGCCGCGCAGGGCCGCCTGTTGCCGCTGAAAACGTTGGCGGAGGATTTTCTCAAGCAACCGGAATGGTTGGCGTATCACCAGTCGGCGAGCTTTCTCGCCTGCGTCATCGAGCGCCACGGCTGGGACAAATTCAAACAAATCTGGCGCGGCGGTTTCAAAAGCATTCCGCGCGTGCTGGGCCGCAGTTTGTCGGAAGTGGAAGCCGAATGGCGCTCGACGTTGCCGGCAAGCTCCGCGGCATCGAACAAGCCCGCGGCACAGTGAAAGGAATCCGCGCCAGCCGCGACTCATTCCCATCAGTCATCAACCAACACGAAAATCGAAGATGAAAAAGACAGTCCTCAGTTTGATCGTCACCCTCGCGCTTGGCGCGTTTGGCCACGCGGCGGGCGCCGGCGGAAAATCTCTGGTCCTCAAAAGCAAACAGGGCCTCGCCATCCAGGGCTACGATCCCGTGGCCTATTTCACCGACAACAAAGCGGTGAAGGGCAACGCCAAGTTCAGTTCCGAATACGACGGCGCGAAATATCACTTCGCGAGCGCCGAACACAA
Source organism: uncultured Bifidobacteriaceae bacterium (assembly GCA_964502895.1). Lineage (GTDB taxonomy): Bacteria > Verrucomicrobiota > Verrucomicrobiia > Limisphaerales > JADLHS01 > WYBW01. The sequence goes on from CAZCZP010000399.1 coordinate 2,303, forward strand.
AACTCTTTTCGACGCGCATCCCGCGAAGTATGCGCCGGCTTACGGCGGCTATTGCGGTTACGCGGCCAGCATCAATCGGCTCTCGCCCATTTCGCCCGAGTGGTTTCAGATCATTGATGGGAAGCTGATCCTGCAACACAACAAGAAGGCGTTTGACCTGTTCAACAAGGAACTCGCGCCGAACGTCGCGAAGGCGGACGCGAACTGGCCCAGTCTGGTCGCAAAGAATGGCGTGGCCGGCGGCAAGACGCTGGTGTTCACGAACAAGAAAGGAGTCGCGCTAGAAGGTTATGATCCCGTGAGCTATTTCACCGACGGCAAACCCGCGAAGGGCGACCCGAAGATTGAGGCCACGTTTAATGGCGCACTGTATCACTTTGTTTCGCAGGAGAATCGCGCGACGT
>CAZCZP010000400.1:0-2659 GCA_964502895.1 uncultured Bifidobacteriaceae bacterium
GCCGCAGTTGATGCTCATCGCGCCGCCGATCAGATTGACGATTTGAACATTCACCAGACCCAGCTTCCGCATCTGCGCCGCCACGCCGCGTTGTGCCGGGTAATGCTTCAGTGATTCGAGAATGTAAGCGTACGCGCCCGCATTGCGGCAGAAGATCAAACCGAGAACCGGCACGAACAGCTTCAGGTAACCAAAATACGCGGCGCGCCAGACTGCGTTGTCGGGCTTGCCGAATTCCAGCACGACCAGTCGCCCGCCAGGTTTGGCCACTCGGACCATCGCGCTCAGGCCAGCCTCCCAATCAGCGAGATTGCGCAGGCCATAACCCACCGTAACGATGTCGAAAGTCGAGTCTGGAAGCGGAATCTGCATGGCGTCGCCGCGCAGGAACTCCACGCGAACCGCGTCGCTGTCTCCGGAAGCCTGCGTTTGAATTTTAGCCCGGCGTTGTTCCGCGACAGCGAGCATCGCTTCATTGAAATCCAGCCCTGTGACAGTTGCGCCACGCTTTGCCAGCGCGAAGGCGATGTCGCCGGTGCCGCAGCACAAGTCCAGAGCGCGGTTTCCCGGGCGCACGTTGGCCAGTTCGACGACGCGGCGTTTCCAGCGCCGATGCAGGCCGAAACTCTGAACGTCGTTGATCAAGTCGTAACGGTCGGCAATCGCGCCAAATAGGTCGTTCACCTTTGTGGCTCGTTGCGCTCCGGGACTGTAAAATGGGTTTGCCATGTCGGCAGCTTCGTCCGCCAAGCGAGTTGGATGTTCCGCGAACCGGCTGTCAAGTGCGACTGGAAATTCACCGATTTAAACCTCTGCACCTGTTCCTTTCCACCGGAAGTGATGCATGTCTTGCGTGGCGGATTTCAATGAACCGCGCTAACTTCCTTCATGCACCTCCTCGAACGCGGAATCGCTGCGCCTGGTTCCATCGCCAACGCGCAATCTAAAACGAATGTTGCGGGCGCGGCGCGCAACCGGGCGGCCCTTTCGCAACGCACCATCGAACCCGAGTTCCTGGATGACTTGCCGCCCGCGGACCCGCGCGCGATCCGGGCCCGACGCGACTTGCATCGCGTCAATACGGTGATGCGCAATCACGCGATGATGGCAAACTTATTGCGGTCCGGCCTCAGCGCGAACCCGCCGAAACAGATCGCCGATCTTGGCGCCGGGGCGGGGGATTTCATGCTGGGGGTCGCGCGGCGATTGGCTCCGGAGTGGCGCAACGTCAACTTGCGCCTGATTGACCGGCAGGACGCGGTCCATGCGTGCGCCATTACGAAATTTGCGGGGCTGGGCTGGCGCGCGGAATTTCTGGTTCGCGACGTGTTCGACTGGTTGCACGAAGCCGCGAGCAACCCGCCGCAGGTCGTCGTGGCGAATCTGTTCCTGCACGAGTTTTCGGACGCTCGATTGGCCGCCATGCTTCGCGACGTTGCGGAGCTTGCGGACTTGTTTGTTGCCATCGAGCCACGCCGCGCCGCGTGGCCGCTGTTTTGCAGCCGGTTGCTCTGGCTGGCGGGGTGCAACCGGGTTTCCCGCCATGACGGCGTGGCCAGCGTCCGAGGCGGATTTACCGGTCGCGAATTGTCGGCGCTCTGGCCGGCAAACGATGATTGGATTCTGACTGAGGGTTCCGCTGGTTTGTTCGGCCACGCCTTTGCGGCACGTCGCCGCCGTTTGGATTCCCGCTAATTCATCGGCGCAAAAGCGTAAAACTGTCGTGTTGCATGAAAGACGGCGATGACGGAGAATGACCCCGACCCAATGAAACCGATTTGCTGCAAACGCAGAAGCAGTGTGGCTTTCACATTGATTGAACTGCTGGTGGTCATTGCAATCATCGCCATCCTCGCCTCGATGCTGCTCCCGGCGCTGGCCAAGGCCAAGACCCGGGCGGTACGAATCCAGTGCTTGAACAACCTCAAACAATGGGGCGTGGCGCTTAATGCCTACGGTGCCGACAATCAAAACTCGTTTCCCGACAATCGAAGCGGCCACGACCTGAGTTGGATGGCGCCCGGCTTGAGCAACTTCTATTTCGGTTATCTGTACCCGAACCGCCGCGGCACGGCCGTCAACCAGCGCACCCGGAATGACGTGCTTTATTGTCCGACCGACGACTGGCATCGCATTGCCGAAACCGGAATCGTATCGGATGCGGTCCAACAGTTGATCGGCTATTTTTATCTGCCGGGCCGGGAAAACAATTCCGGGAACACCTGGCCATATAATTCGGCTGGGCTGGCCGAGTGGCACTTCAAACGAAAGTTCGCCGGCCCGCAACGTCATGCTCCGATCATGAGTGATCGGTTGCAGGCGACCGGGGCCTGGAACTTGTCAGCCAATCGGGGCACCTTGGGCTGGTCCACCACTTACAGTGATAACAAAACTTATATGACGGCCAGCCACCGGCAACGCGGTGGCGTTCCCGAGGGAGGAAATTTCCTTTTCGAAGACGGTCGCGTGCAGTGGTACAAATTCAACCTTGCTGATCCGCGGAACTCGATTGATATGGGGTCAGGAACTGGCGGTTGGACACTTTTCTACCGGCCTTCTACCATTACCACGAATCTGTGATCTCTCCGCTCGACCGCAACCGTGCGTGTCCCAGTCCACCGGCCAGACATTCCCTGTCCACCAAATCGAGGCAAGGCCA
>CAZCZP010000401.1:0-2656 GCA_964502895.1 uncultured Bifidobacteriaceae bacterium
GCGCCCGGCGCTTCCGAACGACCAGTGATCGCGGCGCTGGACACATTGCTCGAACCCTACGGCGGACGCGGCGCTTATGGGCGCGCGGATCATCCGTCGCATATTCGTGTCTCGGATGAAATCCGCGTGCTGCACACGCTGGCCATCGGTTTTCCCATCGTCTTTCTAAGCGTGGCGGCGTTCATGACGAATGCGGTCCTGACCCGCTTGTTAAATCTGCAGCGTGAACAGATCGCCATTCTGAAGGCGTTCGGTTTCACGAATCGCCAGATCGCCGTTCACTATCTTAAGTTCGCGTTCGTGATGGTTGCAACGGGCACGGCGCTGGGCTGGGCAGGCGGAATTTTTCTCGGGCATCGGATCGTGAACTTGTATCATATTTTTTTCCGCTTCCCGGAGTTGAACTTTCAACTAGATCGTTCTGCGCTGTTGCTGGCGCTGATGGTGTGCGCAGGCGCCGCGGCGGCAGGCGTGTTCAGTGCGGTGCGTCGCGCGGCGCGGCTGCCACCGGCGGAAGCCATGCGTCCGGAACCACCGGCCAATTATCGCCCGGCCTTCGTCGAGAAAACCGGTGTGGCTCATTTGCTCTCGCACACCTTTCGCATCGCAGTGCGCAATCTGGAGCGCAAACCCATGCAGGCGCTGTTTACCGTGGCCGGACTGGCGCTGGCCACGGGAATCCTGATTGTTCCCAATGCCTTTCGCGACGGCATCGGCGAGGTGATGGATTTTCAATGGGACGTGCTCCAGCGGCAGGACGTGGGCCTCGGCCTGATTGAACCGTCGAACGACTCGGTGCGGCATCGTATCGAACAACTGCCGGGCGTCGTATCGGTCGAACCTTTTCGTTACGCCTACGCGCGGATTCGATTCGGAAACCACAGCCGGCAAATCGTGATCCAGGGAATGACGGAGAACGGCGTGTTGAATCGCGTGGTGAATTCGCACACGCAGCAGATTCCGCTGCCGCCCAACGGACTGGTGGTCTCGGCCAAACTCGCGGAGGCGCTCGGAGCGCGGGTCGGCGATGACTTGCTCGTCGAAGTGCTCGAAGGCAAACGGCCCGCCCGCGCGGTGCCATTGGTCGGGCTGGCCCAGGATTTCGCCGGCGTGGCGGCCTACATGGACATCCACGCGGTAAACCGCCTGTTGGAGGAAGGTGACATCATCACGGGCGCGGGTGTGACCGTGGACGGCGCGCGGCGAAGCGAATTCTACCGGGCGTTGAAGGGCGTGCCGCGCGTAAGCTGGCTGGCGATCAAGGAATCGCTGCGCGCCAACTTCCGCAAAACCACCGCGGCGAGCATTGGTTTGATCCAGTCCATTTACCTGGTCTTCGCAACGGTCGTAGCTTTCGGCGTCGTGTACAACAACGCGCGCATCTCACTGGCCGAACGGGCGCGCGAACTGGCGACGTTGCGCGTCGTTGGATTTTCGCGCCGCGAGGTTGGCGCGGTGCTCGTGACCGAACTGGTGATCCTTGCGATGGTCGCCGTGCCGCTTGGGCTGTTGCTGGGAACTGGATTCGCCACGGCGATTTTGAAACAGGTCAACACGGAAACGGTGCGCCTGCCGTTGGTGTTGACGCTGGGAAACTACTCGTTTGCTGTGCTCGTGGTGACCATCGCTTCCGCATTGTCAGCTTTGTTTGTCTTGCGGAAACTGAACCAGTTGAATCTGGTGGGCGCGTTGAAGTCGCCCGAGTAGTGGACGTGAGCCTGCGCCGCCAAGCCGGCGATTGATTGCAATCAACGAAAAAGACATTTCATGGAGAACAGCGGTAAAGCAGATAACGCGCAACAGCCGGTTTCCCGCCGGAACAATCAGCAACGCCGCCGTCGCCGCTGGCTTCCCTATGCAGGTGGTGCGGCTCTCCTCGCGTTGATCGTGATTGGTCTTTGGCCGCAACCGGTTCCGGTCGAGACGGCGAAAGTCATTTCCGGCTCATTGCGCGCCACGGTGAACGAGGAAGGCGAAACGCGCATCAAGCAACGATTCATCATTTCCGCACCCGTGACCGGCCAGCTTCGGCGGATTCCCTTCAAGCCCGGCGCCGAGATCAAGGCTGGCGAGACAGTGTTGGCCGTCATTGATCCACCGGCCTCATCGCCATTGGACCCGCGCACGCGCAGCACGGCGGAAGCGCGGCGCGACGCCGCGGCTGCCAATCTGGAAAAAGCCCGCGCTACTCACAGTTTCGCAATCAGTGAATTGAAACGAAACGAAAAGCTCCACGCCGACGGCACGATTTCCGAGCAGGAACTTGAGGTCGTCCAATGGCGGGAAACATCCGCCGCACGGGAAAAGACCGCCGCGGAAAGCGCGCTGCGCCAGGCCGAGGCGGAACTCGCCGATTTCGTGACGGGCGGTTCGCATTCCAGCGCGCGGCCAACGGAAGTGAAATCGCCCGTGACCGGGCGCGTGCTGCGCGTGTTCGAGGAAAGCACGCGAACCGTCACCATGGGAACACCGCTGTTGGAAGTAGGCGACCCAACAGATTTGGAAGTCGTGATTGAAGTGCTCTCCCGTGACGGCGCGGTGATTCAACCGGGAGCGAAGGTTGAATTGGAACAATGGGGCGGCAGCAAGCCGCTCGAAGCGCGGGTACGCTTGGTCGAGCCAGCGGCGTTCACAAAAATCTCGGCCCTCGGCGTGG
>CAZCZP010000402.1:0-2645 GCA_964502895.1 uncultured Bifidobacteriaceae bacterium
GAGTGATTCAATGGCGGCGAGAAGCGCGATGGTGGTGGCGGGCTGAAAGAGATGTTGGATGTTTTCCCATGAGAGCGCAGGAATCGTGGGCTTGGGGAGCGCTTGCGGGATGCCACCGAATTTCGAACCGATTGTCTCGACGGGAAGGCTTAATAGCACAACCGCCAGTGTCCCGAGCACCAGTGCGACAATCGAGCCAGGCACTCGGCGTTGCCAAGACTTGGGCCAAAACAAAATGATCGCCAGCGATGCGGCAGCGAGCGCGAGCGTGGGCCATTGGAAAGTTCCCGCGTGTTCGGCGAGGATTTTCATTTTCTCCACGAATTCGGAAGGCACCTTTTCCACGCTCAATCCGAAAAAATCTTTGATCTGCGTGGTGAAGATGAGGACTGCGATGCCGGACGTGAAACCCATTGTCACCGGATAGGGAATGAACTTGATCATTGTCCCCAGCCGCGCCGCGCCCATGACGAAGAGAATGACACCTGCCATGACGGTGCAGATGGCGAGATTCTCCGCGCCGTATTTTTCGTGGATGCCGTAAAGAATGACGATGAACGCGCCGGTCGGCCCGCCGATGGCCACGCGCGATCCGCCGAGCGCCGAGATGAGAAAGCCCGCGATGACCGCGGTGAAGATGCCGGCTTCAGGCTTGACACCCGATGCGATGGCAAACGCCATCGCCAACGGCAGCGCGACGATGCCGACGGTGATGCCTGCGATCAGGTCGCGCGACAAATCCTGCTTCGAATAACCTTTCAGCGCGTCCACCAGTTTGGGGCGGAACGCAAGCGAAACGTTCATAATTGAAAATCAAAAATCAAAAGACAAAAAAGTCTCAGAATGGTGGGGATGTTGCCGCAGTCGGCGCAGAATTCAATGTTTTTCCGCGGAGAACTGTGCCGGATGCCACGTGGGCGACGTGTTGTCCTTCGCAGGTTTGCACTTGATGGCGTCGTGCCTTTGCGCAATTGTCGGCGCGTGAAACTTCATCCTTCACGGAGCGTCCGTGTGTATTTCACCCTGTTGGCCGTGAGTCTCGCAACCACTGTTCCACCGATGAATGCTGCCGAATCTGAAGTCCCCGCGGCCAGGATTTTGAATGTCAGGCGGCCGCTCATCATCGCCCATCGCGGTTACATGCAATTCGCGCCGGAGAATACGCTGCCGTCCTTCAAGCTTGCCATCGAATCGGGCGCGGACCTCGTGGAGTTGGATTATTACCACAGCAAGGACGGCGTACCGGTGGTGTTCCACGACGGCATATTGGATCGCACAAGCGACGCGACGAACCGTTGGGGCGGCGCAAAAATCCCCGTGGGGTCCAAAACCGTCGCCGAATTGCAGACCCTTGACGCCGGAATCTGGTTCGATCCGAAGTACGCCGGAACGCGCGTGCCATTATTGAGTGAAGCCCTGGATTTCATTCAAGGCAACGGCGGCGTGACACTCATTGAACGCAAAGAGGGTGACGCCGCGACCTGCGTGAAACTGTTGCGCGAGAAAAGCCTGATCAACCGCGTGGTCGTCCAGGCGTTTGACTGGGAGTACCTCAAGAAATTTCACGAACTGGAACCGCGGCAAGTGTTGGCCGCACTAGGCCCCCCGAAATGCCTGGCTGACGGCAGCAAGCCCGGCGACCGGCCAAAGCTGCTTGATGCCGCTTGGCTCGACGATCTGGTCAAGACCGGCGCGAAGGCAGCGGTTTGGAACGATCAGGTGACCAGATTGGCAGTCGAGGAGGCCCACAAACGCGGACTGAAGGTCTGGGTCTATACGATCAACGATCCGGCCGTGGCGAACAAGCTGCTCGACATGGGCGTGGACGGCATCATCACGAATAACCCAGGTTTGCTTTGGCGAACTCTGGCGTTGCGTGAACTGAGGTGAATGACAGTTCACCGTTTCGGAGAAACTGTTTCACGCATTAGGCACCGCAACACGCCGGGCAAATCTGCCGCCCTTCCCGCCCTTCGCGCCGCTTATGGCATAAATTGTTCGACGCGTGGCCAAGAAATGGTTTAACTTGTCGGGCAATGGACGCAGACGAGCGAGAAGTTTACTATTTCCTGAAGTCGTGGGCGCACGAGTTCATTTCCGCCAAGGAAATCTGCCGCCGTGCGGGCGGCAAGCGGCGGGCGCGTCTGGAGCCGGACTGGGCTAAACCCGCCCTCGTTCGGATGGTGGACCGGGGAATCCTGGAAACTGATCCTTCCGGCCATTACCGCCTCAAGCCGCCGCCCATCGGCAAGGACAAACGGCGTCGCCGCTGGGCTTCGCCACAGGTCGCACAAATACTCAAGAGCAGCGGCCGGGACTTTAGCGACGCGATCATCGTCATTGATGACAAGGAACTCGACGAATACTACGAAAGTCTGTAGCTCTCTCAGAGCCCGATTCATTGTATCGCAATCGTAGTGCTGGCCGGGTCGAATACCCGAAGGCTCAAGCCCATTAAATTCCGCTCCTCTGCGCAACGGCCAGAGAATGCCGAATCGAATCAGATTGGTGTAATTTTGGTGTAATTTCGCATTTCCTACCTCGTCACATTTTTGCATTCTCCATTACCAAATTTCTATGGCCGAAAAACCCAAACACAATTACGACGAGAGCAAGATCAAGACGCTGAGTTCGCTGGAGCATAT
>CAZCZP010000403.1:0-2621 GCA_964502895.1 uncultured Bifidobacteriaceae bacterium
TTACAATTTCGTCACCAAGCGCGGTCTGTGCAAAGGCCGGAACTCGAAAATCACCTGGACGCAGGTCGAAACCGGTTCGGCGATCACTTGGAAGTATCCGAGTTGTGTATTGCTCGGCGACAATTCCGCGGGCGAATTTTATTCCGTGGCGGTGACCAACAATTACCAGCAGGCCGACACGGGCACGAAGATGGTTCACATCGGCAGGAATACGCGCAGCACCATCATTTCCAAGGGCATCTCGGCGGGCCACGGCCAGAACAGCTATCGGGGCCTCGTCAAAATCCAGAAGAGCGCCACGAATGCACGCAACTTCTCGCAGTGCGACTCGATGCTGATCGGCGCCAAGTGCGGCGCCCACACGTTCCCGTACATTGAGGTGAAAAACACGTCGTCGAGCGTCGAACACGAAGCTTCGACCTCGAAGATTGGCGAGGACCAGATTTTTTACTGCAACGCGCGTGGCATTGCCACGCAGGATGCCGTGAACATGATCGTGAACGGCTTTTGCAAGGAAGTATTCAAGGAATTGCCGATGGAATTTGCGGTGGAAGCCCAGAAGCTGTTGGGCGTGAGCCTGGAAGGCAGTGTGGGGTGACCAAGTCGCCCTCGTCCTTCGCTCCCATTACCATCCTCGATTTTGAGGATTCGATTACGAGGACGAGGACGAGGACGAGGACGAAGGAAATTTAGACCATGAGCAAGCAACCTATTCTCGAAATCAAGAACCTCAGCGCCGGCGTTGAAGGCAAACAGATTCTCAAAGGCGTCAGCCTGACCATCAACCCGGGCGAGGTCCATGCCGTCATGGGGCCGAATGGCAGCGGCAAGAGCACGCTGGCGGCGGTGCTGGCGGGGCGTGACGGCTACGACATCACCGGCGGCGAAGTGCTTTACTACGGCAAAGACCTGCTCGACCTCGACCCGGAGGAACGCGCGCGCGAAGGATTGTTCCTGGCGTTCCAGTATCCGGTCGAGATTCCCGGAGTGAACAGCACCTATTTCCTCAAGGCCGCCCTGAACGAGATCCGCAAACACAAGGGCGAGTCCGAGCTCGATGCCATCGAGTTCCTGGCCCTCGTGAAGGACAAGATGAAGTTGCTGGAACTGAAGGACGATTTGCTGAAGCGCTCAGTGAACGAAGGCTTCTCCGGTGGCGAAAAGAAGCGCGCCGAGATTTTCCAGATGGCGGTGCTCGAACCAAAGCTCGCGATCCTCGACGAAACCGATTCCGGGCTGGACATTGATGCGCTCAAAGTGGTCAGCAACGGCGTGAACAAGCTCAAGCGCGCCGATAATGCCCAGCTGGTTATCACCCATTACCAGCGACTGTTAAATTTTATTGTTCCCGACTTCGTCCATGTGCTGGTGGATGGTCACATCGTCAAAACCGGCGGCAAGGGGTTGGCGCTCGAGCTGGAAGCAAAAGGCTACGATTGGATTCTCAAGGGTGAAACAGTCCTGACCTGAGCTTGCCCGCGCCCGCGCGGGTTCACCACATCGCCCAGCAACCGTCCTCATCCCATTGCTGGGAACCGCGGTAAATTTTCATCTGCCCGATCTTGCGCCACTGCGCCGAGCCGTCGAGCAAGCCGACGTTGCCCCCCACGGCGCCCACCGCCGCGGACGACGCGCCGTTGACGCCCTTGTTTGCCACATCAATGCCCTCGCGAATCGTTCCGCCCCGGGCGTGCGGAACGAAGGTCTGGCCGTAAAGCGGCGACCAGTCATTCATATCAGAAAGGAGGACCAGGCCGGGATCTTCGGTGAGTTTCTGCGGTGAAATCCAGGTCGGGCCGCCGGCTATGATCGGTCGCCACGGGGTATTGGTGTGCCCGCCGTGATAGTTGTAACCGATGACAAAACCGTACTGACGCTCCTCGAATGGCCGGCCGGCCCATTCTTTCGCGAACCAGTCGCCAAAGCTCGGGCAGTGGAGCATCTGCGCGTTCTTGGTGTACTGGACGATGGCATTGCTGGAGGCGTTGGAGATGACGGGCAGGTGGTCGTCCGTGGCCGCCATCGGTTTGTTGGGAGCGCCGCTGGGCAGTTGCTGCCGGTTGTCGTCGCCGTACATGTGCAACGCCAGGCTGAATTGTCTCAAGCTGTTCAAGCAACTGGTGCGGCGCGCCTTTTCCTTTGCGCTCGACAAAGCCGGCAGCAGCAACGCGGCGAGGATCCCAATAATGGCGATCACGACAAGCAGTTCGATCAGCGTGAAAGCTTTGGGGCCGGAAAAAGATGGCGGGGGCAGCGGTTGCGGAGCAGTCATGGTTGCCTCATTGGGGTTCTCTCACGATGAAGAATTGCCGCGGCGCTGAACCGTCAACGTTAGTAACGCGCACCGTGCCATTCGATAAAAGGAACGGGTAGTCCAGCCGGGGCCAAAGTGCCGGCGGCAAACCGGCGTCGGGGGAGGCGCGCAATTCCATCCCCGCCAGCCGGTTCGAAGCGACTGGATCGCCGGTGGTCGTGCGAATGACCAGGTTGACCTTGGCTGGCGACGCAAACTGCGGCGGATCCAGGATGAGATCGGGGACGGCAAGATTGAACCGGGCCGCGTAGGCGGTGCTGCGGATGTAGAGCTGGCCATCGCTCAGCGCCATCGCATTCCAGCATTT
>CAZCZP010000404.1:0-2606 GCA_964502895.1 uncultured Bifidobacteriaceae bacterium
GCCAGCACAGAATTCACGCTGCGCATCTTTGCATGAAGCCGGTTGTAAGCTTCGTTGCCAATCGGCACCACGGTTGTTACGCAACCCGGCGTATTGCGAATCAGCTCGGCGAGATCAGAAATCTTCTTGTCACTGGAAATATTCTTTGAATCACGAACGCCCGCATCTTTCCAAGCGTTTACGACTGACTCGTTCACATAAACACCCGCGATGCAGAGCGGGCCGAAAAAATCTCCTTTGCCGCTTTCATCCACGCCGATGCGCGGTAGAAGCAGGTCGGGATTCAACACCGCCTCGTAACCCAGCCGCGCCTGCTTCAACACTTCAGGCTCGAGAACAAACTCAACGAACTCTTGCGTGCCCTTGCCTTGCACAACGAGTTTGCCGCTTTCGTAGAAAACCACATTGGTCTTTTCCTTCTCGCCGGCAAAGCGCGCGTACGGCACTTCACGCGGCGTGAAATTCCGCGCGTCCAGACACGACTTCAATGTCGCAGCCTGTTCGTCGGTCAGTTTGCAAGTGTAACTCGTCAGTGGTTTCACGCCGCGATTTAATAGCCGCAACAGAACACAAAGAACACCAAAGATTTTCCTCAACCGGTCTCTTTCCTTGCCGGACATTCCCCTACTCCGCCCTGGAACTTTCATGGCAGGGGAATGTTCGGCAAGGGAATGAAACATCTGAGCTCAAATTTACCGTTCGCTTTCAGTGAGTTTCGTGTATTTCGTGGGCATATCGAAATTGCAGCGCCAAAAGTGATGAAAAATAAGAAGCTTGTTTCGCTGCTACTCGATTGGTTCACCGCCAACGCCCGCGACCTTCCGTGGCGGCGCACACGCGATCCCTACGCCATTTGGGTTTCGGAAATCATGCTCCAGCAAACGCAGGTGAAAACCGTAGTCCCCTATTGGGAACGCTGGATGCGCGAGCTGCCAACGATTCAAGCTGTGGCCAAGGCCGCGCCCGCCAAACTGCACAAACTCTGGGAAGGACTCGGCTATTATACGCGCGTCCGCAACTTGCAGAAAGCCGCCCGACAAATCATCGCCCGCCACAACGGCAGATTTCCCGAGCACTTCGACGACATCCTCGCGTTGCCCGGTGTCGGCCGCTACACCGCCGGCGCGATTTGCAGTATCGCCTTCAATCACGCTACGCCGATTCTCGACGGCAATGTCATCCGCGTGTTGACGCGCATTCACGGCATCAAATCCGATCCGCGCGAAAAGCAGACCAATACCCGACTCTGGCAACTCGCCGAGGAATTGGCGAGAACAGCATCGGAGCAGGAAAACACTACGCCTCAAAAGCATCGCACAAAATTTCCCCCTCTCCTGTGGGAGAGGGTCGGGGTGAGGGCGAGCGATAAATCAATCTCCCAAAACTCTTGCTCGTTCCTTAATCAATCCTTGATGGAACTCGGTGCGCTCATCTGCACGGCACGTTCGCCGAATTGCCCTGCCTGTCCCGTCCAAAAACTCTGTATCGCGCGAAAAGAAAATCTGCAAGACCAACTTCCCAATCTCGGCAAACGCGCCGCCATCACCGAACGCCGCTTCGTCGCCTTCGTCGTCAAGCGCGACGGCAAATTCCTCATACGTCAACGTCCGGCAGGCGTGGTCAACGCGCATCTCTGGGAATTTCCGAACCTCGAAGTAGGAGTTCGGCTCGGTGAGCCGCAGAGCGCCCGAAGCACAGCGCGCAAACTCGAACTGAAATCAAAAGGTTCCAAACCCCTTTGCGTCATCAAGCATTCGATCACCCGCTACCGCATTACTCTCGAAGCCTGGCACGCAGAACTCGCAAAACCGTCGAACAACATTCCCGGTCGCTGGCTCACGCTTGCTCAACTCAGCAAACTCGCTTTTGCAAGCGCTCACAGAAAAATCCTGAATCACTTTGTAAGAGAAGTGTGAGCAGGCCGTCTTCTGATTTCTCACCGGCCCGCGACCCTTTTCCCTTTTCTCCCCCGCTTCTTTTCCTATCCTCCCGCCGATGTTCTATTTTGATCACAACGCCACGGCGCCGGTGATTCGCGAGGCGCGCGAGGCGTGGCTCGAGGCCACCGAGAAGGTTCACGGCAACCCTTCCAGCCCGCACCAGTTCGGGCTGGCAGCCAACAAGGCCATGACTGATGCCCGCGAACGCCTCGCTCACCATCTCGGCTGCCATCCCTCCGACATCATCTGGACAAGCGGCGCCACCGAAGCGAACAACATGCTCATGCATCACTTCGCCCAAACGCTCGACGCGAAGAGCGAAGTATGGATCAGCGCCATCGAACATCCCTGCGTGCATGACTCGGCCCAACATTATTTCAACAAGCGATTGAAATTCATTCCCGTCACTCGCGACGGTGTGGTGGACATGGAATGGTTCGCCACTGAAATGGCCGACATGCGCCCTGGCCTCGTAGGCGTCATGGCCGCAAACAACGAAACCGGCGTCATCCAACCTTGGCGCGAGATTCTCGCCATCTGCCAAACTTACGAGGTTCCATTTTTCACAGACGCCGTTCAGTGGATTGGCAAAATGCCGGCGGAGGACCTGGGAGGATGTGATTACGTCACGGGCGCGGCGCACAAATTTGGTGGACCGCGCGGCGT
>CAZCZP010000405.1:0-2602 GCA_964502895.1 uncultured Bifidobacteriaceae bacterium
ATGACTTCAATCAACGCAAAGCTGTCGCGGTGTGCGTGGGCCTCCCGCAAAGCATGATCCAGTTCTTCCTCGGTGTGAACCAGAAAACTCCGGCCCGTGCCGAATACTTCCGGCAGACGGTGGTAGCGCCACGTTGCGACGTCGTTGTAAGGGCCGTCCTGCATCGGGCGCTCGGTGCCGTAGCCAGCGTTATTAAACACAACAACGATGGGATTCAGCCCGTAACGCACGCTCGTCGAGAGTTCCATGCCCGTCATTTGAAATGCACCGTCGCCCACGAGCACCAGCGCCCGGGATTTGGGATTCGCCATTTGCGCCCCGATACTCGCCGGCACGGCGAATCCCATCGAGGTGTAATACGCCGGGCCGATAAACTCCGTCCGCCGGTGTATGTAGAGGTCCGTGGCACCGAACAGCACGTCACCGACATCCGCCACCACGATTGTGTTGTCTGCCAAGAACGAATTGAGCCGTTGAAACAGCCGTTGCACCGTCACCTTCCGGCCCGGAACTGACTTGAAGGATTTGGAGCGCGGCGGCCGGGGAATGTTTCCAATCGAAAGGCGGCGCAACTTTGCCCGCAGCAATCCGCGCACAAAATCCTTGAATCGAACCTCTTCGTAAGTGTGATAACGGATCGAGAGCTTCTCGCTCGTGACGTAAATCGAGCGCCCTTGATCCAGCCGCGCGGTGAACACGCCAAGGTTCGTGTCGGTCATGAACGCACCGAGCATGATGAGGCAATCGCTCGATTCGACGTAGCGACGCACGTCCTCGCGGCCCATTGCACCCTCATACACGCCGATGTGAAATGGATAATGCTCGCCAATAACGGACTTGCCGAGAATCGTGGACGCGACGGGAATACCGGTTTTTCGCGCCAGTCTCAGCAATTCGCTTTGCAGTCCAAAACGATGAATCTCCACGTCGGCCAGGATTACCGGCTGGCGGGCGGAGTTGATCATTTCCCCTGCTTCCGCCAGCGCAGCGCGAAGCGCTTTCAGGTTGCTGGTTTCGTGAATCGCGCGTGGACGGTAGTGCGCGATGCCGGGAAGCGAAACCATGTCGCGCGGAAGTTCGATATAAACGGGCCGCTTGTAGCGCAACGCCGCGTGAAGCACGCGATCAATTTCCTGAAACGCCGTCTGCGGATCGCTCAAGACCGTCGAGGCGATGGTCAGTTGCTCAAAGACTTTTTTCTGAGTGTCGAATTCGCGGACCTTGTGATGAAGCAAAGGATTTTTCTCACGCTCCTTCATCCCCGGCGCACCGCTGATGACGACGACCGGCGATTTCTCCGCGAACGCCTCAGCCGTCGTGTTAGCCACTTTTAATCCACCGACGCAGTATGTGACACAGACTGCGCCCAAACCTTTCACGCGCGCGTAGGCGTCCGCGGCAAAACCCGCGCCCTGTTCATCGCAAGTGTTGATGAGGCGAAGTTTGCTTTCGGAAAGCTGGTCGTAGAACCCGAGTACGTAATCGCCGGGAATGCCGAAGACGTGACGCACGCCGTGGGCGTAAAGCTGGTTGATCAGGTACTGACCGATGGTGAGTGAGGTTTTCATGCGAGCCTTGAACTTAGCTGCGTTACGCCCGGCGAATCAGCTTCGCCGCCGCCCAACCCACCAACACCAGCGCCGAGAGGATGATCCAGTTGTAACGGCTGCCGTAAGTTCCCGAGTAGTGATTGCTGATCATCGTGAACACAACAGGCATGACGATGAATGTGTTGTGCTTCGAGCGTGTCTTGGCGCGCGCGCTTTCTTCGAGATTGGGTTGCTGGCCGGCTTTGAGCGCGGCGACCATACGGCGTTGCGCGGGCAGAATGCGCATCCAGACGTTCGCGGTCATGATCGTGCCCAACATCGCGCCCAGTTGTAGGTAAGCCGCGCGGCCGGTGAAGTATTTGCACGAAACCCAGGCGGTCAGCACGATCAGCGCGTAGGAGATGACAATGCTGATCAGGTCATTCCTGCAAAACTTCCAGAGCAGGTCATAGACGACCCAACCCGCGAGCAACATCCCGAAGCTCAGGCCAATCGCCGGACCTTTGGCCAGCGGCGCGTCTTCTAGACTGATCAAATACCCGCCGTGATAGAACAGCAGTGCGAACAGCAAGAATCCCGTGATCCAGGTAATCGCCGCTTCCCACTTGAACCAGTGCAACGTTGCCGGCATGAGTTGCGGAATTTTTTGTTTCTCGACCGCGTAGAATCCGCCGCTGTGAACCATCCACACGAATTGCTTGTCGCCAGGCTTGGCATTCTTGGATTGTTCTTCGAGTTCGGAAAACCGTCCGTCGAGCCAGGTGAAGTAATACGTCGTGCCCACCCACATGATGCCGGCAAAGACGTGCGCCCAGCGCAGTGCCAGTTCCAGCCATTCGTTGAAAGCAGGACTCATCGCGATGATGGTGTGATTCGAATGATGCACGTCAGGGTGCGAGCAAACACCAAGTGGTCAAGATTGTTTTCGCTGACGCGGTGCACTGGGAGCGGCGGCATCGTTGCGGCAAGGTTCGCTGCGATTCGCACTTCTCGCCGATAGGTTACGGCAGGCAAACCTTGCACCGCCACCCTCCAGTTGCCCGTTACCCCTC
>CAZCZP010000406.1:0-1339 GCA_964502895.1 uncultured Bifidobacteriaceae bacterium
TACCGCCTTCGTCTTCGCCCCGGGGCAAAATGATAGCCGCCGTGAACGCGCACGCCACGCGCGCCGCCCGAATAGCCGGATTGCTGGCCGGGCTTGCCTTCTTCAAACAACGCGGTGTAGCGATAGTCGAAATTCTCCAGCTTTATGCGCGGGACTTTTTGGCTGATGAAACGTTCGATGGCCATGACGTGTTTGGAATCCTCGGCCACCATCAAAGTGAAGGCGTCGCCCGTGGCTGCGGCCCGGCCAGTGCGGCCAATGCGGTGAATGTAATCCTCGGGATGATGCGGCACGTCGTAATTGATGACGTGGCTCACGTCGGCAATGTCCAGTCCGCGCGCGGCGATGTCGGTGGCAACGAGCACCTCGAAGCGGCCTTCGCGAAATCCGCGCAACGCCTGCTCGCGTTCTTTTTGAGTGCGGTTGGAATGCAGCACGGCCACGGCGTGGTTGTTTCGTTTCAGCACCTGCGCGACGCGATCCGCGCCATGTTTGGTCCGGCAGAAGACAATGACTGAGTCGTAATTCACCTGTTCCAGCAGCGCCAACAACAGGTCCATCTTTTGCGCGTCGGCGACCGGATAGATGACGTGCTTGACCGTCTCCGCCGGCGTGCGCCGCGCGCCGATTTCGATGGTCTGCGGATTCTTCATCGCCCACTGGATGAGCGTTTCGATCTGCGGCGGAATCGTGGCGGAGAACAACATGCTCTGCCGTTGGCGGGGACATTTTTCGAGGATGCGCTTTACGTCTGGCAGAAAACCCATGTCGAGCATCCGGTCGGCTTCATCCAGCACCAGATGGGAAACCTTGTCCAGGCGGCAGGTGCCGCGTCCCAAATGGTCGAGCAAACGGCCCGGCGTGGCGACGAGGATGTCCACGCCGCGCTTCAGATCGTCCAGTTGGCGGCCATAACCAACGCCGCCGAAGACCACCGCGACCTGCAAATTTGTGAACCTGGCGAAATCGCGGATGGCCGTCTCGACTTGTGCGGCCAGTTCGCGCGTGGGTTCGAGCACGAGCAAGCGCGGTTGCGGTTGATGGCTTTCCAGTTTCGAGAGAATGGGCAGGGCGAACGCCGCGGTCTTTCCCGTGCCGGTTTGCGCGCTGCCAATGACGTCCCGGCCTTCCATGATCAGCGGAATCGCGCGCAGTTGAATGGGTGTGGGGTCCACGTAACCCATCGCCTTGACCCCGTCCAGAACCGCCGGCGAGAGCCCAAATTTGCTAAATGCCATGCGGGTAGTGTGGCAGGAGGCAGGCGCAATGTCGAATGTGGAAAGGGCAAAGCGCAGGGAGGGTGAAATCGGGCTGACGCTTGCCGACAGTGCAACCTTGA
>CAZCZP010000406.1:1439-2598 GCA_964502895.1 uncultured Bifidobacteriaceae bacterium
ATTTTTACCTGCTCATATTTTGCCGGAATGCCGTCCTTGCCGCCGGGCTGTCCGGCCAAGGTGCGATAGGTGTGGGGCAGATAAAGTTTCCAGCGGCCGTCGCCGCTCGTCACCGCCTGAAGCTGGCTCTCGTGAAAGTACGAGAAGTAAGCCTCGTGAGGATTCTTCGCGCCCTTTTCCCCAGCAATCAACGGCCACACATCGAGGCCGTCAATTTTGTGTTTGGGCAAATCCGCCCCAACAAGTTTTGCGATGGTCGGAAACAGGTCAATCGTCATCAGCATCGCGTTGCTGGATTTGCCGGCGGGAATTTTCCCGGGCCAGCGCATGATGCACGGCACGCGGGTGCCGCCTTCCCAACAAGTGCCCTTGCCTTCGCGCAATGGCGCGGCGGAGCCCGCGTGGTTGCCGTAGCTGAGCCACGGGCCGTTGTCGCTGGTGAAGATGACCAGGGTATTATCTTCGAGCTTGTGCTTCTTGAGTGCCTTGAGGACTTCGCCGACGCTCCAGTCAATTTCCATGATGACATCGCCGTAGAGTCCTTGCTTTGACTTACCTTTGAATTTGTCGCTCACGTGCAGAGGCACGTGCGGCATCGAGTGCGCGAGGTAAAAAAAGAACGGTTGGTCCTTGTTGCGCTCGATGAATTTCACCGCGCGCTCGGTATACCAGGTAGTGAGATTGGCCTGCTCCGCGGGCGTGACTTCACTATCAATCACGCGGTCGCCTTCGATCAGCGGCAACGGCGGATACGTGCCGCGCTTTGCTTCCGGATGGCTGGGCCACATGTCGTTCGAGTAAGGCAGGCCAAGATATTCGTCAAAGCCGTGATGCACGGGTAGAAATTGCGCGGGCCGGCCGAGATGCCATTTGCCCGCCATGCCGGTGGCGTAGCCTTTCTGCTTGAGCAACTCGGCAAGCGTCACTTCGTTGTCGTGAATTCCGTGTTTCGCGAGCGGCCCAAGTGCGCCGTGGATGCCGAGGCGATTCGGATAACAGCCCGTCAGCAACGCGGCACGCGACGCCGAGCATACCGGTTGGGCGACGTGGAAATTTGTGAACTTGACGCCCTGCTTCGCGAGCCGGTCAAGGTTCGGCGTCTTGAATCCTTTGGCGCCGAACACGCCGACATCGGCGTAACCCTGGTCGTCGGTGAAGA
>CAZCZP010000407.1:0-2574 GCA_964502895.1 uncultured Bifidobacteriaceae bacterium
TTGCGTGAGGTTCAACGCTGGAGGTTTGGAATTGCTGTTTCTGTCACAAACGGAACCAATCTAGTCCCCTTGTTCTTAGACCCGATTCTGCTACCTTCATTGCAGATATGCCCCGAATCTCAAAGGGTTTGTCGCAAGCGTATGAGCTTTAAGATTTCACATTTGAGGCAACGATGGCATTGAAGGACACGCTCCCTAGAGCGAACGGCAAGTTGAGATCGCGCGCTAGGATGCGCAGAGTATTGCCGCGTTAGTGAAGTCTTGGGAATCCTGTCAGCAACGGATTCAGGTGCATCGGCGAGAGCCGAATCCGGGAATTCTCAAGCACGCGGTTCCGAAACCAAAACCAAAAGCGGTAACGTGAGCCGCAGCCTATGCCCGAACGAGGCTTTTCAGAGACGGCTGATGGGGTGGTCGCGTGATGCTATTGCCTCGAAGGTCATTCCGGATGGTCGCCGCCTCCGGTGATGGGCATTGCCTGCAATGCCGTGCATACTCGGATGCGTGATGACTGTTCAACCTGTTGAAATTCTTGCCACGGTCTTTTTCGGACTGGCGGTGGTACATACCTTTTGCGTCAAGCGGTTCGCCCAATGGGCACACAGGTTTCCACCCGGTTCAGTGATGGAGAACCTGTTGCATTTCCTGGCGGAAACGGAAGTCGTGTTCGGGCTTTGGGCGGCGGCGCTCTTTCTTGGCGTTGCCGCTTTGAAAGGATCGTTCAACGACGCGGTGGTTTACGTGGATAGCCTTAACTACACCGAACCCAAGTTCGTATTCGTCATCATGGTTGTCGCGGCAACGCGGCCGGTGGTGAGATTGGCCGAAACACTCATCTCGTCCGCTGCGCGATTGATTCCGGCGAACGAGAGCATTTCCTTCTACATCGCGGCCTTGTTCCTCGGACCGTTGCTGGGTTCGTTTGTCACCGAGCCGGCGGCGATGACGCTGCTTGCCCTGCTCCTCAAGCGGCGCTATTTCGACCGGGGCATCAGTTCCAAGCTGGCCTACGCCACACTGGGATTGTTATTCGTCAACGTATCCATCGGCGGCACACTGACACATTTCGCCGCTCCTCCCGTGCTGATGGTCGCAGCCAAGTGGAATTGGGACATGGCCTTCATGTTCGAGCACTTCGGGTGGCGGGCCGCTGCCGCTTGCGGCGTTTCCACCGGGATGGTGACGGCGCTGTTCTGGAAAGAGTTGAGCGGATTACAGGTGGAGCGAGACAGCGGCACGCGGATTCCACTCTGGTTGACGGCGGCGCATGTCGTGTTCCTGGCGCTTGTCGTGGCTTTCGCGCATCACCCCAATGTGTTCTTTGGTATCTTGGTGCTGTTCCTCGGTCTGGTGACGGCCACGCGCGAGTATCAGGACGACCTCAAGTTGCGTGAAGGACTGCTGGTGGGATTTTTCCTCGCGGGACTGGTCACGCTCGGCTCATTGCAAGCTTATTGGTTGAAGCCGCTCATTCAAAGTCTCGGCGGCAATGCCCTTTTCTTCGGAGCGACGGGCCTCACGGCCATCACGGACAACGCCGCGCTGACGTATCTCGGTTCGCTGGTGGACGGCATTTCGGATGAACTAAAATACGCGCTCGTGGCGGGGGCGGTCGCGGGTGGCGGGTTGACGGTGATCGCCAACGCGCCCAATCCCGCAGGCATTGGCATCCTGCAAGGCTCGAAAGCTTTCGGGGACGAAGGCATCAGTCCGCTCGGTCTTTTCCTGGGCGCGCTGCTGCCCACAGCGGTAGCAATTGTGTTCTTCTGGCTGTTGCATTGAGCTTCGACTGAAAGCATCGCTCAAACACCTTCGCCGAACAAGTTCGCAAAGCGCGCGGCCAGTTTGCGTCGAGCCACGGAATAGGAAAAGTATTTCAGGCCGAGGTCGTAGTTCGTATTGGCCCATTCCTTGCGCAAGGCGGCATTGGTGAGCACTTCGCGGGTTTGGTCCACGGTTTCGCGCGTGACAAGTTGCGAGATTTCAATCGTCTTGAATCCCAGCGGATCAATGTCCCGTGCATAAACCGTGTAGGTGTTCACGACGACCGGCTTGCGGAAGTAGATCGCCTCCAAAAACGCGTTGCCGAATCCTTCGTAGTGGCTCGGATACGTTACCAAATCGGCGTGCGGATACACGTCGAACAGCGTGTAAATCTTCTTTCCGTCGCCGGTCGTGCCACGATTCTCCCCAACGCGCTCCGCAATAAAGCGCACGTCTATCCGCGCGTCCTCGATGCGGTCGCGCAACATCTGCATGTAGGCGTTGCCTTCGTCGCCGGCGGGATGGGAGATCACCAGCTTGGCGCGCGGGTCACCCAGGCGGCGCACCAGTTCGATGGCGTGTTCGATGCCCTTGCGCGCCACGACGCGCGTGGGTTGCAGAATCAGCCAATCCGTATCTGCCAAACCGATTTCCCGGCGCAGGTCGTGGTTGTAGTCATCAATGCCCGGCGCGGGCGTCTCGAAGTCGAGCACGTTCGGGATGATGGCGGCGGAGCGGCTGCAACGGCGCGCGAGTTCCTTTTGCGCCATCGAGTTGATGACGACGTGTTCCACTCCGGGCAGCGCTCCG
>CAZCZP010000408.1:0-2567 GCA_964502895.1 uncultured Bifidobacteriaceae bacterium
CCGGGTTAAGGCACGCGGGCAGGTGACGCAACAACATGTCCAGGGCGGATAACTCGTCATTCACCGCGATGCGCAACGCTTGAAACACGCGGCGCACGGTGAGATCGGTTTCGTCTTTGTTCAGGCGGGACAAGGCCGTTCGGATGGCTTTGACCAGTTCATTGGTCGTGGCGAAACGGCGCTGCGCAAGCGCGCGGGCCAGTTCGCGGGCACGTGGCTCATCGGCGTTGTCTGCCAGCAATTTCGCCAGCTCGTCGGTTGAAGACTTTTCAAGCAAAACGCAGACGGGAAAGCCGCGTTTCGGATTCATACGCATGTCGAGCGGACCATCCGACTTTACGGAGAATCCACGAACAGGATCGTCGAGTTGCATGGAAGAAACGCCGAGGTCGGCAAGAATGCAATCTACACCGCTTAGATCCAATCCTGCCAGCACTTGTGGCAGTCCAGCAAAGTTGTTACGAACGGCTGTGAAAATCTCTGGACCAAAACCGGCCGCGCGCAAGCGAGCTTCCGTCTTGGGCAACTCGACAGGATCAGCGTCCAGGCCGAGCAAACGTCCACCGGGCTGAAGTCGCGCGAGAATCTCCTGCGCGTGGCCACCGTAGCCGAGCGTGCAATCCACCGCCACTTCGCCGGGCTTAGGTGACAGCACCTCCAAAATTTCCGCGACCATGATGGGCCGATGCGTTCCGGCGGGCGTCTTGCCGGAGGCCAGAACTTTCGCCACCGTGTCAGCGTAACGCTCCGGGGCATGCTCTTTGTATTTCTCCGCGAACCGGCGCGGGTGTTTGCCGGAATAACGCGGCCTGCGACGGTGCGGTGTCGCGGACGGCGAATGGTCAGGCGATGACACGGCTGGGTTGGCCATCCGATCAGCTACACCGCTTCACTCTCGGAACTGAACGTGAATGCCTTCAGCTTGAGTGCGGGGAATAAGCCGCCGACGCGCACGGGTTTGCCGATCATCTCCACGTTTCCGGGCGCGAGCATTTGCATGACGCTTTGATTGAAGCGGAAGTTGCGCACGGGATGTTTGATCTTTCCATTCTCGACCAGCCACACGCCGTCGCGGGTCAGACCAGTGAGCAATTGCGTGCGTGGATTCACCATCCGGATATACCAGAGCCGCGTCAACAGCAACGCCCGCTCGGCGCCCGCAATCATCTCCGCGAGCGAGTGTGTCGGGCCGGTTGATTCCAGGATGGAATTCACCGGGCCGGGCGTTGGACGCTTCCCGGTCTTCTGCGCCCAGAAGCGGGAATAAACCAGATTCTCCACCACGCCACCGCGAATGAGGTGAAGTTTTTCGGCGGGCAAACCGCCCTGCGCAGATTGCGAGCCCGGCAACTCGGGATGCCACGGATCGCTGTAGAGATTGATCTTGGAATCAAAGACCGGCTGGCCGAGCAAGGTCTTGCCACCGGGCGCGGACATCGGACTGCGGCCTTCCTCGGCGCTGCGAGCGGTAAATGCGCCGCGGAAAAAGCCCAAGATGTCGCCGACGGCCTGCGGTTCGAGAATCACCGGATACACGCCGGGCTCAAGCCGTTGCGCATCACGCCCGGTCAACGCCTTGTCCACGGCACGTTGCGCGACGCCGCTGATGTCCAGCTTGTCCACGTCGAAGTGATTGTGCAGGCCATAACCGGAACTCGCGCCGTCCGGCGTGCGCGCGGTCATCGAAAGGCTCGCTGAACTGGAACGCTCGAATTCGAAATTCCCGTTGCGCGTCGCTGAGGCGCTCGTGAATGCCCCCGATTGAAACAGGCCGGCGCCAACAACTTTTGCCTTGTCGCAATGGTCCAGAATTTCGCTGATGTGTTTGGCACGCCACGCGGGAGAAAGCTCTGCTGTCTTGCTGATGAAGCCCCTCACGGGCTTGTATTTTTGCGGCCCGAGTGTGGGCAGATACTCGACGTCCACGGGTGAGAGCTTCGCGAGTTGTTCCGCCTGCTCGACGGCGCGGCGCAACGAGGCCTCGTCGAACTCCGTGCCGCTGGCCGAGCCTTGGCGCTTGTCAATCCAGACGGTGACGGAGAACGAACGCTCGCGCGAACTGCCGTTCGTAGCGAACGCATTTGCCGCGAAACGCTGGTTGCTGCTGACGCTCTCGGACACGCCTACGACTGCGTCGTCCGCCTTCGTCAGCTTCAGCAGCGTGTCACAAATCTTTCTGGCTTCTCGTTCGGTTAACATAGTTTAGCCTGTTGTTTAACGAAATCCTGGCCGCGAACAGCCATAGAGCCAAGCGCCCGCTGCAGTCGCGAAAAGCAAAACCAGCAAAGCCATTTGGATTTTGCGCGGGAGTCGTCTGCAAATCCGGTCGAGCGGAGTTATTCCCAAGTTTAACACCCAGCCAATGACCAATTCAGCTATGGCAAGAACGGTTACGACTATCGCAACGAATATCCACTTTTCTTGAGTATCGCTCATGTGGGCCGTGTCCTGCTATCAGCATACATGTGCGCTCGCCGCACCGCCGTCTTTGGAATCCGTATTCAACACATTTACATTTCGGAAACGCGCCACAGGACAGCCGTGGCTCACCGCGTTCGACTGCGGTG
>CAZCZP010000409.1:0-2550 GCA_964502895.1 uncultured Bifidobacteriaceae bacterium
TAGCCATGCAACACTACCCCAAACATTATTGCGGCGTCTTCGGCATTTTCGGCCACCCGAATGCCGCCGAGTTGACCTACTACGGCCTGTACGCGCTGCAACAT
Source organism: uncultured Bifidobacteriaceae bacterium (assembly GCA_964502895.1). GTDB lineage: Bacteria > Verrucomicrobiota > Verrucomicrobiia > Limisphaerales > JADLHS01 > WYBW01. Next base: position 105 of record CAZCZP010000409.1, read on the forward strand.
CGTGGCCAGGAGAGCGCGGGCATTGTCACTTCGGACGGGAAACAGTTTCGCGTGCACCGCGGCATGGGTTTGGTGCCACAAGTGTTCACCGGTGAGATTCTGCACGAGTTGACGGGCCATATCGCAGTCGGGCACACCCGTTACTCGACCACCGGCTCGTCGCATTTGCGCAATGCGCAGCCGCTCACGGTGGATTGCGCTCGCGGCCAGATCGCCATCGCCCACAACGGCAACCTGACCAATGCCGCGCAACTCCGCGAGGAACTCGAAGCCAACGGTTCCATTTTCCAGACCACCGTGGACAGCGAAATCATCCTGCACCTCATGGCCCAGCCGAATTTCAACGGCTGCGGCAGCAGTCTGATGCACGCGATGCGGCGTATCGAGGGCGCTTTCTCTCTGGTCATCATGACCGAGAATGAACTGATCGGCGTCCGCGATCCGCATGGCTTCCGTCCGCTCTGCATCGGCAAAGTCAACGACGCCTGGGTGCTGGCCAGCGAAACCTGCGCGCTGGATTTGATCCATGCCAAGTTCGTGCGCGACGTTGAGCCGGGAGAAGTGGTCGTCATCAATAAAGACGGCCTGACCAGCATGCAGGCATTTCCCGAGCAGGAGCGGCGGGCATTTTGTATTTTCGAATACGTTTATTTTGCGCGGCCCGACAGCACCATTGCCAACCGCAACGTGTACAAGGCCCGCGTCGAAATGGGCCGCGAACTCGCGCGCGAACATCCGATCAAAGCCGACGTGGTCGTCCCCGTGCCTGACAGCGGCAACTGCGCTGCGCTGGGTTATTCGTTGGAGAGCAGCATCCCGTTCGAGATGGCGTTCGTGCGCAACCATTATGTGGGCCGCAGTTTTCTCCAGCCGTCGCAACTCATCCGCGACTTCGACGTGCGCGTGAAACTGAACCTTATCGGCGAACTGGTGAAAGGCAAACGCGTCATCATCGTGGACGATTCCATTGTGCGCGGGACCACCTGCAAGGCGCGCGTGAAAACGCTCAAGGAAGCCGGCGCGAAAGAGGTTCACGTGCTCGTGAGCTGCCCGCCGCACATGCATCCTTGCGTTTACGGAATTGATTTTCCTGATCGCAGCAAACTCATGGCGGCGAATAACACGATTGAAGAAATCCGGAAATATCTCAACGCCGACTCGCTGCATTATCTCTCGCAAGAAGGCATGGTCAAGGCAACCGGTCTGCCAAAGGAATCCTTCTGCATGGCGTGCTACGACGGGCGCTATCCTGTGCCGTTCGATCCCGCGATGAACAAGCACACCATCGAACGCCGCAACGGCCGCGTGCTGGGGCTCGCTGAAGCGCTGAACAAAGAGCGGGCGCAAATCAGATTGTTGTGACGGTCGTTCGGAGCGCTCCTCGTATTATAAAAGGATTCAACTTCGCTTCGACCTGCTAGCCACGCATCGGGCTAACACGCTTTTTGAGGGTGAATTTCAAGATATTCCATCGTTTGCTCGTTCCCCTCAGGCTTGCGCCTGACCCTGAATCGTGAAACACTGGACGCTCGGTGACCAACGACTCAGGACATTGACATGGCTCAGACTACCGAAAAACCGCCGGCCGGCGGCGTGGACGCTTATCTGAATGAGTTCAGCCGCTTCGAGCTCGAGGCGAGCCAGCCTTCGTGGCTTTTGCCGCTGCGCAAGGCGGGGATTGCGCGCTTTGCCGAGTTGGGCTTTCCCACCTTGCGCGATGAGGACTGGCGCTTCACGAACGTCGCACCCATTGTAAAGCTGCCGTTCAAACCCGCGTTCGAACCGACGGATGAAATTTCGACCGGCGCGCTCGAACCTTTCGCTTTTGCCAAAATGCCTGGATCGCGGCTGGTGTTCGTCAACGGCCATTACGCAGCGAAACTCTCGGCCGTCAAAAATCTCCCGGCCGGCGTGAAGGCCGGCAGCCTCGCTGGAGCGCTGGCAGCGGACGCGGCGTTTCTGGAAAAACATCTTGGTCGTTACGCTCTGAACGCAGACAACGGTTTCACCGCGCTGAACCAGGCATTCTTCCTCGACGGAGGATTCGTTCACGTGCCGGCGGGCAAAGTGGTCGAGGAGCCGATACAATTCGTTTACGTCTCTACAGGCCGGGGGAGCGGTGCGACGTTCCACCCGCGCAATCTCGTCATCGCCGAGGCGAACAGCCGGGTGACGATTCTTGAAAGTTACATTTCACTCGGCGGCGCAAATTATTTCACCAACGCAGTCACGGAACTTTTTGCCGGCAACAGCGCGCATCTGGAATTTGTGAAGTTTCAGGATGAGGCGGCCGATGCGTTTCACATCGCGGCGTTCCACGGTGAATTTGGCCGGGCCAGCCACGTGAACGTACATTCGTTCGCTTTGGGCGCGAAGCTTTCGCGGAACAATATCCGCACCAAACTCGCGGGCGAAGGGTTGGAGTGCATCCTCAACGGACTCTATC
>CAZCZP010000410.1:0-2533 GCA_964502895.1 uncultured Bifidobacteriaceae bacterium
CCGCTGCGAAATTTCTGGGGGGTCCGCGACGGCAAGGATTGGCCGTGGCCGCCGGTGGCGCATTACGGCGCGAAGGCGATGCTCGTAAATGGCTGGAGCGGTTCTGGCGGAGATTGCTTCCCATTCTACTTCAAGCAATCGGGCCTCGGCCCGCTGATCGGCCAGCGGACCTGGGGCGGATTGATTGGCATGACCGGGGCGCCGCCGCTGGTTGACGGCGGCAGCGTCACCGTGCCGACCTTCGGCATTTACGATACGAAGGGCGACTGGATCATCGAGAGTTACGGCGTGGATCCGGACATCGAAGTTGTGGACGATCCGGGAGAGATGGCCAAAGGTGGTGACCCACAACTTGAACGCGCTGTGTTTGAAGTGCAAAAGGCCATCCGACAGAATCCCGTGCCGGAACCGAAGAAGCCCAAATATCCGAATCGAGCGGGGTAACAATCGGCATGTTAGCTTTCACCGCAAGGTCTCGATCTGCATCTTGGAGAGTTCGCTCACACCAAGTTCGAGCAAGGCTGCGTTGCGATATAATTCCAGGTTCGGCCGGACATTTGGAGCGCGGGCGTTGCGTCGTTGGCGGTCGAGTTCCTTGATGGAGAGCATGTCCAGTGCGACGGGGTCGCGGCTGAAGCGCAGTTGATCCAACACCACCGAGTAATGGAGCAGCCCGCGCTGGCCGCCCTCATATTGGCAAACCAACGCGTCCACAATGTTGAGCACCACGCGGTCGTAGAGCGCGGGCAGCGCATAAATTTCCGGCACCGCGGTGGCGAGCCGTCCCGAGTCGCTTTCAAAGCGCAGAACGTTGTCCACGCTGCCGAGGGCGAGGCTGTAGAGATTTCCGCAGACTCCCGCGTCGTTGTGGTTTAACAGAGGCGTGAGGTTGATGATCCTGGTCAATTCGTGCGTCACGAGTTTCGAGACGAACGACCGCTTGCCGATATCTTCACCGTCCTTTCCAAACTCCAGATCGCCATAGACCAGATTGCCGATCAGCGAAGTCTTGTAAAAATTCGTGTCGTCGTAGCCCGCGCGCGCGCTGGCGGCCACACGAATCCCGAGTTGCTGCTCCAACTCGAAGAAACCCGCGGCGCGCAAATCACTTTCAACCTTGTCCCAAACGACGATGTTCGCAGGCGGCAAACCGGCGGCAATCAAGCCGCGCGCGACGGTTGCCGCCACGGCCGGCCGCGTTCCGCTGTTTGGTCCGGGGTTGGAATAAACTTTAATGCCGACGACGTCCTGCGTGGTGACAAGGCTTAGCCAAGCTTCGCGTGGCGTCATCTTGCCCGTCAGATTCGTGATGCCACGGTTGACCATGGCCTCGATGCGCTCAGGGCGCGGTTTGAACGCGTCCGTGGCATACGGGTCCTCGACAATCACGATGTGAGCACGGGGGAAATCGGCTGAGATTGTGGTGAAGGAGGCTGCATAAATGCGGTTGCCAGCAAGCGCGAGAATGAAGGCCAAAGCTAGTAAGCCAAACGTTCCGAGCCGAGCCAACGCCCGCAACCAGTCCATACTCTTCGCCCGCGAGTGATCGCGATGCGTGCAGGCAATCGAATTCACGCCGGTGTTTGCCCGCGCGCAATGGACACCCAGTCTATGTGCGTTTCTTGACACGTCAAAGAGCGGATGGTACCACCAGCGACGATGCTGGCCACGAAAAATCGAAGCGGGTGTTGCCCCATTCTTTGCCTGGCACTCGCCGTAATCGCCGCGGGATGCACTCCAGCGGGGCCGCGCGCATTGCTCGATGGCCGGAAGCTTTTGGAAGAGGGAAAATTCGTTCAGGCGGTCGAGAAATTTCGCATTGCCACGTCGCTGCTCGGCACCAACGCGCACGCGTGGAATTATCTGGGCCTCGCTTATCACCGCGCCAGCCAGCCGACCAATGCCGCCGCCGCTTATCACAAGGCGCTGGATATAAACCGTGATTTGCTTGAGGCCCGTTACAATCTCGGGTGCCTCTGGCTTGACTTCGACAAGCCGGAACTCGCGAAGGCGGAATTCACGAGCTACACGTTGCGCCGCGGCAACGCCATCGAAGGCTGGCTCAAGCTCGGTGCGGCGCAACTTCGCACGCGCGAGCCGGTGGCCGCGGAAAAAAGCTTTCGCGAAGCGTTGCGAATCAGCCAGGCCAATGCCGCGGCGTTGAACGGGCTGGGGTTGGCGCAACTTCAACGCAACCGTCCGCGTGACGCGGTTCAGTATTTCAACGCGGCCTTGAAACAGAAGGATGTTTACCGCCCCGCGTTGTTGAACCTCGCCATAACGTCACATCAGCATCTCAATGATCGTCCCGGAGCTTTGCAGCGGTATCGCGAGTACCTGGCGTTGAAACCGCGCCCTGCCGATTGGGAGGCGGTGCATGTTGTCGCGCAAGCTTTGGAACAACAACTGGCCGCGCCCTCGCGTCCCCCGCCGGCGAATGCAGTTGCCATTCCCTCGACATTCACTGCCTCGAACGTGACAAAACCGACGACGGCAACGGTCGTTAACACCGCGCTGACAAAAAGCGAACCGC
>CAZCZP010000411.1:0-2488 GCA_964502895.1 uncultured Bifidobacteriaceae bacterium
GGACATCCATTGAGCGGTCGAGCCTCGTTTCATTCGTGCTGTGTGCGGGTTTGTTGATCGCGACAACGGCTCACTCCGATACCTTCCTGCTCACCGGCGCGACGGTACACACCGTTTCAGGCGAGACGCTCAGTCCGGGGCAGGTGTTGGTTAAAGACGGAAAAATCTTTGAGGTCGGCAAATCGCTTTCTGCGGCGGATGCAAAAACTGTGGACCTCGCCGGCCTGCATTTGTATCCGGGCATGATTGCGTTGAACACGGACCTTGGCCTGGTGGAAATTGAATCCGTGCGCGCGACGCGCGACAGCCGCGAGGTCGGCGAATACACGCCCGATGTGGAATCGTGGATCGCGGTGAATCCCGATTCAGAATTGCTTCCAGTTGCGCGGGCCAACGGGGTGTCGCATTTCGAACCGGTCCCATCGGGCGGTGTGGTCGCCGGCCAATCGGGCCTCGTCGCTCTCGACGGGTGGACGATTGAACAGATGACGATCAAGAAGCCGATCGCGATGCATGTGTTCTGGCCCGAGATGGATTTGGATACCGCGCCCCGTGACCGGGCGCGGAGCCGCGCCGCCTGGAAATCTCTGGACGATCAAGCGAAGGAGCGCCGCGAAAAACTTAAGGCGCTCGATGATTTTTTCCAGGAAGCCCGCGCTTACGCCAAAGCGCGCGAAGCGGCCAGGAGCGGCGCGGCCGATCTCGTCAGGAATCCGCCGTGGGAGGCGATGTTGCCCGTCCTGCGCGGCGAAATTCCGGTCACGGTGCATGCTGATGAAGTTCGCCAGATTCGCGCGGCGGCGGATTGGGCAAAGACGAACGGACTGAAAATCGTTCTCGCGGGTGGACGCGACGCCTGGAAAGTTGCCGCGTTGCTGGCGACGAATCGCGTGCCGGTCGTTTACGAAAATACGTTCGCGCTCCCCGCCCGAGACACGGCTGCGTACGACGTGCATTTCTCCGCGCCCGCGGTGTTGCAGAAGGCAGGCGTCACGGTCGCGTTTGCCGTGGGCAGCCGCAGCGGGTCGCTGGCGAAGAATCTGCCTTACGAAGCCGCGCAAGCGGCGGCGTATGGATTGCCGGCGGACGAAGCGCTCAAGGGCCTCACGTTGTATCCCGCGCAAATCGCGGGCGTGGCCGACCGGCTCGGCTCGATTGAATCGGGCAAGGAGGCGACGTTGTTCGCGTCCGATGGCGACATTCTCGACATTCGCGCGAACGTGAAACGGATGTGGATTGCGGGCCGGGAAGTCAGTCTGGAAAATCGGCACACGCGGCTTTACGAGAAGTACAAGAGCCGGCCAAAGGGCAATTGATTCTGAGGGGTTTCCCAGACGGATATGCGTCCCTCCACGTTAAGTGAATTGCGCGGGCGTATTGGTCAGACCGCCGTAGTGAGTGTGTCCTGCCTCGCCGGGCTTCTCTCTGTCGCCATGTGGTTTGGGGGCATGTCTTATTTTGCCGAAATCGTAAGTGGTCTCCTAAATCGTCTCCTGGTTATTTCGACGCTAACCGGCGCGACCGCGGGGTGTCTGAAGCCGGTGCCTTGGCCGGCGGCCGCGCTATGCGGTGCGCTTGCGGGAGCAGCAGCTGGCTTCGCTATCGCATATCTCGCCGTGTTGAGCATCTGAGCAGAGCTACGGATTTCACCAACGGTGATTTGGAAACCTGGGAAGCGCCTGATGGAAATTCCTTTGGCCAGGAACGGTCGCCGGTGATAAATTCGGGCATGACGGAGTTTGCCGAACAAATGTTGCGCAGCTTCAACGTTTCGGGCACCTTTCGTCAAAGCACTGCATCCGGCTTATGAAACGAGTTAGTTTCAAGCTTCCTGCCGCCGTTTCACGAAAACGTGCCGGCTTCACCCTTATCGAATTGCTGGTGGTCATCGCCATCATTGCCATTCTGGCGGCAATGCTGTTGCCTGCCCTCAGCAAGGCCAAGAATCGCGGCCAACAGACGCGTTGCATCAGCAACCTCAAGCAACTTGGGCTGGGTATGATGCTTTACCTGGCGGATTATCGCGACACTTTCGCCGGGTCGGCTTCCCGGAATACGTATGGCTTCCAGACGGATGATTGGATTTACTGGCGCACCAACACGCCGTACAACATGACCGCGCCCATCGAAAAAAGCCCGGTCATCAGCCTGTTGGGCAAGATGACGACCAGCCAGGCCGTGCAGGTGTTTCGCTGTCCGATGGACAAGGATGATTCGGGCCGCATTGCGGTGGGACAACCTTATTACTTGTACAGTTACACCATGAACAGTTACGGCACGGAGGGCATGTCTTCCACCCCGGGAAGGCAGGTGAAGATTTCCCGAGTCAAACGCCCGGCCACCAAGATAATGCTGGCCGAAGAAGTGGCCACGACCAAACGGGGCGAGACGCCGCCGCCGCCAATCAATTATCAGGCGGTCGTGGACGATGGCCGATGGGTGCCCGACGGCAACTATGTCACCGTCCGCCATAACAAGAGGGCCGACG
>CAZCZP010000412.1:0-2477 GCA_964502895.1 uncultured Bifidobacteriaceae bacterium
TTGAAGGCTCGCGGGAACTCGATCCTGGTCGTCGAACACGATGAGGCCACGATGCAACGCGCGGATCACATCATTGATCTCGGCCCAGGCGCAGGTGTGCATGGCGGTCAAGTCGTCGCCGCTGGAACTTTGCGCGAGCTCATGAAGCATCCTGAGTCGGTGACAGGAAAATGCCTGCGAGCAGTGAAAACATTTCCCGTCCGGGGAAATCGCCGGGCCATCGAGAGTGGGAAAGCGGGCAAGTGGGAAAGCGCAAAGCTGACACTGCGCAACGCATCAGCCCACAATCTCAAGAAACTGACCGTCAACTTTCCTTTGGGTCGCCTCGTACTCGTCACTGGCGTCAGTGGTTCCGGCAAGAGCACGCTGATTCGCGAGTGTTTGTTGCCCGCGTTGCAGGCTGCCCTGGCAAAGAAGACTTCCGCAAGCGGATCAAACCTCACGTCTCTTGGCTCACGCCTCAACGGCCACGAATCTCTGAAGGCCGTTTATGAAGTGGACCAATCGCCCATCGGCCGCACGCCGCGTTCGATTCCCGCGACGTACGTCGGATTCTTCGACGACATTCGCGCGCTGTTCTCCCAAGTCCCGGAGGCTCGAATGCGCGGTTACTCGGCCAGCCGATTTTCGTTCAACAGTGCCCAGGGCCGCTGCCCGGAATGCGAAGGCGCGGGCCAGATCAAACTGGAAATGAATTTTCTCCCGCCGGCGTTCGTACGCTGCGAAACCTGTGGTGGCACGCGATTCAATCGCGAAACCCTCGACATCGAATACGGCGGCAAGAACATCGCGCAGGTGCTGGATTTGTCGGTGGAGGAAGCAATGGCATTTTTCTCAAGCGTGCAGAAGATCAAACGCGCGCTGGAGGCGTTGCACGACACGGGACTTGATTATCTGAAGCTCGGCCAGACGAGCCCCACGTTGAGCGGCGGCGAGGCGCAACGGGTGAAGCTCGTCACTCATTTGCTCACCGGTTTGAAACCCGCGCCCGAACTCCCGGGAATGCCCAACAGCCAGTCGCGGCTCGCCAAGCGGAATCTGTTCATCCTCGAAGAGCCGACCATCGGGCTGCATATCGCCGATGTGCAACGGCTCGTGGAGGTGTTGCAGCGGCTCGTGGACGCCGGCCATTCGGTCATCGTCATCGAGCATAACCTTGATTTGATCGCCGAGGCCGATTGGATCATTGATCTCGGCCCGGAAGGCGGCGACGGCGGCGGGCGCATCGTTGCCGAAGGCACGCCGGACCAGGTGGCGCGCAACAAACACTCGCACACGGGCCGGTTCTTGCGTAAGGTCCTGGCCGGTTCATGAGCCTGCCCTACGAGGAAATTCTGGACGGTGCGATCCTCGCCCGCCTCGCTCCCGGCCCGCGGCACGAACTGATTTGCGCTCGCCTGCATGCCGCCATCAAAGCCAGCGTTGCCAACATGCCCAGCACGCGCCTCCTCGAGCCGCGCGCGCAAGTCGCGGTCTGCAACGGCACAACGCTCCGTCCCGACCTGGCACTCGTGACCGCTGCAAACGGCAAACTCTGGCTCGCGGTGGAAATCGTCAGCTCCACCGACCACCGCGCCGACACCGTCATCAAGAAACAGATTTACGAAGACCTCCGAATCCCGCGCCTGTGGATGATTGACCCACGATACGACAACGTGGAAGTGTACCATTCCGGCGAATACGGATTGAAGCTGAAGGAAATTCTGGCCTGCCGCGAAGTATTGACTGAAAAACTGCTGCCGGAGTTTCAACTCTCGGTGGTTGAATTGTTCGCCGCGCCAGAACCCGGTTGAAACGCAGGCTGTTTACGAACCGTTCATGGACTTGAACATCAATCCGCCGCTACCGCAGCGAAAAGATTTTCGCATCGGCATCCTCGGCAGCGGGTTCATCGTCAACGATTGCCATCTCGTTGCGTATCGCAAAGCGGGGTTCAATCCGGTGGCCATCGCTTCACGATCGAAAGAGAATGCCGTACGAACAGCGCAACGGCATTCAATCGAAAAAGTCTGCGACAGCTACGAACAGTTGCTGGATGACCCGAGCATCGAAGTCCTCGACATCGCTGTCCCGCCGAACGTGCAGCTCGATTTGATCAAAGCCGCCTGTGCGCGCAAAACCGTTAAGGGCATTCTCGCACAAAAACCGCTCGGGATGGACTACGCCGAGACGCTCGAAGCGGTGCAGGTTTGCGAAGCCGCCGGCATCACGCTCGCCGTAAACCAGAACATGCGCTACGACCAATCGGTGCGCGCGGGCAAAACGCTCCTGGACAACGGCACAATCGGCGAACCGGTGTTTGCCACCATCGAGATGCGCGCCATCCCGCATTGGATGCCGTGGCAAAAGGATCTGGGCTGGCTCACGCTTCGCATCATGTCCATTCACCATCTCGACACGTTTCGATATTGGTTTGGCGATCCCGACGGAATTTATTGCAGCGTCCGCACCGATCCGCGCACCAAGTTTCCGCACAC
>CAZCZP010000413.1:0-2459 GCA_964502895.1 uncultured Bifidobacteriaceae bacterium
TGCCTCGCTAGGTTGCTGGAGAATTCACTCGCGGAGAAGTTCAGCAGCAACATCGTGCCTTGGCCATGATGCAACGAAGCCATCGCTGGCGATTCATCGGCGTAAGCCAGCAGCACGCCCCCCGCCTGAGTGGCGCTGGCCTGGTAGTAATCATAGAACTCCAGCAACGCGAGATTTTGCCGCGTCGCGCCCTGAAACAATTTCAGATAGCGTGACTTGAAATCACCTCGTACGACTTGCTGCGCGCCGCTCACCACGTTCGTCGCCGTGCGGCGTTGTGTAAGGCGGAGTGGCATCGTGTCGGGCCCGATGGCTTTTTCGAGGGCCAACAAATTTTGCGCGTCCGCCTGACCGTCGAGGAAGTAAATCAGACCGCCGCCCTGGAAAAGAAATTTTGCCGTGGCGGCGGAAGCGTCATCGCTCAACCGGTTGAGTTGGGTAAAAAATATTTTGCGCACACCGGCCAGCCGGCTGGCGGAGATTTCTCTGGACGCTATGACTCGCGGCAGCAACGAGCCGGCTTCGTTCTCGAAGGGATTGAGCGCCGTCTTCAGAAAGTACGCGCCGCTCTTCGGGTCGTTCGCTCCATCCGTGACGATAAGCACTTCCTCCTTTTCCTGCACGGCGAGCGCGAGACAAAACTGGTTGTCCGCCTCCAGCGCGTCTGCGGGCAGGCGCACTTCGCAAAGATGCACACCGGGTCCGCCGGCGGAAACAGGCACGCTAACCTTGGCTTCCGACCACGGCGCGACGGAAATCTCCTGATCGAAGCTGAACTTCCTGTCCACCGTCACCGTCACGCGTCCGGCGAAAGCGTCGCCGCTGAAATTGCCCACTGTCACTTCAAGCGCAACGGTGTCGCCCGCGAGGACCTGGGTTTGAGCGAGCCGGGCGTCGAGGATGCTGCGGTTGTCGCGGCGCGTTGGACCGGCGTCCACGAAGAAAAGCTTCGCGGCAGGCGGCAGCGCGGTGAAATTGGCATTGGCCCAATTCTTTCGCTGGAAGTCCGAGATGTAATAGACTTCCGGGCGCGAGGCAGTCTTGGAAATCAATCGGGCGGCCAGCCCGTTGGCGAGATTCACGTCCGCCCGAGTGTAACCCGGTTTGAGCCGGCCCAAAAATCTCTTGGCCTCGGCATGGTCCTTGGAGAAATCCACGAAACAGGTCGCCGGGCTCGACTCCATGAGCAGGATGTTGATCGGATCATCCGGGCCAAGCGAGTCAATGAGCTTTCCGGCCTCATGCACAGCGCGTTCGCGCGAGGTCGGGCCATCGCCCTTGTGTTCCATGCTGACCGAATGGTCGAGCACGATGAGCACGTGGCGTTCACCGTTCGTGGCGGGGTCGGCGCCGAACCGCTTAAACACTGGCTGAAGGAACGCGATGAGCAGCAACACGAGGAATGCCGTCCGCAACAACAGCAGAATCCAATGCCGCCAACGATGCAGCTTCGAGCGTTGGGCCATGGTCTGCTTGATTAACTCGATGGAGGGAAATTTGAAGTGCCGCGGGAAACCCTTGTTCAGCAGATGAATCACCAGCGGAAGTGCTGCCAGCGGAATCAAGAACGCGAACAGGGCTGGGCTTAGAAAAGACATAGCCGGGTAAGAATCCGAAATCCGAAATCCGGGAGCACGGGGCCTGGTAGAGTCAAATCACTAAACTCAGCCTCGCCGAATTGAGCGCGCTGTTCCCCCACACCCTGACCCTCTCCCTCGGGGAGAGGGAACAACAATCGTAGGCTCTCTTTTTTTGGAATAACCGTCCAACATCCTTCGCTTTTCGATTTGCCCAAAGGCTGGGTTCGATTCTCCCTCTCCCCAAGGGAGAGGGTAGGGGTGAGGGGAAAGGGGTGTCCAGACTGCAAGCCCAGCCGGATTTCAAGTTTCCACCTTCCTTCGGTTTTCATTTTCTCACCTTCCAAACATCGTATCCCTTCCTCGAAAACCCATGTAGGCCTCAATGGCGTCGAGGTAAGGGCGCTCCGTGTTCACTACGGCGTGGCTGATGCGGCGGTTGTTGGCTTCGCGGGAAATGGTCTCGATGCGTCGGCGCGCCGTCTCGCGGTATGCGGCGCGGATTTCTTCGGGTTCAACCTCGACTTGTTCGTTCGTCTCCATGTCCTCGAACCGCGCGGCTTGGACGGCGGGCAGATTCAGTTCGTCCGGATGCGCGACCTGGAGCAGGAGGATTTCAAATTTCCGATGGAGAAACTGCCCCAGCGCGTCAAAACATTCATCCGCGTTATCCCAGAAGTCTGACAGGATCACGATACGCCCGCGTTTCTTAAAGAGCGGATTGCACTCATTCAGTGCATGCGCAATGCCGGTTGTGGATGATGGTTCAACGCCTTCAAGTTCGGCGATCAGGTTATGCAGATGCCGCCGTGTTCCTCCGGGGGAGTGAAAGCGATTTAAAGTCTGCGCGAATGTAACGAGCGCAGCCTTGTCGCCTTGATG
>CAZCZP010000414.1:0-2417 GCA_964502895.1 uncultured Bifidobacteriaceae bacterium
GCCGTCATCGGCGCGGGCAACATGGGCGCGCAAATCGCCGCGCACCTGGCCAACGTCGGAATCCCATCGCTGTTGATGGACATCGCGCCGACCGAGTTGCTTCCCGACGAACAAAAGCGCGGACTCACACTGCAATCGCCTGAGGTGCGGAATCGCATCACTAAAACGCTTTTTGAGAAGGCCAAAAAGCTGAAGCCCTCGCCGTTCTTCACGCCGGAGGTCGCCAGCCTCGTTCGCATCGGCAATGTCGAAGACAATCTCGCCGAGATCAAAGACGCCGACTGGGTCATTGAGGCGATTCTGGAGCGGATGGAGTTGAAGCAGGCGATTCACGCGAAGATCGCGGCAAACGCCCGGCCCGACGCGCTGGTCACGACCAATACTTCCGGCCTTTCCATTGCCGGCATGACGCAAGGGCTGCCCGCCGATTATCGCCGCCGCTTTTTCGGCACGCATTTCTTCAATCCACCGCGGTACATGCGGCTGCTCGAACTGATCCCGACACCGGACACGGACAAGGCGTTGCTCAAGTCATTCGGCGAGTTCGGTGAAGCCGTGCTGGGCAAGGGAATCGTTCTCGCGAAGGACACGCCGGGGTTTGTCGCCAATCGCATTGGCTGCTTCGACATGCAGCAGGTCGCGCTGCTGATGATCAAGGAGGGTTTGAGCATTGATGAAGTGGACGCGATCACTGGTCCGGCGATTGGCCGGCCCAAGAGCGCGACGTTTCGGCTGGGCGACATCGTCGGCGTGGACCTCATGGCACAAATGGGGCGCAACCTGCGCGGATTGCTTCAACACGATCCGCACATCGGCGTCTTCAAACCGATTGATTTTATCGAAGACATGGTAAAGCGCGGCTGGTGGGGCGAAAAGAAGGGTCAGGGATTTTATCAGCGCGTGAAATCGGACAAGGGCCGGCAGATTCTCACCTTGGATTACACGACGATGGAGTATCGCCCGCAACACAAACCACAGTTCGCGTCGCTCGAAGCCGCGAGCAAAATCCCCAACCGCGCGGAACGTATTCGTTCTCTCTGCACCGCGACCGACAGGGCGGGCGTGTTCGCGTGGAAACATCTCAGCGCCGTGCTCTGCTACGCCGCCGACCGGCTGACCGAGATCGCCGATGACGACGTCACCGAAGAAAACGCGAAGAACTGGGGCAACAACTTGGAGCTTGGTCCATTTGAAACATGGGACGCGCTCGGCGTGCGCGAGACGGCAGACCGGCTTGGCAAGGAAGGGCGCGAAGTGCCGGCGCTGGTTAGCGATCTTCTCGCGTCGGGCAAGACTTCGTTCTACGAGGAACGGGATGGGCGCCGGTTCTTCTTCGATTCCAATAAGCCTTCGACTGCTGTTCCCTCTCCCCTCGGAGGGGAGAGGGTCAGGGTGAGGGGTGAAGGTGGCGATTACGTTCCTGAATCACAATCGCTGAAAGCCATCAATCTCCCGCTCTTGCACAAGGCCAACAAAGTCGTGCGCAGCAATCCGGGCGCAAGCCTGGTGGATTTGGGCGACGGCGTCGCGTGCCTGGAATTCCACGTGAAGATGAACGTCATCGGCGGCGATCAATTGGGCATGTTGCGTGAATCGCTGGAGGAGGTTCGCAAAAATTTCGCCGGGCTGGTCATCGGCAATCAGGGCCAGCATTTTTCCGCCGGCGCGAATCTCCTGCTGCTGACGACGCAGATACAAAATCAGGACTGGGACGAAATTGATTTGATGATCCGCACGTTCCAGAAAGCCACGAGCACGCTACGCCAGTTTGAGAAACCCGTCGTCGCCGCGTGCCACGGTTACACGCTCGGCGGTGGCACGGAGCTTTCGATGGGTTGCGATCACATCGTCATCGCCGCGGAAACTTACATGGGTTTGCCGGAAGTTGGCGTGGGCTTGATCCCTGGTGCTCACGGCACGAAGGAGATGTTGATCCGCTGCACGGAGAGCATTATTCGCAACGAGGAAGTGGATTATTTTCCCGGCATTCGGCACGCTTGGGAAACCATCGGCCTCGCCAAAGTCGGCACGAGCGCGAGTGAGGCTTTGAAGCTGCGTTACCTGCGGCCAAGCGAAACGACCATTGTACTGAATCGCGACTGGCTCATCGGCGAAGCCAAGGCGCAGGTCCTGCACATGGCCGCGCGAGGCTACACGCCGCGCCCGCAGCGCACCGACATTCCGGCCATCGGCGAGAGCGGCATTACTCTCTGCAAGCTGCAACTGCATCAGATGCGCGTGTCCGGCCAGATCAGCGAGCACGACCAGAAGATCGGCACCAAGCTCGCCTACATTTTGTGCGGTGGCGATTTGACTTCGCTGCATTTTGTGTCCGAGCAATACATCATGGACCTTGAGCGCGAGGTTTTCCTGAGCCTTTGCGGCGAACCCAAAACGCTCGAACGCATCAAGCACAC
>CAZCZP010000415.1:0-2416 GCA_964502895.1 uncultured Bifidobacteriaceae bacterium
TGCTCGATGCGCTGCCGCCGTTCGTGAAGGTGTCGGACTCGCGCCACTTCGTGCTCGATCTCGTGGACGAACTCAAGGCCGCGGGCAGGGAAGTCAACACCGTGCGTCTCGGCGAACACACCGTCGCCAAAACTGTTTGCCGCCACGCGGTGAAGGCCAATGATCCGCTCGGAGGTCGTGAACTGGAAAATCTGGTCGAAGATTTGCGCCGTTGTGCCATGCCCTACACTTGTCCGCACGGACGGCCGACAATCATCGAGATGAACTACCGCGAGTTGGAGAGGAAGTTCGGGAGGGCGCTATAATCACGCCCGTTGGTGGAGGAAGCGGATAGCGCGAACGCGATCACGGCTGCCGAACGACCCGATAAAATCTCTGCGTGTCACCAGGACCGAATGGATCATCCACCGTCGCGACGTTATTCGTCGCCACCACGCAAGCGACATTGGCGGCGCCCGACCAAGATAGATCGAGAGACGTTTTAACCTGGACGCAATAACTTATGCCGGGCACCGAATTCCAGGAGATGCGCGCGGCGTTGCCCACGCGCGTGATGTCCGCCTTGATGGGCAGTTCGGCGCGCACAAAGTAAATATCCTGCTCCCCGTTGAAGGTGGCGGCGTAAACGATGCACGCCCCTTCGTTCTGCGATATCATGCCAATGTAATCACCCATCTTGTTCTGGTTGGGAAAACCCAGGAGATGATCAAACGCCGGGCTGAGCGCTCGATTCTGCGCCCACGTCAACCCGGCATCGTCGGACCACGTGTAGTAGAGTTCCGAATATCGGTTGTTGGTGGTGCTGTGGCGGGTGTCGTTCCAGCACGCGTCAATTCTTCCGTTGGGCGCCACGGACAACGTGCCGAACCAATGATACGCGCCTTGCGTTGCTGAATCGTCATTGAGCCGCAAGGGAGCGCTCCAGGTTTGTCCCTTGTCGGTGCTGCGGCTGAACATCACGTTGCAGAAATTGCCCGGGTCATTGGTGACCGTGCAAAGCGCATAAACGTTGCCGCGCGTTGGGCCACTGGAGCGATCCACGGCAATCCACGCCTGGCCCAGCAAGCCGGCGGGATTGACGGCTGGCGTACCAAAAAGCAACGGCCCGCCTAAATCCACAATCGTGGTCAGGTCAATCGTGGGAGTCACAAGGGGGTTTTGCGCGTTGGTCGAACGGTTCACAACGAACGGCTCGATATCAATGGCCGTCCCAAACATGTAGAGTTCACCCTCCGGCCCAACGTCGAGCGTGCCGAAATACGGCGAATGCGGCAGGCCGAGCGCCGGCATCCAATTGGCCCCGGCATCAGTCGAGCGCGTGAAGAGGAAGTTTGGACTGTTGTAAACATTCGCCCACGGACTCCACACTTGATAGATATTGCCGCGCCCCGGACCGGTGGTTGTGTCAATCGCCATCCACTCCTTGTCACCGCCCAGCGCCGGCCCGACCGATTCCCAGGTCTCTCCGCCGTCGGTCGAACGCAGCAGATCGCAGGCAAATGTGTTCGCGTTGGAAATTCCGAGGTAATAAAAAATCCCGTCCGCGTCCGACGCCAGGACCGGGTCGCTGCGAAATATCCCCGGCTCCAGATTGCCGGGAAACGTCCAGTTCAGCCCGCCGTTGGTGGTGTAGGCCACGCCGGACTGCCGGAAATTGCTGTTGGTGGTGTCAAACTGCCGCCAGCCCACGGCCATGCGATTGGGATTGGTGGGATCAATGCAAAATGACGGTTCATTGGCGGCATCGCCCGGAATGTTTTGACCCGCGGCATTGACATTAACCTGATAGCTCGTGCCGTAGGAGGTGGAAACGGTCGTTGCCGACAGATTCGATGCAAATCCAATCACCAAACTCAGGGCCAGAACGCTACACCATCGGCGAATCTTGTTCACGAGTGGGTTCGTCGGGCCTCGGCGATTGGATTATTCATCAAGACGGATTCGCTTCCGTCGCCGGCGTTGTCTCGACCTTCGCGTTGTTCTCCAGAAATTCCATGACCTTCTCATGCGCCAGCGAGTCGTAGATTTCGATCAAGCCGTTGCGCTTCTGGAGGTCCTTGAGAAATTTGTCCGGCGGAATTTGATACATCGCCGCCAGCGTCTGCACGCGCCGCAGGATTTCCTCCTGGGCCACCTTGATGTCCTCCTTCTCCGCGATGCGCTGGGTGAGAAAATTAAGCTTCACGCGGTCCTTCGCGCCTTGCGCGGCGACGGAATAAATGTGGTCCTTCTCCTTCTCGATCACTTCGCGCGAGATGCCGCGCTTGGAGTTTTCCCGGACGATGTCGTAAACCACATTTCGCGTCTCTTGCGCCACCGCGGTTTCCGGCAGATCAAAATTCACCCGCTCCATCAACGCCTTGATAATCTGGCCGCGCGTATCCTTGCTCTGTTTGTATTTGAGTTCGTTCTCCAG
>CAZCZP010000416.1:0-2410 GCA_964502895.1 uncultured Bifidobacteriaceae bacterium
AGCAAATCGCGCCCGGATGGCGATGGCCCTCGGCCCGGAGTTTCTCGTTCACATCGCCGCCGGGAACATTCCGAACCCGACGCTGATGAGCATGACGCTTGGATTGCTGGCGCGCTCGGCGCAATTCGTGAAGTGTGCGCGCGGGACTTCCTTTTTGTTGCGGCTGTTCGCGCATTCGATTTACGACGCTGACTGCAAGCTTGGCGCGTGCCTCGAGCTCGCCGAGTGGCGCGGCGGAAATGCCCCACTCGAAGAAATCCTGTTCGCTGAAGCTGATTGCGTGACGGCGACCGGCAGCGATGAAACGCTCGCGGCCATCCGTGCGAAGTTGCCGGTAAAAATCCGCTTCCTGGGTTACGGCCATCACGTGAGCTTTGGTTATGTAGCGGGCGAAGTTTTGTCGGGCCACAGCACAAGAAAAATTGTGGAGGCTGCGGCCGAAGATGTGGTGGCTTGGAATCAACTAGGCTGCCTTTCACCACACGTTTTCTATGTGCAAACGGGTGGAGCGGTGTCGCCGGAGACTTTTGCCGAGAGGATGGCTGATGAATTGGAGCGCCTGGAACGCACCGAACCTCGCGGCGAACTGCCCGCGGCAGTGAGCGCGAACATTGCATCGCGTCGCGGCATTTACGAGGTGCGCGCAGCGCATTCACCAGACACGCGCCTCTGGCAGAGCAAAGGTTCGACCGCGTGGACGGTGGTGTACGAAGCCGACCCACGCTTTCAAGCCTCGTGCCTGAATCGTTTCGTCTATGTGAAGCCGGTGAAAGATCTTACCGAAGCTCTGCGCGCGGCTGACGCCGTTCGCGGCAAAGTCTCGACTGTCGGGCTTGGGTCACCGGACGACAAAGCGGGCGAACTCGCGACGCAACTGGCACGCTGGGGCGTAACGCGGGTGTGTCCGCTCGGCCAGATGCAGAATCCGCCGCTCACATGGCGACATGATGGGCGGCCGAGCTTGGGAGATTTGCTGACTTGGACGGATTGGGAGAGATGAAGGGCAGTAATCAATGATCAGTAATCAGTAATCAGTTGCTGAAGTTATGAAAATGGAATTACGCAAAGCTTTTCAATTCGAGGCGGCGCATCTGTTGCCGCACTTGCCGAAGTCGCACAAATGTCGGCGGCTGCACGGCCACAGTTTCAAGGTGGAAATTGTCGTGACCGGCGAATGCGATCCAAAACTCGGCTGGCTGATGGACTATGCTGAGATTACCCGCCGCTTCCGGCCAATCTGGGAAAAACTGGACCACTGGTACCTGAATGATATTCCCGGATTGAAAAATCCGACGAGCGAAGAAATCGCCGTGTGGATCTGGAAAAAGCTGAAACCCAAGCTGCCGCTTCTCACCGAAGTGGTCGTGGCGGAAACCTGCACGGCGCGGGCGGTGTATCGGGGCGAGTGAAGCTCACCACAAGCCCGAATAGAAAACGTAGGAAGATGCCTGGTTGGTGGCCATCTGCCGCAAAGATTTCCAAACCACCGAGCCGTCCAACGAGCCGACGTTGCCTCCTTGTGCGCCCCACGAAGCCGCGTTCTTGCCAGGCGGTCCATAGAAATAGGAATGCAAGTTCTGCGAAATTCCTCCACCTCGCGTGTGTGGCACGGAGATGAGTCCGTCGCTTCCCCAATGGTTCGCGTCGGCGATGATCGTATTGGTTCCGAGTTGGGAAAGCTTCGTTGGAGAAATCCACCGGTATTGCGGATTCCCTGGCGGCACGGCGTCGCCAAGATATTGGTAACCGATCAGGAATCCCCAACTGGGATTATAGCGCGCCGGCGACGCTGTGGGATTCCACTTGAAGTTTGGGCAATCAAGAATGCGCTGGTTGCCCGAATACTGGACTAGATTCGTCCAACCCATGTTCGAGATACGTATGGCATGCCATTGCCCGGCATTCTCGCGACCGGAAGGGACTTTGTCCTGGAAGTCCCCGCCATACATGTGAATAGCGAAGATACACTGACGCATGTTGTTCTTGCACGCGACGCGCTGGGCCTTTTCTTTGGCACCGGCCAGTGCTGGCAACAACATTGCCGCAAGGATCGCGATGATGGCGATCACAACCAGAAGTTCAATCAATGTGAATGCCCGCTGGTTGCGGCGAACCTGGTTCGAGCACAATGATCTGCGTTCTGACACGGCTTCAATATCTGTAGCAGTAATCAGCACGCAACGAAAACCAATGACATATCAATGTGGGTGCAAATCAATCAAACCACTCATCTGCTTCGTCGAATGCCGGGATGGGAATGTTCACGATCTTCAATTTGCCAATGGCACGATGGCGGCAGCCGGGTTTGATGAAAATCGAAGTCATCGGTTTGAGGGGAAAAAGTTTTCCATCCAGCTCCATTTGTCCCTCGCCATCCAGCACGAGATAAATCTCGGTCATCTTCTTATGG
>CAZCZP010000417.1:0-2400 GCA_964502895.1 uncultured Bifidobacteriaceae bacterium
TCGCACTCGACCTTGAGTTTCACTTTCTCCAAAAAAAGTCTTGAGGTGACGACGGTCTGGATGCCGCATTGATTGATGCACGAGGCGAGTGTTTGTTCGGACACGGTGTAATTGAGATTCACCGGTACTTTTCCGCAGAGCATGGCG
The DNA here is from genome assembly GCA_964502895.1 of uncultured Bifidobacteriaceae bacterium. Taxonomy (GTDB): domain Bacteria; phylum Verrucomicrobiota; class Verrucomicrobiia; order Limisphaerales; family JADLHS01; genus WYBW01. Next base: position 148 of record CAZCZP010000417.1, read on the forward strand.
GCCCAATTCACGAGCGCCCCTGGCACGGAAGGCGGCAACAGCAAACCCACCATGCGCTGGCCGGCCCAGACTTTTTTCAAGCGCCGCGCGAGTAAAACGGTCCTGACGAGTGCCGAGCCGAAGTTGACGCGCGGAGTTTGCAAATCTGCCATTGCCAACCGGCGTGGATGGCGCCGCGCAGTCCGCACGAATGCGCGATGCAACGGTTTCATGTGTTCGCGGCGATGCGGCCAGGCGTTGGCGAGCAGTTCCTGAACAGCCTGTCGCACTTCGAGAGCAGTCGCGGTCGCTGGAAGCGGCTTGCCGAAACTCACCGTGACCGGATACGGAATCTTGCGCGGTAGCTTCCAGACGAACCGCCGTTTCTCGAAGCTGAAGATACTTCCCCACACACCATCCAGCGCCACGGGCACGATGGGCGCGTCCACTTCTTTCATGATGCGTTCCATGCCGCGCCGGAATGGAAGCAATTGTCCGATGCGCGTGATTTGTCCTTCGGCAAAGATGCAAACGACATGTCCGTCACGAATGGCCTGGCTTGCCGTTTGCAGCGATTTGATCATGTCACGCGGACGTTGCTCGGAGGAAATCGGGATGACGCCCAGGATGCGCGCGAACGGTTTGACGTAGGGCCGTTCGTAAGTGCCTTTGTACATCATGAAGCGCACGTGACGGTCCGTGGAAGCGATGAGCAGCAAAGCATCTACGAAGGAGACGTGATTGCAGACGAACAGCGCGCCGCCTTTGGCAGGGATGTTGTCGCGGCCGTCCACGCGGACGCGATAAACGGTCTGGGTCGCCAGCCACAGGACGAAGCGCAGGAGCGCGGCGGGCAAAAGAAAGTAGGCGTAGATCGCGCCCACGAACGTCAGCCCCGAGGCGACGAGAAAAACCTGTGGGGGCGTCAGCCGCATCAAACTGACCAGCAGAAAGTAGACACCTTGCGCGGCGAAAATTCCGAGGAACGAGAGCATTGCGGACGCCGCGATGACGCCGCCTTTATAACCAGGATCGGGGCGATGCTGGATGAGCGCGTTGATGGGCACAAAATAAAAACCGCAAGAGAACCCCAGGAAGAACAAGCCCATGGCCACTTCCGAAAAGCCGTCCGGCAGGCTTGGGAACAGGGTGGTTACCCTCACCGGCTCGTCGGACAACCAGGCTGCTGGCGCGTGGAACGCGGTGCCGACTGTTCGGACGACTGGCGTGAGCACTTGCGGCCACGCCAACACCACGCCGAAAATCGTCAGCCCTGTCGCACCGATCGGGATGAGTCCGTATTCGATTTTCTTGCCGCTCAGATAACCAGCCGTCACGCTGCCCAGAGCGATTCCCACCGCCAGCGTGGCTTGCAGGTAACCGCTTTCCATGTCACTGAGATCGAGGATATCCTTGCCATAAAAAATAATCGTGGGTTGGAACAACGCCCCTAGAAACCAGAGAAACGTACTGCCGAGTACCGCGAGCAACAACACACGGTCTCCGCGAATTAACCGCAATTGGCTGGACAGGCCCGCCAATGGATTGGCTTGAAAAGACTTTGTGGGATTCGCCGCTGGCAAACGAGAGATGCCAGTGCTGGTCAGCGTGCCGACGCAAGCCAACCCGATGAGGACCGCGCCCGACCACACTTGGTTTTCCCCAAACGTGTCCGACAGATAGCCCGCCACCACGGTGCCCGCGATAATGGAGAGAAACGTTCCCAGGCCGATGACGCCGTTGCCCCACGAAAGTTGTTTCTCCGGCAGCAGTTCCGGCAGCAAACCGTACTTGGACGGACCGAAGTAGGCGCTCTGTGCGCTCATCAGGAAAACGACAGCGAGCATGACCGGGATGCTATTCAGCCAGAAAGCCAGCGTGGCGAGGCTCATGATGATGATCTCGGCGACCTTGGTGGCGATGGCGACGTTGCGTTTGCTGTAACGGTCGGCGAGGTAGCCGCCGTTCATGGAAAACAAAATGAAGGGCAGGGCAAACAGCGCGCCAACCAACGGCACCAGCCGGTCGCGCTCTTCCAGCGAAAGCCCCATCCCGATGACGAGGTAAGTGACGAGGAATTTGTAGAGGTTGTCGCTGAACGCGCCTTGGAACTGCGTGACAAAGAGGCACCAGAAACCGCGCAGGCCGGTTGGCTGTGGTCGTGAGAGGGATTCCGGCTGAGCGCCCGCTCTGTCACTGTTGGTCATCGCGGCAAAGCTACTCGAATCGCGGCGAAGGTGGGAATTGAAAAACTTTCCCCGGGCATCGAACAAA
>CAZCZP010000418.1:0-2383 GCA_964502895.1 uncultured Bifidobacteriaceae bacterium
GACCAGAATTTTTGTTTGAGCACGTAGCGCATGGGAAACAAAAACGCCCCGGACGGTGGGTCAGAGGCGTGGGCGTTCACTCCGGTGGCGGAATGAACGCTAAATCGTAGTTGTCGTCGCGCGGTTCACAGCTTCAGCGACGGAACGGTAGCGGGGAGAGTTATTCTTGGCAAACTGATTCTCCAGCCGTGAGCGCCAGCCGATGCACCCGGCACCCGGCTGAAATCATCGAATTGGCTTGAGTAATTCAAGCTGCGGTGACAGCCTGCCGGCCAGTCAGAATTCCGCTTCCGCCGCAAACCGTTGTAGTGCTCGATTACAATTTATGCGTTCAAATTTTGGACCCGAAGTTCTCCTGCGTTTCGCCCTGGGGTGCGGGCTCGTTTGTGGCGCGGCTGCCCCCGCGCAACTGGTCAGTGATGGCAACCTCGCCACCATCAATGGCATTACCACCAACCTCAGTCCCGCGAATCTCACGGTGGGCACGAATCTGTCCGGCACACGCCTCGTCATCACCAACGGTGGACGGGTGGACAACGTTGCGGCCTTCCTGGGATTCAATAGCAGCTCCAGCACGAATCAGATCACGGTGACCGGTGCGAACTCGGTCTGGAACAACAGCGGCGCCCTCAACGTGGGCAACGACGGCTCGTTTAATCTCCTGCTCGTGACCAGCGGCGGGACGGTCAACGCCGCGGACGCATACGTAGGTGGTGGGTTAACGTCCACCGACAACCGCCTTACGGTGGCTGGCGGCACGTTACGCGCCACGAACGCCAGCCGCACGGCGGTGCTGGACGTACGCCGGGGCACAAACCTCTTCACGGCCGGCCTCATCGAAGCGGACTCGTTGTTGTTGACCAACACCGCGGGCCTCTTTGAGTTCAACGGCGGCACGCTCATCACGCGCGGCGGCATCATAAACAACGGCCAGGATTTCGCGGTGGGCCAAAATCAGGTCCCGCTGGTCACCACCTTTGCCAATAACACCCCGATGACGATCACCGACAACAACGTGGCGACAATTTACCCGTCCACGATCAATGTCACGAACATTGCTTATCCCGTGTTCAATATCACCGTCACGCTCATCGGACTGACGCACACCTTCACCGATGATCTGGACGTTTTGCTCGTCGGTCCGGGCGGACAGAAGGTGATGCTGATGTCGGACGCCGGTCAATCCGGGGATTTGAACGGCGCAAACCTGACGTTTGACGACAGCGCGGCAACTTCTCTGCCCAACGCCACGCAAATCTTCCCGGGCACCTACCGTCCAACCGACTACGAGACGACCGAGAACCTGCCCAATCCTGCTCCCGCCAGCCCTTATCTCACGAATCTCTCCGCGTTCAACGGGTCCAACCCGAACGGGACATGGTCCCTTTACATCAGGGATGATATCAGCGGGGATTCTGGCAACCTGCAGGGCTGGAGCCTGCAAGTCGGCACCATGGTTCCAGCCATTTGGGACGTACGCAGCAACGCCGCCCCTACGACAGTGGCGGGCGGTTTGCGCATCGGCGACCGCGTTGCCAACGCCAGCTTGTTCATAACCAACGGCGGCACGTTGAACGCGAGCGACGTGCTGGTTGGCTTCGACGCATCCGCGCTCGGCAACCGGGTGAGGGTGAACGGCGGAACGTTGCGCGCGACCAATGCAGCCGGCAACGCGGTGCTGGACATCCGCCGGGGCACGAACATTTTTGACAGTGGCCTGATCCAGGTTGACCAGTTGCTGCTGACGAATGCGCTGGGGTTCTTTGAGTTCAATGGCGGCACGCTTGGCGCCAGCGTGGCGACCGTGGCCAACGGCACACTCTTCAGGGTGGGCAACGGCGGCAGCGTCGCGGCTTACAACCTGAGCGGAGCGGCGGCCGACAGTCATACTTTCGCCAACGGCCTCCTTGTCTCCGGCAACGCCAGTCTGACGGGCAACGGTTCGATTGCCGGCAGCGTCACCATTTCCAGCGGCGGCACGCTTTCGCCCGGCTCGTCCATCGGGAAAATCTCCTTGAACACTGCGCCCGTGTTGCAGGGCCGGATCATCATGGAAGTCGCCAGGAACGGCGTCAACCTCACCAACGATCTCATCGAAGCCGGCGGCAACTTGAACTACGGCGGTTCACTGACGGTCAGCAATCTCGGGCCGGGCACGCTGGCGCTGGGCGACAATTTCAAGTTGTTCCATTCGTTCGGTCTCTATGGCGGCGCATTTTCCTCCATCTCCCTGCCCGCGCTGCCCGCCGGATTGAGTTGGACGAACCAGTTGTTGGTGAACGGTTCGATCAGCGTGGTCAACAAATCCGCGCCGAGAGTGGCCACCCCGGCGCGGGCCGGCACGAACCTCAGCTTCACCGTCACCGGCGGTTGGCCCGGAGCG
>CAZCZP010000419.1:0-2347 GCA_964502895.1 uncultured Bifidobacteriaceae bacterium
GTCGCACAAATGTCGGCGGCTGCACGGCCACAGTTTCAAGGTGGAAATTGTCGTGGCCGGCGAATGCGATCCAAAACTCGGCTGGCTGATGGATTACGCGGAGATTTCCCGTCGCTTTCGACCAATCTGGGAAAAACTGGACCATCGTTACTTGAACGAAATTCCCGGATTGAAAAATCCGACGAGTGAAGAAATCGCCGTGTGGATCTGGAAAAAACTGAAACCGAAACTGCCGCTGCTCACGGAAGTGGTCGTAGCGGAAACTTGTACGGCAAGAGCGGTGTATCGGGGCGAGTGAAGCTCACCACAGGCCGGAATAGAAAACGTAGGAAGACGCCTGGTTGGTGGCCATTTGCCTCAGAGATTTCCAAATCACCGAGCCATCCAACGAGCCCACGTTTCCTCCTTGGGCGCCCCACGAAACCGCGTTCTTGCCGGGCGGTCCATAGAAATAGGAATGCAAGTTCTGCGAAATTCCGCCGCCTCTCGTGTGTGGCACGGCGATGAGTCCGTCGCTTCCCCAATGGTTCGCGTCGGCGATGATCGTATTGGTGCCGGATTGGGAAAGCTTCGTGGGAGAGATCCACCGGTATTGCGGGTTTCCTGGCGGCACGGCGTCGCCAAGATATTGGTAACCGATCAGGAATCCCCAACTGGGATTGTAGCGCGCCGGGGAAGCAGTGGGATTCCACTTGAAGTTTGGGCAATCAAGAATGCGCTGGTTGCCTGAATACTGAACCAGATTCGTCCAACCCATGTTCGAGATGCGTATGGCATGCCATTGCCCGGCATTCTCGCGGCCGGAAGGAACTTTATCCTGGAAGTCCCCGCCATACATGTGAATGGCGAAAATGCATTGGCGCATGTTGTTCTTGCACGAGACGCGCTGGGCTTTTTCCTTCGCCCCCGCCAACGCGGGCAACAACATCGCCGCGAGAATCGCGATGATGGCGATGACCACCAGTAGTTCAATCAATGTGAAGGCTTGCATCCGTGACTGCGGGTGCAAGGCTGGCTTGGCGTTCTGCGGCGACATGCTCTCTGCGCGTTCGATAAGACTATCCTTTCAGAGAATTAACCACGCAACCCAAAACTCCTGGCCGGCCAGTCACATGGAAATGTGTAGTGCCACGGAACTGCATCGTCACCACGGCGAATCAAAAAACAGGTCGCCCTTGGCTGTGCCGCGACCGGCTGGAGCGCCATCATTGTCCCTGCGATCCGGGCCGACGCTGTAGAGCAACCAATTTGTGCCTTTCGCGCGATAAACCAGTGCCTGCCTGCTGAACGGATCCTGCGGCACGCGCGGGAGATACTGCGGAACGAGTTCCGCCAATTGCGCGGGTGGAGTGCCGTGCTCGGCTTGATGGCAGCGCAAGGCAAGTTCCGTCATGAGCAATCGCAATCGTGCTACACCTTTGTTGTGTCTCTCTTCAGCCAAACGCATCGCTCGCCAAACTTGCCACCAACTCTGAATGTTCTTGATTGGATTGAACGACTGCTTGAGTTCCTGGCGGGCAGAGTAACGTTCAATGTGCCGCACTTCCTTCCAAGAAGCCGCTTTGGCATCTATCTTTGCCAACTCCGACACGATCAAATGCTGCTGTTCTTGGCTCAGTTTCGGGGCGAGACGTACAAGTGGGTTGTACCCGATCGCCTCGCACGCAGCGCCGATAAGCCGGTCCATCAAATTCCCGCCGCGGCTTATTTCGCTGCCAAATCGGATTGTGTCAACATAGCTGCGTGCTGCGTCGGTCGGTCGGTCTTCGATTTCAGCCAACTTTCCCTCGGCGGCTAAAAGAGTAGCCATGGTTTTGAGCCGTGCCCGATGTCCGAGTCTGTTTGTTCCAGCGTTGTCAATCGGAACAAGGCAATCCTTGCTCAAGCCCTCGCGTACCAACTGGAGCACTGCCGCATTTGTCTTCACGTGAGCGTACAACTCTTTTCCTGTGGCCGTTCGCAGGTCGAGAAATCCAGAAAGTAATTCTCCAGCTTTGAAAAAATCGTCGTAGCCATTGGGATTTGGCAAAGGCGGCAAAGTCGTGGCACGGTCGGACGTGAGCGCTATCAAAGCAATGCAAGCCAGAATAAACGCGGCGGCCAATGCCAACAAAATCGTTCGCAACTTGCTTCTCATGCAGCGGCGCTGGTTCAGTCAAACCACTCATCTGATTCGTCGAATGCCGGGATGGGAATGTTCACGATCTTCAATTTGCCAATGGCGCGATGGCGGCAGCCGGGTTTGATGAAAACCGAAGTCATCGGTTTGAGGGGAAAAAGTTTTCCGTCCAACTCCATTTGTCCCTCGCCATCCAGCACGAGATAAATCTCGGTCATCTTCTTATGG
>CAZCZP010000420.1:0-2342 GCA_964502895.1 uncultured Bifidobacteriaceae bacterium
GGTTCGGAGAGTGTGCAGATTGACATCTACAAGGAAGCCGACGCCAACATGGTCGCCGTGGCGAAAGCGGTGACGCTGGCAATCGGCTCGATCACGAAAGAGACAAAGGGCGACGCGAAAACCAATTCCATTCCCGGCGGCATGGGCCGTCAAAACACCGGCCTCGCCCAGCGGCTCTACCAAGAGGAAGGCGCGAAGCTCGAAGTTGTCGCCGACCGCTCGAAGTTCATCGAGAGCAGCATCAACGAAGTCCGCGATACGGCCATTCTCGGCGGCCTGCTCGCAATCGTCATCCTCTACCTGTTTCTCGCGGACGTGAAGACGACTGCCATCATCGGCTTGAGCATTCCCATTTCGCTGCTGATCACCTTCGCGCCGCTCAACCTGATGGGCGTCTCGATGAACATCATGTCCCTTGGCGGCCTCGCGCTGGGCGTCGGCATGTTGGTGGATTGTTCCATTGTCGTGCTCGAATCCATTTTCCGTTGTCACGAGGAAGGCGACGACATCGTGACCGCGGCGGTCCGCGGCACTCGCGAAGTCAAAGGCGCGGTGATTGCATCCACGCTCACCACGGTGGCCGTGTTTTTCCCGATGGTCTTTGTCGAGGGCATTGCCGGGCAGGCCTTCGGCGATCTTTCCTGGGCGGTTGTCATTTCCCTGCTCGCGTCACTCACCGTGGCGATTTACTTCATTCCGATGCTGGCGAGTCGCCAGCGGATGCAGGGGCAGTCGTCCGGCGGCGAAACGAAGTCCTGGAAAACTCTCGACTCCTGGCAGGCCTTTGCCGAAAAACTCCGCGCACGGCGGAAAGTCGGTTTTTGGCTGGCGTTTCCTTACCTGATTATCCACCTGGTGCTTGGAATCGTGTTCGAGATTGCGGGCAAGATTCTCCTGTTCATAACCGGCAGCGTGACGTGGCTCTTGGCCCGACTGTTTAAGCCGCTTTGGTTTCTGATCAACAAACTTGTGCTTGTGCCGCTCGTCAAAGTCAGCGGATATGGGTTCAATGCCTTGTACCGGTTTTATCCGAAGTGCGTCAACTGGGCGATCAATCATCCGGGGCCGGTTTTGATCAGTGTCGGGCTTTGTGGATGGATTACTTGGGAAACTGGTCGCCGCCTTGGCACGGAGCTACTGCCGGAGGTTCATCAGGGCGAATTCACCTTCGAAGTCAACCTGCCCGTCGGCACGCCGCTGGAGACAACCACCGCGGTATTCCAGGAAGTTGAAAAAACAATCCTCGCGAACAAACAGGACGTTCGCAATCTCATCGTTACTTTCGGTTTCGACTCCACGAACATCAAGCGCTCGGACGAAGGCGAACATTCGGCGCGATTCAAAGTGCTGCTTGCCTCCGGCCACGATCCAGTGATGACCGAGGAACGCGTTATTAACCGGCTGCGCGCGTATTTCGTCCGCATCCCGGACGTGCAGTTGCGCGTCGTGCGCCCGGTCTTGTTCAGCTCCAAGACGCCCGTCGTGGTCGAAATCGAAGGCGATGATTTGCAGAAGCTCAAGAATTTTTCCAAACAGGCCGAGGCAGTCATGGCGAACCTGCCCGCGCTGGCGGACGTGGAAGCTTCGCTCCGCAGCGGCGCGCCGGAAATCCAGGTGACGTATCATCGCGACAAACTCGCGACCTATAACCTGAACATCGCGACCGTGGCGCGGCAGGTGCGCGACATGATCAAAGGATTTGAAGCGACGCGCTTCAATATGAAAGACCGGCGTGTGCCGATTGTGGCGCGATTGGATGAGCCGGCGCGGGCGAACGTTGCGGATGTGGGTCGGTTGGTGATCAATCCGGGCGGTGAACATCCCATTCTTTTGTCGGCGGTGGCAGACTTGAAGATCGGTGAGGGCCCGAGTGAAATCCGCCGCATTGATGGCCAGCGCGTGGCGTTGATTCAGGCGAACATCGCCTCCGGCTCGCTGGGCGGCGCCGTGAAGCAAATCCGCGAAGGCCTTCGCGGACAGATTCAATGGCCTCCGGACATGACGTTTTTCATCACGGGTCAGAACGAGGAATGGGAACGCAGCCAGGGCAGTCTCTACCTCGCGCTCGGCCTCAGTCTGTTTCTGGTGTATGTAATCATGGCGGCGCAGTTTGAATCCCTGCTGCAACCGCTGATCATCATGATCACGGTGCCGCTGGCGTTCTTCGGCACGGCGGTGGGATTGTATTTGTTGAACGTGAGCGTTTCAGTGGTGGTGTTTCTCGGCCTGATCATTCTGGGCGGCATCGTGGTCAACAACGCCATCGTGCTCGTGGATTACACCAACACGCTTCGCGAACGCGGCTTGTCGTTGCGCGACGCAATCGTTCAGGCGGGCGGCGT
>CAZCZP010000421.1:0-2330 GCA_964502895.1 uncultured Bifidobacteriaceae bacterium
CAGCTTTACGCCGCTGCCGTGAAAGGCGACGCACAGGTTACGTTGATCGAAACCTGGACGCTCTTCGCCAACGCGCAGGGCGACGCGAAGCCCGAAGAATTTCCGGACCTGCTGCATCCAAATCAGGCCGGCTACGCAAAATGGGCCGCGGCCTTGCGTCCGGTTTTTGCCACGCTTGGGTTTCTGGAAACGGAGCCCGACAATTTTGCGCCAGAGCCGGGCTTCGTAAGTTTGTTCAATGGCCGCGACCTGACCGGCTGGGGCTATCGGCCGACTTCCGAGGGGGACATTCAGAACGCCAAGCGCTGGCAGGCCAGTGATCCAAACGCTGCGGCCTGGCCTGTCGTCACCGAGGCGGTCAGTTTCGATGGCAAGTCTGCGAGTCCGGATGGCCGTTATGTCGCGAAGAACGGGCGCTTGATTGTTACGACGCCGCCCGAGGGCCGGAAGATTCAAACCCTTTCGACCACCCGCGAGTTCCCGAAAGATTTTATTCTCAAGTTGGAATTCCGCGCCACGCCCAACGCCGACAGCGGCGTCTTTATTCGCAAGCCACAGCTTCAGTGTCGTGACTACCTTCTTGCCGGGCCGTACAAACAACTCAAGCAATACAAGCCGCAGGAGTGGAATGAAATCGTCGTCACTGTGAAGGGGGGCGAGGCGCACGCCACTTGCAACGGTGAAGTTCTCGAAGCCGCGATGAAGCTCCCTGAAACTGGCCCCATCGGTCTGGAAGGGGATCGCGGCCAGATGGAATATCGGCGAATCCGCGTGCAGGAACTGCCTTGAAGTCTGCGCGAAACGGCGCGGCGGCTACTTGCCCGCTTTGATCACCAACAGCCAATCGCCTTCGCCCGGAGTCGCGATTTGGAAAATCTCTGAACCTGCGACTGAAACCGTGGGAATCTGTTCACCCGTGCGTGGATTGATCCATGACACAACCGGCGACCGCGGTAGCTCGGCTGTGACAAGACGCACACTTCGGTCTTCCGGCACGTAAACGAGCATCAGACTTTTCGTCTCCGTCCCCGCCACGGCAATGAAGCGGTGCGGCGCTTGGATTCCCGGCTGCTCGACGAGCGCCTGCGGCATTGGCCGCAGTTGCGCGAAGTTGATCGAGCCGATGACATCTCGGAGCGTTTCAATCGCCCGGGCGCCGGGCAGAAATAATTCCCTGCGCCACGCGGGCCAATCGGCGGGAAAATTCTTATCCTTGGGACTGGCCGATGCGTCCCACTGGGCCACCGCGTGCGCCGTGTAGCTGACGCCGGCAGGCGTGTTGAGGAGCGCGCTCCACCACATCAGTCGCCGCACTTGATCTGCCTCCACAGATTTTTCCGGTTCGCGAGCCGGAGCATTCTCGGCCGGAGGTGACAACATGATGAGCGGGCGAACGGGCGACTTGTACCGCTCCGCGGTAAGCGGTCCAGCCAGCAACCACTGCAAGGAATTGTCGTCCAGAACTTGCGCGGTCTGACAGCCGAATGCGCTCAACCAATCCTCGTGGCGGAACTCGTTCATGACCCAAACAGTTTCCCCGGGCAACAGAATCACGGGCGCGTGAGCGATGTCACCGAACACGGCGCGCCCGATGCGTTGCCAGCGATCCACGGGTTTGCCGACGTTGCCGCCCTCAAACGCCAGCACCCAAGCCACGTCGTTGCCACCCCAACGCGCCACGGCGTAGCGCATCAACAGAATCGCTTGATCCTCCGGGAGTGTCTTCTCGGCGCTCAGGCCGATTTCCCAGAGCGGCGCAATGGCGTTGAGCAAGCCGGCGTTGTTCAGCGCGTCCACCTTTGCATCCAGGCGCTGGAAGAAATCCACGTTCACGCTGATTTGTTTGTGGCCATCAAAGGCAGGCTGCTTTTTTTCATCCGTTCCCGGCCAGAGCGACCATTGGATCGCATTGAACTTTTGCGACGACCGCACGCGGATCATTACTTCCAGGTCATTCAGTTCGGAACGGCGCACGGCTTCGCGGGCGGTTTCTCCCATCCAGAAAAACGGCGTATAATCCGCGTGTTCCAGGTATCGGCCATCGCGCGAAACCTGAACCGGCCCGTGCTGGCTGAAGCGCGTTTTGTTCTTGGCGGCACCGCAAAGGAAGTCGCCTGTCTGGCCGTGCAGTCCGGGATTGGCGGTATCGGAACACGAGGTAATATAAGTCCACCGCCCCGGTGTGCCCGGCGAAAAGCGGACTCGCCAGGTGCGCCCGCCGTCCCAGAATCCGGGAACCGTATTGGTTTCGCCGATGGGTGAAACGAATGTCACGGTGAGTGTGGCCTGTTGAATTGCGTTCGTGTATTGCGTGCGACTCTTGAAGGTTG
>CAZCZP010000422.1:0-2325 GCA_964502895.1 uncultured Bifidobacteriaceae bacterium
GAATGCGACTCAGCAGAACGTGATTTACGGCAGCAAAGCCGTGGGTGAACCGCCGTTGATGCTGGCGATTTCTGTGCGTGAGGCAATTCGCGACGCGGTGGCGGCGTTTGGTTCGGCCAAAAATGAAGTTGCCTTGGCTTCGCCCGCAACGTGCGAGGCGATTTGGATGGCGATTCGACAAAGAAAACCTCCCAGCGCCGGGCGCCGACCTCCAGAGGAGGATCAACTACCAGGAATGCCGTCGAGACGGCTTTGAATGTTGGAGCTTGAAGTTTCTCTATGTGTAGAGGTTGGGCGTGATTTTTTAGCCAACCAACTCCAGCTTCCCCGCAGCCGCGATCTGCTTCGTGCCCGCGAACTCCGCCCGCTTGTCTATGTATTGCGCCAGGATGTCCACGGCGATTTCCATCACGCTTTGTGAACGGATTCTGATGCCGACGGGGCATGCCACGCGTGAAACTTCTTCCGGAGTGGCAATCATCTTTTTGACGAAGTGTTCGGAAATTGTCCGCGCCTTGCGCTTACTGCCAATCATTCCAAGAAACTCGAATGGCTGGTGAATCCACGTCTCCAGCACCAGCGCGTCGTGCTTGTGACCGCGCGTAACAATTAATCCGAAGGTCGGCACGGAGGGAAACGGCGTTTCACAAAGTTCGCCCCAGGGGCCGGTGCGAATGGAAACTTCGCGTGGGAAAATCTGGTGGTTCGCCAATTCCGGCCGGTCGTCGAACACCGTTACGGCGAAGTCCAATTGCAATGCCAGTGGCGCGACGGCCTGAGCGATGTGCCCCGAGCCGGCGATCCACAGTGTGCAGGGCGGCGTGATGGTTTCTTGATACAACCAGTCTTCAGTAGTGGGGCAGGCATCTTGCCTGACTGATTTGGCTTCGTTTGAACTGGCAGGCAAGATGCCTGCCCCACTATCCGAGACGTGCGCGATGGAGAAATCTTTCTTCACACCCCATGCGCTGGGAGTTTTGCGTTCGGCGAGTTGGGTCCAGAATTTTTCTCCCAAGTTTTGCGCGTTCGGCAGAATCAGGCCGAAAACTTTTCCGCCGCAGATCAAGCCGTCGTCCCAGCCGAAATCGTGGTCGAGCACCAGATCGAACGTGGCAGGCTGCCCTGTCTTGAGCGCATGAAGCGCGAGCCGCTGCGCTTCGGCTTCAAGACAACCGCCGCCGAGCGTGCCTTCAATACGGCGATCCGCGTGGAAAATGGCTTTCGCGCCGATTTTCTGGGGGCTGGAGCCTTTCGCGCTCGTGATGATAGCGAGGGCGACGGATTTTCCGCTGCGGGCCATTTCAGCGAGCGATTGGAAGATGAGGTTCTTCATGCAGCGAAGAAAAGCGTAACGCCGGGTTTGGCGCGAGTCGAGCGTTGGAGTCCCGGTTTGCTGAGCGTGCGCTTGCAGGCTAAGTTCGGCCCAGCGTTATGCGCAACGTCCAGCAAAAGCTCAGCGTCGCCCGCGGCGAACAGCCGGCTGAATTGCTTTTCAAAAACGCGAAGCTAGTGAATGTCCTGAGCGGCGAGATTTACCCGGCAAACGTTGCGGTCGAAGACGGTCGCGTCGTGGGTATAGGCGATTACAAGGCCAAGAAGACGATCAATCTTCGGGGCGCATATATCGCACCGAGCTTGATTGACGGGCATTTCCACGTGGAAAGCTCGATGCTCACCGCGCCGGAATTCGCCCGGGCGGTCGTGCCGCACGGCACGGGCGCGGTCGTCATTGATCCGCACGAATACGCCAATGTGCTTGGTCTGGATGGCATCCGGTACGTCTTGGAATCGAGCAAGAACCTGCCTGTGGATTTCTTCATCATGTTGCCGAGTTGCGTGCCGGCCACGCCGCTGGAAACCGCCGGTGCGCGAATTACGGCGGACGATTTGAAATTGATGATTGCGGACGAACGGATCGCCGGGGTGGCGGAACTGATGAATTATCCCGGTGTGTACCTCGGTGCGAAGAGCGAACTCGCGAAAATCGCGGTGGGCAAGGGGAAGAACATAGACGGTCACGCACCCGGGCTTCGCGGCAAAAACCTGAACGCTTACGTGTTGGCTGGTGTGCGGTCGGACCACGAGTCCACGGATCTGAGCGAAGCCCGCGAAAAACTGCGGCTTGGGATGCACATCTTGTTGCGCGAAGGCAGCACAGAGCGAAATCTTGAAGAGATCATCCCACTGATCAATTCGCACAACGCGGCAAATTGTTCCTTTGCCACGGACGACAAGCTGGCCGGTGATCTGGTGAACGAAGGCCACATTGACCATTGCGTGCGCAAAGCGATCAAGCTCGGGCTGCCGCCTGTCACGGCGTTGCAG
>CAZCZP010000423.1:0-2315 GCA_964502895.1 uncultured Bifidobacteriaceae bacterium
AGATCAAGGAAGCCGCTGTCATTGGCGTCCCCGACTCGTATCGCGGTGAAACCGTAAAAGCCTTTGTGGTCCTCAAGGATGGTCAGGCTGCGACCAAGGACACGGCGGATGAAATCATCGCCTTTTGCCGCAAGCGCATGGCGTCGTACAAAGTCCCGCGCCTGGTCGTCTTCCGGGATTCTTTGCCGAAGTCGGGTGTGGGAAAATATCTTCGCCGTGAATTGCGAAATCTGTAATCGGGTTGGTGAATAACGGTCGGGGTTTTGGACCGGCTCTCGGATGCTCCAAACGGGTGCTTGAAACAACAGGATCAATTATGAAAACCAAACAAGGTTCAAACTTTCAACCTTCTCGGAATCACGCCTGGCTGCACGGCGGAGGGCGGTGGATTCTGAGCCTCGCGTGTCTGGTCATGGTCGTTTCCACCTCGGCGGCTGTGACACTCGCCAACAAGGGCACAAGCAATTATCGCATCGTCGTGCCCGCCAGCGCGATTCCCTCCGAACGCTACGCCGCCGAGGAATTGCAGCGATATCTGGAAAAGTTGAGCGGCGTAAAACTTCCCGTTGTAACTGACGCCCAGAAGCCAATCTCGCGCGAAATTCTGTTGGGTGACAATGGCCACCTCGGCAGGCTGCGCGCGAAAATTGATTTCGCGAAGCTCGGGCCGGATGGTTTTGTCCTGCGAGAAGATGGCAATCGGTTGATCATAGCCGGTGGCAGGCCGCGCGGCACGTTGAACGGCGTTTACACGTTGCTGGAAGAGAAGCTTGGCGTCCGCTGGTTCACTCCTGAATTGGAAACCGTGCCCCGGTTGGAGCGCGTCCGTTTGCCGAAACTGAACGAGACAAAAATTCCCGCCCTGGAAAACCGCGATGTCTTTTGGCGGCAATTCATGCGCAGCGCGGATTTCGCCGCGCGCCATCACGTCAACGGGCAACATTACGGGCTGGCGGAAAAGCACGGCGGCGCGTTCACGGTTTATCATCCGTTCGTCCACAGTTTTGACGGACTCGTGCCGCAAGATTTGTTTAAGGATCACCCGGAGTATTTCCCGCTGATCGAAGGCAAGCGCAAAGGAGGCTACGTCCAGCGCTGCCTCTCGAATCCCGACGTGGTGCGGATTTCCATCGAGCGCGTGCGGCAGTGGATCAAGGAAAACCCGCAGGCCAACATCATCAGTGTTTCGCAGAACGACACGTTCAACAACTGCCGATGCGATCCGTGCAAGGCCGTGGATGACGTCGAGGGCAGCCCCGCGGGTTCGTTGCTGAAATTTGTCAACGCCGTCGCCGAAGCCATTGAAAAAGACCATCCGAACGTCCGCATTGACACGCTTGCCTACCAATACACGCGCAAAGCGCCCAAGACGATCCGCCCGCACCGCAACGTCATCGTGCGGCTCTGCTCCATCGAATGCTGCTTCGCGCATCCGCTCGAAACCTGTCCGGCAAAGGAGAACGAGCGCTTCCGTGATGACATTGTTGCCTGGGGGCCGATTGCGCCGCTGCTCTACGTCTGGGATTACACGACAGATTTCGGCCATTACATTCAGCCGTTCCCGAATTTCGATTGCCTGCAATCCAACGTCCGGTTCTTCGTCAAGCACGGGGTCAAGAGCTTGTTCGAACAAGGCAACTACTCCAACGGTGGCGGTGGCGAGATGGAGCCGCTTCGCGCGTACGTGCTTGCCAAGCTGCTTTGGAATCCTGACACGGATGTGCAGAAGCACATCAAGGAATTCGCCAATGCCTACTACGGCAAGGCAGCGCCGAGAATCCTGGCCTACCTCGACACCATCCATCGCCCCGTGCGCGAGCAAGGCAAACATATCCACATCTTCGACCGGCCAACGTCAGCTTACTTGAACGCGGAAGTCGCGGACGCAGGCGAAAAAATCCTGGACGAAGCCGAACAACTCGCCGAGAACGACGAAGTCCGTTTCCGCGTCCAGGTCGCGCGATTGCCGGTCTGGTATGTGAAGATCGCCACGGATCGAGTGACGGGCGAAGTCAAAGCCGATCTAACCAAACGTTTCGTCGCCATCGCGCGCAAAGCCGGCATCTCGAACATCAGCGAGAGCACGGCTCTCAACGATTGGGCGAAGAAGCTGGGAGTGGAGTGACGCGGAGGCGAAAATCTTCGCCCGTTCGATTTGGGAATGGAGTTGCAATCTCGTCATCGCCTGTTCAGCCTTGAACTCGCTTGAACCCATGGTTTTCCTTTTCATAACCGCCACATGCTAACCATTCGCAAAGCCGCCGTCATCGGCGCGGGCAACATGGGCGCGCAAATCGCCGCGCACCTGGCCAACG
>CAZCZP010000424.1:0-2309 GCA_964502895.1 uncultured Bifidobacteriaceae bacterium
GCCACCACCATGCCGCCTTTGCTCGTGCCGTCGAGCTTGGTCACGATGAGGCCGGTGAGCGGGACGGCTTTGTTGAATTCGCGCGCCTGGTTCAGCGCGTTCATGCCGGTGCTGCCGTCGAGCACGAGCAGGACTTCGTGCGGCGCGCCGGGCAGTTGCTTGCCGATGACGCGATGCAGCTTGTGCAGCTCCTGCATGAGGTTGTGCTTGGTGTGCAGGCGGCCCGCCGTGTCAATGAAGAGGTAATCCGCCTTGCGCGCCTGGGCGGCGGTGACGGCATCGTGCGCCACGGATGCGGCATCCGAACCGTACGCGCTCGCGATAACTTCGACCTTGAGGCGCGTGCCCCAGAGTTTGAGTTGTTCGATGGCGGCGGCGCGAAAAGTGTCACATGCAGCGAGCAAAACAGTCTTGTGCTGCGACTGGATGTAGTGCGCGAGCTTGGCGGAGGTCGTGGTCTTGCCCGTGCCATTCACGCCGACGATGGAAACAACCGTCGGCCCGCTTGGAGCTTTGAGTAAATCCGCCTTGTTGCTGGAAAGACTTTTCTCAATCTCCGCCCGCGCAATGGCGAGGTAATCCAAACCCGCCGTGCCCTGCGATTCGTAGGCTTTCTTGACGGCATCCACGATTTGCGTGGTCATCGCCATGCCGAGGTCGGCAGCGATGAGGGCGTGCTCGATTTCTTCCAGCGACTCCGCGGTCAGCTTGGGCGAACGTGTGACGATGCGTTTGAGTTCGTGCGTGAGCTTGGCGTGCGTCTTGGCGAGGCCGGCTTTGAATTTGGAAAACAAACCCATCGGGAATTTATGATTTGCGATCTACGATTGATGATTTGAAGTCAGCCGCGTTCTCCCTCACCTCACCCCAGCCCTCTCCCCTCCCGCTGGGAGCGGAGAGGGAGAAGCAACGGACGCGCTCCGCTTGTTCCGTGCGGCCTTGAGTTTCTCGACGTGTTCGTAGGGCAGCTTCACCGTGCCAATCAGCGGTTTGCCCTTGCTCAGGCCGTGGCAATCCGAACCGCCGGTCACGAGCAGGTGGTACTTGTCCGCGAGTTTCAGATAATGCTGCGACGTGGAGTGGGAATGTTTGGTGTGGAAACATTCAATACCATCAAGGCCCGCATCCACGAGACCGGGAATAACTTCATCCGTCCGATTCAATCCGGGATGCGCCATCACGGCGAGTCCGCCCGCTTGGTGAATCAACTCGATGCCGTCCAGAGCGGACATTTTCATCTTCGGCACCCACGCGGGCCGGTTCATTTTCAGGAATCTCTCGAAAGCCTCGTCCAGCGACCCGCACAAACCGGCGTTGACCAGCGCGCGCGCGACATGCGGCCGCCCGGGCGAACTGCAATTGGCCAGCGCAAAGACGGCGTCAGCAGTCAGCGGGACATTCAGCGAGTTCAAGCGCGCGACCATTTCGTGAATACGATTCTGCCGCACGGTCTGAAATTTCGCGATTTCCACGAGCAGCTTCGTGTTTTGCGTATCGAGGAAGTAACCGAGAATGTGCAATTCGTTCCCGTCCTGCTCGGCGGTCAGTTCCGTTCCTGGTATGAATTCAATTCTCGATGCGGCACAGGCGGCTGCCATGCGCGCACACCCTTCCACGGTGTCGTGATCCGTCAGCGCGAGCGCCGTGAAGCTAAATTTCTTGCCCAATGCCGCCACTTCCTCCGGCGAAAATGTGCCGTCGGAAAAATGCGTGTGGAGATGAAGGTCGGCGAACATTGTTAGACTTTGGACATGGGACTATTTCACAATCCTTGCTGGCCGCATCAACTCGCCCTTCACCTTGTCAAGAATTCCATTCACAAATTTTCCGCTGTCCTGCGTGGAGAATTTTTTCGCGATGTCCACGGCTTCGTTGATGCTGACGACGGGCGGGATGTCGTCGCGATGCAACATCTCATAAATTGCCAGGCGCAGGATGTTCCGGTCCACTGCGGCGATTCTGTGCAGGTCCCAGTTCTTCACGTGTTTCTTGATGTGTTCATCCGCCTCGTCGCGATGCTGGACCGTTCCGCGAATTAGCGGTTCGGCAAACACGCGCATCTCGGCTTCGGCCGCCGACGGCGGCGGCAACTCGACCGGTTGCCCCCAATTGGCCGGGCCTTTGTCCTCGGCGATGGCCGCGGCGCGCTGCGATTCCCAGAATTCGTCCAACGCCCGGTCCAAATCCGCCGGCGGATTCAGATCGTGCTGAAACAGGAATTGCACGGCGCGCTCGCGCGCTTCACGTCGTTTGCCCATACCTTCGCACACGATGCCGCAGCGGGCGGAGTTGCGAAATGAAAAACTTTG
>CAZCZP010000425.1:0-2246 GCA_964502895.1 uncultured Bifidobacteriaceae bacterium
GGGCAAAAAATTTGAACTGCTCCGGTTGCTGCTGGACCATGACCTCGCCGTTTACAGTTCGCATCTGCCGCTGGACGCACACCCGAAGCTCGGCAACAACGCGCAGCTTTGTGCCGCGCTCGGTTTCAAGAATCTCCGGCCGTTCTTTGTCAGCCACGGGCATTGCATCGGTTGGCAAACCCGCGCCGCCATTCCTCGGACGGAGTTGAAGAGGCGACTCGCCCGCGCGCTGGGCGACGAGCCATTGCTGATTCCCGGAGGCCCGGAAATTTGCCGCCGCATCGGCGTGGTGACGGGCGGCGCGGGCGGCGAATTGAAACAGGCGGCGCAAGAGGGCGTGGACACGTTCATTACCGGCGAAGGACCGCATTGGACGTATGCGTTGGCTGAAGAACTCGGCCTGAACGTGTTTTACGGCGGGCATTACGCCACGGAGACGTTCGGCGTGAAAGCGTTGGCGTCGCATTTGTCGCGGGCGTTCAAGGTTCCCTGGACCTTTCTCGATCACCCGACGGGCTTGTGATTTGCGGAAGTGTGAACGTTTGGAAATCGCGCTTTACATCCGGCGGACGAGAGTTAAGCTGACGCAAGCAACTTAGAGAACTTATGAGAAAACTTGCCTCGCTCCTCGGTGCGGTTCTGTTGGTCGGCGTGTTGGCTTCCGGATGTGCCGGCCCGGAAAAGAAGCTGAGTCGTGGTTTCAGCAACATGTACGAAATCGTTCGCATGGGCGACATGCGCCGCACAATCGAACAGACGACCTTGTTTGAATCACAGGACGCAACCTATTCCAGTGGCGTGGTGCGCGGATTCAATCGCAGCATGGCCCGGTTCGGCATCGGCCTTTACGAAGTCGTCACGTTCCCGATTCCGTCCTACGATCCGGTCTGCACGAATTATCTGACGCCCCATGTGGTTTATCCGGACAACTACAAACCGCGCATGATGGCGGATTCGCTCTTTGCCACCGACACGGCGATTGGCTTTAGCGGCGGCGACGTGGCGCCAATTATCCCTGGCAGCCGTTTCCGCATCTTCGACAACTAATTTGCTCCCCCGAGCGAACTGCTTGCGCCAACATTCCCGTGTTGGCGCTTTTTTGTGCCCATGACGGTCCAACGTTTATCGCCCTGCAAGGTCAATCTGCTTCTGAATATTCTTCGGAAGCGGGCCGACGGCTTTCACGAACTCGAAACCGTCATGCACCCGGTCAACCTGTGCGACCGGCTTTCCTTCGAGCGCGGAGGGACAGGCGTCGAGTTGAAGTGCAGCGATCCGAATCTGCCGGTGGATGCCGGCAATCTGGTTCACCGCGCGGCGACGGCGTTTCTGGCCGCGGCGCGGATTCCTGACGGCGTGCGCATCCAGCTCGACAAAAAAATTCCGTTGGCCGCCGGCCTGGGTGGCGGCAGCGGGAACGCCGCCCACGCCTTGCTCGGGTTGAATGAACTGTTTGGCCAGCCGCTCCCGCCGGAAAAACTTCACGAACTTGCGGCCGCACTTGGTTCGGACGTGCCCTTTTTTCTTCAGACCAAACCGGCCCTCGCGACGGGCCGCGGTGAGAAGATTCAGCCGCTCGACTTTTTTCCCGCGTTGCGCGGGACGGCGTTTCTGTTGATCCATCCCGGCTTTGGAATCGCCACGGCCTGGGCTTACCAAAATCTCTCGCGTTTTCCCGAAGCGCTGAATGGCACGCCGGGCCGGGCGCAGAGACTGATTTCACTGCTGCAAAGTGGCGATTTGCCTGGAGCGTCCGGCGAGTTTTACAATTCACTCGAAGCGCCCGCGCTGGAAAAATATCCCATCCTGGCGATGTATCAGGAATTCCTGCGCGCGAACAGCGCGGTGGCAACGTTGATGTCCGGCAGCGGTTCAACGACATTTGCGATTGTGAAGAACCCGCAGGCTGCCGAATCGCTCGCGGAGATTTTTAAGGCCAGGTTCGGCCAGAGTTGTTGGACGGCGGTGGTGCCGTGCGGAGAGGCGGGCGAGCGATCTGGCGGTTGAATCCTCGGCCGATTCCAGCATCAGCGGCGCATCGGCCTGCTTGCACGGTGGCGCGGCCATCCGCTAACCTGTGCGCGTCGTTCACTCAAATCACGGAGTCAAACCATGAAACCGGTTGTTCCTGCAACACGTCACCCCGACGCCGGGCCTCAGTCCGAACCTGCAAACGCCGCCGCGATTCAGTCCGGGCGCACGTTTCCCGTGGCGCGGCTGGTTGCCATTTACCTGCTGGTGAGCGG
>CAZCZP010000426.1:0-2242 GCA_964502895.1 uncultured Bifidobacteriaceae bacterium
AAAGCGAGTCTTCCACCTCGCGGAAGGCGTTAAGGACCGCGTCGCGATAGGTGGCAACGTTCTGTTCGTAACGGGCCTCGGCGGCTTTCAGGTTCGCTTTGTTGCGCCCGCCTTGAAAAACCGGCACAGAAATGCTGGGGCCAAACGAAGCGAAGCGACTCGGCCAATCCACCAACGAACCCAGATCGGCACTCGCGAAACCGGCGGCGCCGGTAAGCTTGATCGTCGGGAAGAACGCCGCCTTGGCCACGCCGATCCGGGCGTTCGCCGCTTCAAGATTGTACTCGGCCGCGACTACGTCAGGGCGACGCTGTAACAATTCCGACGGCAACCCAGCCGGAATTTCCGGTGGCACAATGCGCGTGGCTTTCGCGGTTACGGTGAAATTCGCCGGGGGCTGGCCGCAGAGGACGGCCAGCGCGTGCTCGATCTGCGAGCGGCTGCGGCTGACTGCGTGAAGTTCGGCTTCAACGCTGGCGAGTTCGGTGCGGGCGCGGGTCACGTCCACTTCGTTGATCAAGCCGGCCTTGTTGCGCGTTTCCTGGAGTTGCAACTCGTCCTTGCGCAACGCGACGGTGGCTTCGATGACGAGCCTTTCGTTGTCGAGCGATCGGAGCGATTGATAATTTCGCGCCACGTCGGCAGTAAGCGTGAGTAACACGACCTGCAAATCCGTCTCCGTGGCGGCGAGGTCGGCTTTCGCGGCCTCAATCGAACGCCGCACGCGACCCCAGATGTCCAGTTCGTAAGCGAGATCGAACGACGTGCTGAAGTCGTCCGTTTCAAGTTTCAGCGGGGCGTTGTCGCGGTTTTCGCTGTAGCGATCCCGTGAATAGGCGCTGCCCGCCGAGACGCTCGGATACAAATCCGCCTTGCTCACGCGCGCAATGGCGCGAGCTTCGGTCACGCGGGCGACGGCACGTTTCAAATCCTGGTTCGCGGCGACGGCTTGCGCTTCGAGTGCGTTAAGTTCCTCGTCGTTGAAGATGGTCCACCATTCGGTCGGGAGCACGGGCACGTTGGTGGCGACGGCGGTTTCCTTCCAGGTCATCGGCGCGGCGACGGCGGGCCGCGAGTAATTCGGGCCGACGGCGCAACCGGCGAAGCTCACCACGACGCCGAGTGCGATTGTAAGGCAGCGAGCAACCGGTCGTAATGTAGCGCAGGGTTTCCAGCCTGCGAGTTCACGGGACATTCCTGTCCCGTGTTTCTTGCTGCCGACGAACTGGCGACTGGAAAGCCGCCAGAACCCGCCGGCAAGAATGTCTGCGCAACGGGTCGCGCCGTGGCCCTCGCCCCGGGAGGAACCAGCGGGGCGAGGGTTTGAGAACGAGGCTGCATGTTGCCTGCGCTCCCCGGGTGTCTCCTCAATTCGAGGAGGTGAGGGATGGGATGTCGCCAGAGTTTTCAAGTGTGCGAGGGCGTGGTGATTCATGAATGGCCTTTCAGTTTTCGTTTGGGTTGGTCGGCTCAGCGCGCCGCCCCTACCTTGTTTAA
Source organism: uncultured Bifidobacteriaceae bacterium (assembly GCA_964502895.1). Lineage (GTDB taxonomy): Bacteria > Verrucomicrobiota > Verrucomicrobiia > Limisphaerales > JADLHS01 > WYBW01. Next base: position 1,498 of record CAZCZP010000426.1, read on the forward strand.
TTTTTCGCGAGTTGTTTGGTTGAATTTACTTTGGCGGCAACGGCCGGGATTTCCGATTTCACAAACAGATCCACTTGTTGCCCGACATAGACCGGACGATTCTCGGGGCGCTTGAACGCATAGATGACTTGCAAGACGCGCGTGTCCACGCGCTCGGTGCTCGAACCCGTGAGCGACGTCTTCGGCACGACATACGGCTCGATGCGCACGAAGCTCAGTTCAATCGGCTGCGTCGTGTCGCCTTTTACGTATGCTGTCGCGGTCTGACCGGGCTGAAGACGCGGAGCGTTTTGTTCGTCCACGTCGGCGCGGACCTGGAGATGATCCAGGTCACCGAGCATCATCGCGGGATTCTTCGGAGTGGCGGAGGCGTATTCACCGGGGCGAACGTTGACCTGGAGAATCGTGCCGGCGCGTGGCGCGAGCACGGTCATGCGTTCGAGTTGGACCTTGTTCTGCGCAACCTGCGCTTGCGCGGCTTGAAACTGGGCGATGGCGACACTCACGTCGTTTTCCTTCGTGCGAACTTCGTCCTGACTCACGGCGCGCGGATCGTTGACGCTCTGCAGGCGTTTGAGTTGATCCACCAGCCTCCAGAGCGTGGCTTCCGCGACGCCGGCGTTGGCTTCGTTGACGGCAAGCTGGGCCTTGAGTTCTCGATCATCCAGCGTGAACAACGGCTGGCCCTCTTTGACGGAATCCCAGACCTTCACGTGGACTTTCGTGACGAGCGCGGATTCCGGCA
>CAZCZP010000427.1:0-2234 GCA_964502895.1 uncultured Bifidobacteriaceae bacterium
CTCAAAAGGTAGCCAGACTCCTGGATCAAGCCGCCTATGGTGAGCGAGTCCATTTCCGGCGGCAGCGCAATCGTAACCACGGCGGGCGAGGTCCTCGTGTCGTTGGCGACGAGGGTAAAACCGATCTCGATGAGCCGCGTGCGCAGGGTGGCCGCCATTTCCATCTAGCCGGCAAAGCGCTTGTCCCAATCAACGTGTTTGATTGCCGCGTGCAGCGCGTGGAGCAGGTTCGAGGAAAACGTGAACGGAATCCCGTCTTGTTGCGCGTAATAACCGAGGTCCAGGTAACGAGGCAACCGATTCGGCGCCGGCTGCACGTCGTGATGATAAAAAACCATGGCCACGCCGGCGTAGGAACGCAGCCCTTTGCCGCTGGCGCAGGACGCGAGATAAACACCGCTCAAATCAACCGGCATGGTTCCGATGGAGCTGATGCAATCGAGACAGAGCTTCGCGCCAGTCGAGGCGCATAGTTCCTTGAGGGCGTCGAGGTCGTTCAGGACACCGGTCGAAGTTTCACAATGAGCGCACCAGACCCAGGCCGGTGAAGGCACGCCCGCCATTTTCTTCCGGACTTCGGCTAGGTCCACCGGTTGTCCCCAGGGAAACTCCAACGCCTCGAAATTGAGGTTGAAACGCCGAGCCGAATCCACCAGACGGCTGCCGAACTCGCCGTTGCTCAACACCAGCCCACGGCCGCCAAGGAGCGACAGTTGCGCGCCGATGACATCGTTGGCCAGCGTGCCTGATCCCAGGAACAGCTCGACGTGACCCGTCCGCACCAGTTCACAGAGAATCTGGCGCGCCGCCTGGAAGTCCGATTTGAAACTCTCCGCGCGATGCGATTCCGGCGCTTGCTCGAACGCGCGCCGCACTTCACGCCGCACGGCGACCGGCCCAGGCAGGAAATTCACCGCGCTCGGGTGAAACGATCTTGCGGGTGAGGAACGCAGAAATTCGCGCGCGGTGACTTCAAACGTTTCCAAGGTGACGTACATCGGCTGGAACTGCGCGTCGCCCGTCCCGACCAAGGGTCCGAACGGTATGAATCCGAGATGCTGGTAAAGTTTTAATTGCCGCGTCGTGCCGGAAATGATGGCGAGGTCGTAACCCTTTTCGACGCCGTGCTGCCAGAGCAGCGCGAGAATTCCTTGCAGCACTTGCGCGCCCCGGAATTCTTTTTCAACCGCCAGCAGCCGGATTTCGCAAACTGTTCTTTGCGCCGGCAGGTACGAATCCAGGTTTGGCAACTTCTGGTCCAGCGAGAAGGGCCGGTTGCCGCGAACGGCGAGCATGCCCGCGAGTCGCTGGTCACTGAGACAGATGAGGTAGGTGTTCTCGGCGTGAAATTTGTCCACCAGCCGTTGGTTGCCGGTCTTTTCGTGCTGGGGAATCTCCTCGGCAAACGTCTTGTAGTTGAGCCGGTGAATCTGCTCAAACTCCCAGTCCTCGGTGGCGAACTTGAATACCAGCGGTGCTCGTGTGCTCATAATTCAGGATGGTCCGGTTTGGCGGTGACACTCCGCCGCGCCGCCAGCGCGGGAATTTCCTCGACCAGATTTTTACGGTGGGCAAACAAGATCATACCGGCGAGGATGGCGATCACCGCGAGCTTGAGGTTGTCGTGATGGAGCCAGTAATCGGTGACGGGGAGGCAGGCAAAGGCAAACAGTCCTGGCAGGATCGTCTTGCGAATGAGCCCAAACCCGCCCAGGAAAAAGACGGCGTAAGCCACGGCCAGCCGGTAATCATAAATGAGGAGCGCGCCCAGAGAAGTGGCCACGCCTTTGCCGCCGTGGAAAAAAAGTTGCAGCGGCCAGATATGACCAGCCACAACGCAAAGCAGCGCCAGTGCCGGAAGCAAAGGATCATTCGTAAAGCGATCCGCTGCCCAGACCGCGAGAACTCCTTTCCCAAAATCTCCTGCCACAGTGAGGAAGAACCCCGCCATCCCCATCATCCGGCCAACGTTACGCGCCCCCACGCTGCCGCTTTCAAAATTCCGGATGTCCTGCCCTTTGACCGCACGAACCAGATAATAACCCGTGGCGAAGCACCCCAGCGCATAAGCCCCAATCGCGCAGGCCGCCGCCTGCCCGGCGTTCGCTGCCTGCAATTGCTCCATCCACGCCATATTTCAAGATTTGATCATCACTGCGCCGACCGACGATCCCGCGATTGCGGGGCAACTCTAATCCGGCTCCGCGACAAACTGTGAATTGAAAATCCTGACC
>CAZCZP010000428.1:0-2231 GCA_964502895.1 uncultured Bifidobacteriaceae bacterium
CAGCACGGGCATTGATATGGGTGGCTCAGGTGTCTCGCCTGGAAGCTTGTGCCACCCGCGAGGCAGATGCATGCATTGAATTTCTTTTCAGCCCCTTCGTCATAGTGCCTGTGTGGTTGTCCGGGCCAGAATACGATATGAAATCCGGAGCAACCCGAGCCACTTGGGACTCGCGAACGCGAGGCTCAAGCGCCTGAACCCGAAACCAAACAACTGTCCGTAACCAACCAAATCCCAACTATGAAACGCCTACTATTCCCCCTCGGCCTCGCCGTTGTTGCCTCTGGTCTGATGGGCTGCGTCGTCAGCATCGGCGGACGAACTCAAACTTCGCCGCCGCACAACGTGCCGCCGCCACCGCCGGTCGTGGTGACCGATCCCGGACAGGCTGCGACGATCTCCGAGATTGACGCTGCAGCGCAACTGAACATGGATTCCGCTCGAACTCATGCCCTTTCGCAACTCGCTGAACGTCCAAATCTCAGTCCGCCGGTACAAATTCATCTGATCAACGTGGCGTACCGCTGCCTGAGCTTTGAGAACAGCAAAGTCCACGTCCTCCAGAAAATGATTGCCCGGCCGGATTTCTGCGACGCCACGCGGCAGGCGATTGTCTCGCAACTCGGCCAGCTCAGCTTTGAATCGAACAAACAGGATTTGTTGAATCGGATCAACCAGCGCCTCACCCAAGCCGCGACGCAGTAATTCGTCTGGCGAAATGTCCGAGGTCCAACCTTCAGAGAAACTTCGAGCTCCAGGCATCAAGCCGTTTGCGGCGGATGCTTGGAGTTTTTGTGTTTGAAGCTCTTGGCCCTGGTGGTTGGTGACTGACCCTAAAACGATTCGTCCACGGACTCGCGCAAAGTGGTGACCATTCTCTGCAACTGAACTCTGGTCGTGCAATACGGCGGCATCAGCACGATGACGTTGCCGATGGGGCGCGTTAGAACGCCGCGCCTGGCCATCGCTTCGCAGACGCGGATGCCTGCGCGTTCGCGCAAATCAAACGGCGCGCGCGTGCGCCAGTCTTTCACGAGTTCCACGCCGGCCACCAGTCCGACCTGTCGGACATCTCCGACGTTTGCGAGGGACCAAAGCGACTTGAGTCCGTCGCGCAATGCGCTTTCCAACGCGGGGCGAGCCGCAATGGATCGGGGGCTTTGCAGAATCGCGAGAGACCCAAGGGCCGCGCTCGCGCCGAGTTGATTGGCCGTGTAACTATGTCCGTGGAAAAACGTTTTGAACTCTTCGTATTCCCCAAGGAACGCGTCGAAGATGTTCTGCGTGGTCAGCGTGGCCGCCATTGGCAGGTAACCGCCCGTGAGACCTTTGGCGAGGCAGAGGAAGTCCGGCTGCACGCCCTCATGGTGGCAGGCGAACAAGGCGGGTGAGTGGGTGAGTGGGTGGGTGGGCGGGCGTCTCCCACTTACCCACTCACCCACTTTCTCACTCACCACTCCGGTTCTCCCAAACCCCGTCATCACTTCATCCGCGATGAGCAGCGCACCGTGAGCGCGCGCGATGTCCGCCACCTGCCGAAGCCAGCCCTTTGGCTGCGGAATCATCCCTGCCGCGCCTTGGATGAGCGGTTCAAAGACGAAGGCCGCGTAGGGATTTCCCTTTTTCTTCTGTGCGCAGAATTTGTTTTCCAGCAAGCCGACACATTCCCAGTTGCACTGGCGATACTCACGGGCGTCGGCGCGTTCGGGCTTCGCTTTGTTGAACGGGCAACGGTAGCAATACGGCGACATCACTTTGTCCGTCTTGAACAAGAGCCCGGAGTAAGCCTTGTGAAACAGACCAATGTGACCCAGCGCGACCGCGCCGATGGTGTCGCCGTGATAAGCGCCTTCGAGCGAGAGGAAGCGCGGTCTGGTCTTTGGTCCGCGCGTGCGGCGAGTGAATTCGTAAGCCAGCTTGAGTGCAACTTCCATCGCGGTCGAGCCGTCGTCGCTGAAGAAGACCTTTTCCAGGCGTAATCCGGAGGGACGAGTTACACGAGTCCCAAACTTTCGGGCGAGGAGATGGGGACTTGTGTGACTCGTCCCTCCGGAAAATGGATTCGCTGCTTTCACCAGCCGCGCCGCCAGCAACGCCGCCGGCTCATTCGCAAGTCCGAGCGCCGAACTGTGGGCGATCTTCTTCAACTGCCGTTGAATCGCCGCGTTGATCTTCGGATGATTGTGACCGTGCAGGTTGGTCCAGATGGAAGAGTTGGCATCGAGAAATTC
>CAZCZP010000429.1:0-2188 GCA_964502895.1 uncultured Bifidobacteriaceae bacterium
TGGAAGACCACTATCGGGCCAATCGAGGAACGCAAGCTACTTATCAACCGTTGGAATTACGAATTCCGGCATCGGCCTGCGCCGGACTATTTCCAATCCTTCGGCCTCGGCTTCTTCGAGTTCTTCCAGATGTGCGCAGACATCGAAGCCGAGCCGCTGCCGATTCTCAACTGCGGCATGGCCTGCCAGTTTAACACGGGCCAACTCGTGCCGCTCAACGAACTGGACCCCTACATCCAGGACGCGCTCGACTTGATCGAATTCGCCAACGGTTCGGCCACCAGCGCGTGGGGCGCGAAACGCGCGGCGATGGGCCATCCCGAACCGTTCAACATGAAGATGCTCGGCATTGGCAACGAACAGTGGGGACCGCAGTACATCGAACGCCTCGCCCTCTTCGCGAAAACGCTCAAGGAAAAGCATCCCGAGATTACGCTCGTGTCGAGCGCCGGACCTTCGCCGGCGGACCCCCGATTCGATTTTCTCTGGCCCAAGCTGCGCGAGTTGAACGCCGAAATTGTGGACGAACATTGTTACGCGAACCCGATCTGGTTTTTCAGCAGCGCGAATCGCTACGACCGTTACGACCGCAACGGCCCGAAAGTTTTCATGGGCGAATACGCCGCGCAGAGCGTTGGCGTCGTGAACACGAACAATCAGAACAATCTCGAATGTGCGCTGGCCGAGGCGGCGTTCATGACCGGCCTCGAACGCAACGCGGACGTCGTCCGCCTGTCCTCGTATGCGCCGTTGTTCGCCCACGTGGACGGCTGGCAATGGACGCCGAATCTGATCTGGACGGACAACCTCCGCGTCTATGGCACGCCGAATTATTACGTCCAACAATTTTTCAGCCGCAATCGCGGCGACGTTGTTTTGCCGGTGAAGATTGACGGACTGGAAGACGCCCCAGTCGCAGCGGGAGGGATCGGCCTCGGTACTTATCAGGCGGCCGCCGAGTTCAAAGACGTTCGCGTGACGCGCGCGGGCGAAAATCTGTTTGCCTCCAATTTTTCGAGCGAAGCGAAAGACTGGTCAACGGAGCGCGGCAATTGGTCCGTCAAGGACGGCGCTTTCCAGCAGGCGGACTCGAACGCTACCGCCTGGGCGCGGGTTGGCGATTCCGCCTGGTCTGATTACACGCTCACCCTCAAGGCGCGGAAGCTGAGCGGCAGGGAAGGGTTCATTATCGCTGTTCGTGAATTGAGCGCGAACACGCGCGTGCAATGGAATCTCGGCGGTTGGGGTAATCAATCCCACGGCCTCCAATCCTTCCTCGGTGAGCAGGAACAAATCGTGGCGCAAACGCCCGGTTCAATCGAAGCCGGGCGCTGGTATGACCTCAAGATCGAGTTGAAGGGCGCGAAGGTGAATTGCTACCTCGACGGAAAGCTCATGCACACCGCCGAAATTTCCGTGCCGCGGATCGAACGCCTTTACACCAGCGCCGTGCGGGATGAGGCGTTGGGCGAAGTGATTCTCAAAGTCGTCAATCCCGGCGCGGCCACCACCGAGGCTGAAATCAACCTTGATGGTGTCGCCAATGTCCAAGGCCCTGTCGCGGCTCTGATTCTCGCCGGCAACAATCCCAGCGAAGTGAATTCTCTGGACCAGCCGCGCAAAGTTTCGCCCAAGTTGTCGCGATTCAACGTTGCCGGGCCGCGTTTTACCCACGGATTTCCGCGTCATTCGCTGACGGTCCTGCGGATCAAGGCAAGGTGAACGAACGAATCCAGCCGGTCCGTCGTGGCATTGACCGCTCTCAGTCGCCGTGACACACTCCGCGCGAATGGCAGCCGCGCCCGTGACGGAACCAATCGTCGGTTGTCTAAGATTTAACCAGGCTCAGAAATTGAAATCATGAAAGGACAAATCACCCTCGGAGTCATCGTCGGCAATCGCGGTTTCTTCCCCGCCCATCTTTGCGATTCCGGACGTAAACAAATTCTCGCCACGCTGGAGAAACTCAGCATCGGCGTGGTCATTCTCCCGACCGACGCGACGAAATTCGGCGCCGTCGAATCCATGAGCGACGCGGAGAAATGCGCCGACCTGTTCCAGGAGAATTCCGGCAAGATTGATGGCATCCTCGTCACACTGCCAAACTTTGGCGATGAGCGCGGCGTGGCCAACGCCATCCGTTGGTCTGGCCTGCGCGTGCCCGTGTTGGTTCACGCCTTCAACGACG
>CAZCZP010000430.1:0-2179 GCA_964502895.1 uncultured Bifidobacteriaceae bacterium
GTTCCCGAACCGTCAACCTTCGTTCTCGGCGGGCTTGGCTTGGCGGCGTTGATTCTTTTGCGCCGCCGCAAGTAGGCTTGGTCGCTTCACAAACAAAGCCGCCAGTTCAGGCGGCTTTGTTGCGTACACGATTGTTTGCGGCGGGAAGCGTTTCAACCGAGCAACTCGCGGACTTTTGCGCGGATGTCGCCGCCGCGCATCAACGATTCTCCAACCAGCACGGCCTTCGCGCCGCACTTCGCCAGCCGCTCCACGTCCGCCCGCGTGTGAACGCCGCTTTCGGCAACCAGCAACGATGAGCGCCGGCTTTCCGGCGTGGAGAAGAGCTTCGCAGCGAGGCGTTCCGTCGTGGCCAGGTCCACTTTGAACGTCTTCAAATCGCGATTGTTCACACCGATCAGTTCCGCGCCGGCGCCAAGCGCCCGATCCAACTCCGCTTCATCATGCACCTCGACGAGCGCGGCCAGGCCGGCCTCGATGGCCAGTGTGTGCAATCTCTTGAGGTGCGCGTCAGCGAGGATGGTCACGATAAGCAGGACAGCGTCCGCGCCCCATTCGATGGCTTCCAGGATTTGGCGCTCGTCTATGATGAAGTCCTTTCGCAGAAGCGGCAATTTCACCGCCTGGCGAATCTGGCGCAGGTAATCGAGCGAGCCTTGAAAATATTTCCCGTCCGTCAGCACGGACAAGCAGCTTGCGCCCGCCGCTTCGTATTCCGCCGCAATCCGCACCGGGTCAAAATCATGGCAGATGACGCCCGCCGAGGGCGAAGCTTTCTTCACCTCCGCGATCAGCGCCACGCCGCTGGAACGAGCATTGCGCAGCGCGGCAAGGAAATCCCGGCGCTCGTCGCGCTCCAGCATCGCGTCCCGCAAGTCACCGGCCGCGATGGTGCGCTCCGGCAGTTTAGCGACTTCGCCGCGCTTGTGGGCGACTATCTCATCGAGAATGTTCACGCCGGGATTGTGTGGCAAAGGAATCAACGAGCGCAAAACAGAAAACCGTGCGACGGCGGCGTTGGGCGAACCCATGAAGCCCGGCGGCTCGATCCTCAACCGTCGTCTATTCGCCTCGATCCAATCTTGCCTGGAACCCAAACTTCTTGGCCAGCGCCAGCGAGGAATTGAGCGACTTCACGCCTGCCGTGCAGGTGGGATCGGACAGCGAGGCGGCGGCAAGGCACACGCCCGTGAGCAGGCAACGCTGCAATTCCCACTCTTCGTGCAAGCCCAGCAACACGCCCGCGCAAAACGCGTCGCCCGCGCCAGCTGTGCCGGCGATGTATTTGGCTGGAAGCTTGAGCGAGGATTGCCACGCGTCCTCGCCTTTGCGCGTGCGCGCGAAGGCGCCTTCCGGAAAATGGATGACCACCAGTTCGCGCACGCCCTGTTGCAACAGCGCACCCGCGGCGTGACGCAGCGTCACGGTGTCGAGTCTGCCAGACGCGTCGCGAATTTTGAAACCCGTGGTCTTGCCCGCTTCGATTTCATTAAGGATGCAGTAATCCACGTGTTTGAGCGCGGGCCCGACAACTTTTCCAAATCGCTCGCTGTCTTCGCTCACCACGTCCACGCTGGTTTTCAAACCGGCAGACTGCGCGGCAGCCAGCAGGCGCGCGCCCTTGGTGCCGAACGCCGAGTCCGGTTCATCCAGTGCATCGAGCAACAGCAGATATGCGAGGTGAAATATTCGAGCCTTCGATTTCTTGAAGTCAAGCCCCTCACCCCGCCAGAGCGCGTTCGCGCCGCGCGCGTGAAAAAATGTTCTTCGGCCAGTCGCTCTTTCCGTCATGACATCCGTGTAGGACGTGGCCGCCTCGTTGGTCGTTTTGATGAAGCGCGAGTCAATTTTGTGCTCGGTACAGTGAGCGAGAATCTGTTCACCCAATGCGTCCTTGCCCACCAACCCGGCCCCGAGTAACGGAAAATCCACGCCGGACTTGGCGAGGTCTATCAGAACGTTGTATGGTCCGCCGCCCGTGCCCGGCGATTGGCCGAGAATGTTGCCGAGTTGTTCCGGCTGCGGATAAACGTCAATGATCTTGACCTGGTCAATGATCCAGTTGCCGCCGGACAAGAGTCCCCGGCGTGTGGCAGCGCTTTTGGTTTTCATGGCGAGCGGGCCGATTCTGAGCTTCCAGTGAACGAAAACCACGCAAGCAAAGGCAAGAGATTTTTCC
>CAZCZP010000431.1:0-2174 GCA_964502895.1 uncultured Bifidobacteriaceae bacterium
CATCGCAAGCAGGGCATTGCGCTGGATTGTTTCGGCATCGGTTGGGAAGGCTTTAACGACGATTTGCTCGAAGTCCTTTCGCGCAACGGCGATGGCCGTTATGGCTTCATCAATTCTCCGGAAGAGGCGGCGACGGAATTTGCCGGCCAGCTTGCGGGCGCGCTCCAGGTGGCCGCGTCGGACGTGAAGGTGCAGGTGGAATTCAATCCGGCACGCGTGACGAGCTATCGCCAGATCGGTTACGCGAAGCACCAGCTTACGAAGGAACAATTCCGCGACAACACCGTGGACGCCGCCGAGATCGCCGCGCAGGAAGCCGGCAACGCGCTTTACACGGCGGAGGTGAATCCGGCGGGCCAGGGGCCGCTCTGCACCGTGCGCGTGCGCTTCAAAATTCCCGGGACTTCCGATTACCGTGAGCACGAGTGGGCCGTGCCCTACACCGGTAACGCCGTTTCGCTCGAACAATCGAGTCCCGCCATGCGCCTGGCTGCGAGCGCAAGCGCCTTTTCCGAATGGCTGGTGGCCAGCCCGTTTGCCGCGGAGGTCACGCCCGACGCCTTGCTCGGTTATCTGACCGGCGTGCCGGAAGTTTACGGCGCCGATGCACGCCCTAAGAAACTGGAGTGGATGATCCGCCAGGCAAAGAGCATTGAGGGAAAATGAAGGAGTCTTGGAAACAGGAAACAAATCTATGAAGCAACACCCGGATGCACGTCGGCAAAATCAAAAGTCAAATCGGTGCTGTAGTGTCTTCCCCCTCACCCCAACCCTCTCCCTTGGGGAGAGGGAGAAGCGTTCGCCCGTTGCCCGGCGAACGGAGGCAAAATTGTTTACGTCAGCGCTTCCCAACGAGCGACAAGCGAGTGGAGAACAGGCCGGAGGCTCCGCGAAGTTTGCAGCGCATCCTTCGCTGTTCCCTCTCCCCAAGGGAGAGGGTCAGGGTGAAGGGGAAAGGTGCGCTCAAACATCGAAGTCTCGCTCGCTTCTTTGGCGGCTTTCGCTCTTGCTTCTGCTCCCAGTTTTCTTATTGCCCGCCTGCGCAACGGAACCGCTGTCGTCAACCAACCCACCGCCATCCACAACCACGCTGCACGATTTCAAACTCGTGGGCGACCTCAGCAGTGACCGCGCCGTCTTCACGCTGACTGCCAACGCCAAAGTGGAAAACTCCAAAGGCGGCTCGCTCGATTTGCTTTCCGGCACCGTCGCGCTCACCAGCGTGGCGTCGAATCCAAAGTGGCGCGTGCAGGTCGAACAAAGCCGCTTTGTCCTGACCTTCGACCGGCGTGGCGAGTTCCCGATCCAGATCAAATTCAACGCGGCGGTGCGTCAAAGCGACGGATGGAACTCGGTGGATTTCCGCATCGCGCCGAGCACGCTGCAACCGATCACGCTGCGGGGTCTCGCCGAGGACACACAGTTTCAATTCATCGGCGCGGCACGCCCCGAGCGAAAGGCCAACGATTTTCTCAGCTACCTGCCATCCGACGGCACGGTGAGATTGTCATGGAAAGAAGCGCGGCCCGAAGTCGAAGGGAAGCTTTTCTTCGCCGCTGAGATGTTGTCACAAATCAGTGTCAGTCCCGGGTTGATGCGCCAGGTGGCTTTGCTCGATGGCAAGGTGATGCAGGGCGAGATGAATCGCATCGCGCTAGCCTTGCGCGGCGCGGGCGAAGTGACGCGTGTCCAAGGCGATCACATCTTGTCCTGGAACGTTGAGCCAGACACGAGTTCGACTAAACGCCGTCTCGTCATCCAATTCAACCAACCGCAGAAGGACACCTTTGCGATTCAAGTGCAGATGCAGACTCCCCTCGGCGCGTTTCCGCAGTCCGTGGACGCGATGCAATTGCGGCCCGAGGGCGCGACGCGTTTTGCGGGCTATTACCGAATCGTGAACGACGGCGCGGTGCGGCTCGAAGTCGCACAGGCCAGCGGCCTTTCCCAAATCTCGCCTGAACAATTTCCCGAGACGGATGCCACGAAAGCCGCCTTCCGCGCCGACGGCGCCCAGCGCTTTGCTTATCGCTTCTCGGGCGCCGAGTACGCGTTGCGCATTCAGGCCGATCAAATCCAGCCCGAGCTGAGCGTGTCGCAAGTCGTCGCGTATCACCTGGGCGAGAATGAGCAGGCGATTGACACTGAGATCGAGCTGGACATTCGCGAAGCGC
>CAZCZP010000432.1:0-2144 GCA_964502895.1 uncultured Bifidobacteriaceae bacterium
GCACGCGAATCGGCACACCGCGAATTGTTGGTTGTTCAGCATAGCCCCCACCGCCGTCGTAAGAACCAATCCAAGCCGAACAATAGACCCGCCAGGTAAAAAACCCAAGCGACATTCCAAACCGGGCACAGGCGTGTCTTTGGCGTCGTATCCGCCTTCTCCGTGTTTAGTTCCTTCAACAAGCGCCCAAGTTCGGACGGTTCGATCAGGCGGCCGCCGCTGCTTTCGCACAAGCGCCGCAGCCCGACCACATCCGTCGTCACTTCGGTTTCCTCCAGGTTTTCCGTGAACACGATGAAACGCGAATCCTGCGACGTGCCATCCGGGAATTTCGCCAACGCCCGATAGCGCCCTACGCGTTCCGGCAGAAATTCTGCCACCAGCCGGCCGGCATCTGTTGTGGAAGCCGTCATGTTCGCGCGACCGATTTCATTGTCGCCGTGAAATAACGTGAGCGGAACGGATTTCACGCGTGGGTCTGGTTGCCGCATGGTGAGACGGAAATGGACCTTTTCACCGAGTTGAACGTTGGCGGAATTTGGGCGGAAGGAAAATTGCCGGTTCGGAATGAAATCGCGTCCGGCAAGCATCCACAAGATGAGTTGGTCCCAAAACCGGTCAAAGGGTGAATTCACATCCTCAACCTTGGCGTTGAGTCCCCAACGCCAGAGGCCCTCGACACCCACGCTGATGACCTGCCCGCGACCATAACGCCGATGCACAATTGCTGGCGCCGGCGATGCGTCATCCCGGCCGGACGATTGAGCGAGCGTCGCCGTCAACGGCTTCGTTTCCGTGGCGCTTCGCGCGTTCAGCAAGTCCGGGAGCGCGTCAACATTGCCGCTGCCATCCTGCAACGCGCGGAAGGCGGCGAGGCCGCGCCCTTCCGCCGTCACATCCACGCGCGCACGATCGCGACCGGTGTCGCTCCAGATTACCGGCTCCAATTCACTGACCGTGTCCGCTTTTTCAAATGCCCGGCCCCGGCTGAAAATCACCGTGCCGCTTCGGTCTTTGACATATTGATCGAGCAATGCTGCTTGTGACGGGTTCAACAACTCGTCCACGGCGCGCCCCAGAAAAATCACATCGTAGGCGCTCATTTGATCCAAGGTCGTCGGTGCGCGCAATTCACCGGTCGCAGGATTCTTGCGAACAGCGCGAACGCGATCCTTGCCGTAGCGAATCAATGCGTCCACGTCGAATTTGTCATTTCGCATGAGCGAGCGTTGGAGGAACGTCGTGTCCCAATACGGATCGCCTTCGAGCACCAGCACGCGGATTTGCTGGTCTATCACGTTGAGGTAGGTGATGGCGCTGTTGTTGGCGGAATCCACTTCAGATTCGAGCGGTTGCACGCGCACCTCGTATTCGTACTGGCCGACCTCAGGTTCAACCACCTCGAACTCGGCCGGCAATTCCTGAAACTCGTCGGCATTGAGCTTCTTGGTCTGAACGACCTGGCCGTGCCGCAACAACTGAACAGACAGCGTCTCGAACTCACAACCGATCAGCCGCAACGAGGCAGCGACGCGCGCCTTCTGCTTCACGTAACAATAGGGTTGGTAGCCCGTGATGCGTGCGGAAACGTCACGCACCTTGCCCTGCTTGCCGAAAGGCACGGCGTAAATCGGTGTCTGCCGGGCGCGCGCGGCGGCGCCGGTCTTGACCGGATTGACCAGTTCAAAATCGTGGCCGTCGGTGAGGAGAATCAACGCGTTGATTGCTTCACCTGACGCGGGTGAGTTGAACATCGTGGTGATGGATTTGTGAATGCGCGTGGAATTTCCGCTGGGCGCGAGATCGAGGATGGATTTTTCGACTGGCTGCGCGTCGTTGTTGAATTCAAACAACCGCAGGCTCGCGCTTTGCGGCAGGCCGTTGGCGGCGACGGCTTCAGATTCGGCCAACAGATTTTTCGCCGCGTCAAAACGAGTAGCGCGCTCCACGTCGCGTTGTTTCATGCTGAGTGAGGAATCCATGGCCACCAGCGTGACGTGTTCTTTTGTGGGTGGCGGCAGGAATTCCTGCCGCGACGGCTGGAGCAACAGCCCGAGCACGAGCGCAATGCCGGCAACACGGAAAAAGAGCAATGTGAAATTGCGCCAACGTTCGATCGCTGTCCCAACTCGCAGGTAAACGCG
>CAZCZP010000433.1:0-2123 GCA_964502895.1 uncultured Bifidobacteriaceae bacterium
GCTACGGCGCGACGGACATCAAGACTCCGAACATTGACCGCCTTGCGCGTCAGGGCGTTCGCCTCACGGATTTTTATGCGAACGGCCCGGTCTGTACACCGACGCGTTGCGCGCTGATGACGGGCCGTTACCAACAACGCATCGGCGGGCTCGAATGGGCAATTCCACCGGGCAAGAAACACCTGGGTCTGCCCGCGCAGGAGAAAACGATTGCCGCAATGTTGCGTGAGGCCGGTTACGTCACGGCCATGTCCGGCAAATGGCATCTCGGTTACACCGCGGATCGCACGCCGACGGCGCATGGCTTTGATCGCTTCTTCGGTTTGCTCAGTGGCAACCACGATTACTTCACGCATCGCGAGAATAACGGCGAGCCGGACCTTTACCTCGATGCCAAGCCGGTCGTGATGACGGGATATTCGACTCATCTGATCAAGCAACACGCGCTGGAATTTCTGGGCGCGATGAAGAACAAGCCATTTTTCCTTTACGTTGCTTTCAATGCGCCGCACTGGCCAAATCAAGGGCCGGAAGATTCTGAGCGTCAGGTGACGCTGACAGAATGGGCGCAAGGGACGCGCGAGACTTACGTGAAAATGGTGGAGGCCATGGACGCGGCGACCGGCGAAATTCTCGCGGAGCTGGACAAAAGCGGTTTGGCGAAAAACACCCTGGTCGTGTTCACCAGCGACAACGGCGGGGACAAATTTTCGAGGAACGGGCCGTTGGCGAAAGGGAAAGGGACATTGTGGGAGGGCGGCATTCGCGTGCCGTGCATTGCGCGATGGCCGGGCAGGCTGCCGCGCGGCAAAATCTCCCGTCAGCCGGGCATCATGATGGATTGGTCGGCCACGATCCTGAAACTGGCCGAGGCGAAACCGCCAAAGGACCGGCCGATGGAGGGTCTGGACTTGTTGCCGATTCTCGCGGGAGATCAACGTGGACAGAAGCGCACCTTGTTCTGGCGACGCGTGGGCGCAAACTTTGTGGAGACACATCGCGCCGTGCGTGATGGCAACTGGAAATTCATTGATGAGCCGAACGGGAGACAATACCTCTACAATCTGGCGGACGATATTGGTGAGAAAACCAATCTCGCGACGAATCAACCCACGCGCGTTGCGCGGATGAAATCGCTGCTCGATAAGTGGGAAAGCAAGGTTGATCCGCCGTTGTATCCAGTGTCGGCCAAAGCGGAAGAATAGGCGCGCTTTCCACGACATTCATTCTGAATCGGCGTGCGTTTCGTAGATGGCCACTTGAGAAACAAGAAGCGTTCGACTGCTGTTCTCCTCTCCCGTCCGACGGGAAAGGGGTGAGGGGTGAGGGTGGCTCACTACTCTTTTGACTCTCACTTTGCCGGCTTCGTAACATTCCTCACGCGGACAGATTCAACTCTATGGCGACACATTATCTGGCTTGTGATTTGGGGGCGGAGAGCGGACGGCTGATGCTGGCCACGCTCGAAGGCGGGAAAATATCTCTGGAGGAACTGCATCGCTTTCCCAATGTCCCGGTCAAAATCGCCGGCGCGCTGCACTGGAACATGGACGCGCTGTTCACCGAATTGCTCAGCGGACTCAGAAAAGCCGGGTTGCGGAACTTACCCATCGCCAGCATCAGCACGGATTCCTGGGGCGTGGATTACGTCCTTTACGACGACCGCGGTAAGATGATGCCGCCGGTCTGGCATTATCGCGACGCGCGCACGGCTCGCGGCGTCGAGAACGTGAAACGACGTGTGGATTGGCCGACGATTTACGCCGAGACGGGCATCCAATTCATGCCGCTGAACACGGTTTATCAACTCGCCGCTGAACCGCCGGAGCGTCTCGCACAGGCGAAGCAACTTCTGCTCATCGGCGACGCGTTCAACTACTTCTGTTGCGGCGTGGCGAGAAACGAGGAATCAAACGCCAGCACTACGCAACTTTACAATCCGCGCACAAAGTCCTGGTCAAAAAAATTGTTGGCTGCACTCGGGCTGCGCGAGGAGATGTTTGCGCCGGTCGTTTCTTCAGGCACAAGGCTCGGCAGGTTGAAACCGGAACTCGCGGCGGAAGTCGGCTTGCCGCAGATCGAAGTCATCGCTTCGTGTTCGCATGATACGGGCGCGGCGGTGG
>CAZCZP010000434.1:0-2108 GCA_964502895.1 uncultured Bifidobacteriaceae bacterium
TCCAGTTCGGCAAGTTCGCGCTGCGCTTTCTGGTGGGTCTCCAGCAAGGCGTTCCGTTGCGAGTATAATCCCTGCACGAGGCTTTGCTTCGCGAACTCCGCCAATTCCGCCAGGGCGCGTTCCTTCAAATCGTGCCCTGCAACAGCGGCGGCTTCCACGTGCGGAGGCTCCCCGCCGCTCCCCGCCGTCAAAGCTCGCGCTGAAGCCGCCGGCAGCAGTCTGGGTGCGCCAACACCGCTGCGCCGCAACATCAACACCAACCACGCCAGCAAGGCGACGATCAAAGTAAGCGCGCCTGCGATCCACCAGGTTGCCGTGTTGCGGTCGCTTGCCGGAACCGCCGCCAGCGCGCTCGGCGCAAGCGCAACTGGATTGGGAGCCGCTTGAACCGGAGCGGCAGCCGGAGCTGCTTCGCCGGCCACCAATTTGGACGCCGACGGCGGATCAATGGGGACAGCGCGGGCGTTGCCAAACAGTTTTCCGTGGTTCGCATGCGCCGACGAATCGCGGGCCGTGTCGTCGTCAAAATTCCAAAGCCCGAACAGGCCCGGCTCGTTTCCCGTGAGTTGCTTGCGCATGTTCTCACGAATCTGCGCCTCGGTCCGGCGATGATCCCACACGCGGACCTCATCCATTTGACCGTGAAAATCCTGGTCGTTTGGATTTCGGGTGGTTCCGCGACCGAGCAGATTTGTATGCGACACTTTAATATCCGCGAAGCTGGCGGCGTTGGTGTGCAAGCCGACGAGTTCCCCGTTCACGAACAGCTTCATCCCTCCGGGACCGGAAACGGCCGCCAGATGAATCCACTCATTCGGCACGATCAGGCCGTTCACACGGATGTGATACAGGAGGGCGGCGTCTTTTTGCGCGTTGCGAGGGTAAAGATTGAACCGCAGGTCCGGCGTGTTGGCGTGATTGAACACGCTCATGGACTGATAAGACGCGCCGAAATCAAAAACCCGCGAGTAGGTGCGAAAGCTGTTCCACTTGGCCCACACTTCGACTGTGGCCTCGGTCAGGTTGGTGAAAATATCCGGGGGCAACTCGACATAGCTGCCGTTGCCGTCCAATTCGAGCACGCGGTTTTGCGCCGAAGCCAGTTTGCCGGCCAGCAGCAAGGCCATGAGAATGCAGGAGATCTGGCGGGTTGGAAGCCAGTGGAGATTCCGGTGAACTTGATCCGTAAGACGACGAACCTTTGCCGGACCTTGAGTGCTTGGAGCGGTTGAACGCTCAACTTCGGGTGTCACGACCAGAGATATAGTCCCCGGCTGTGGAAAAAATCAAGGCTGTTGTTCGTCAAGCCGGTCTCGATCGCGGCGAAGTTGCTCAACGATATCTCGCTTCAAGCCGTCCGCGAAAAGCGCGAGGCCGCACGTAAATGAAAGAAACCCAAGGAATGCGACGACCGCACCCTTCGTGCCGCCGCCGGTTGAGGGAATGTATGTAAGCGCAGCCAGGGCCGCCCACAGCAATGCAATCCCAACCATCTTTCTCCAAGTCGCCTTCATCTCTGAGTTCATTGCGTTCATAGTAGTCTTTGATTGTCGTCGGTTTCTGTCATGGAAACTTCCGGTTGGAAGTTGGACCTGGGTGAATTCAAAGGCAAGTCTGCCCGGAGCGGTTCAGAACAATTTACGTTTGCACCATTCAGTCAAAACTGTAGTGCAAATATTTCTGGCCCCGGTCAATCACCGGAGTCTGCTGACAAAGCTCGCTTATCATTGGGTCCAGCGCGAACAGCTTCTGGCGCGCGGCCTTGTCGTCGGGCAGCACGACCAGCAGCGCCACCAGGAATTCGCCCTGGCCGATCTTGGCGTAATCAATCACGATTCGCTTCGCTCCCGCCTCGCGCAACCGCGTCACCAGCGGCGAAAGCTGCATCGGACGGCCTTCCTCATCCTCGCCGACGGAGCTTTGCGGGTAGCGCTTCAACCAGTCGCTCGCGTCCATGATTTCGGAGGACTGCAATAACTCTTCGCACATTTTATCAATGTCTGCAGTCATCTTCCGGCCCGCCACGGGGGATGACTCGGCATCGGATTCCGCTGAATCTTCGCCCGACGATTGCTTCGAGCAGCCGACGACGAGCAACAACGCCAGAA
>CAZCZP010000435.1:0-2059 GCA_964502895.1 uncultured Bifidobacteriaceae bacterium
TACACGCTACTTGATCCGAGAGTGAGATATGAATGATCTCAGCCCCAATCAGCGCGCCTGGCGACGATTCGTCAAGAACCGGCCGGCCAAGATCAGCACATGTTTTCTCGCGATGGTCGTGTTGCTGGTAATCCTCTGGCCATTCGTTTCACCCCACGACCCAAATGCCCTTTCCGACAATCAATTCCAACCGCCCAGCGCGCGGCATTGGTTCGGCACGGATGTTCACGGACGCGACTTGTTTTCCCGTGTGCTTTACGGCGCGCAGGTTTCGCTGCTCGTCGGGATTGTTGGCGCGGGCGTCAGTCTCGTCATCGGCGTGTTGTGGGGTTCGATTGCCGGATACGTAGGCGGGCGCACGGACAATGCCATGATGCGCTTCGTGGACATTCTTTATTCACTGCCTTCGATCATCTTTGTCATCGTCTTGATCACGACGCTGGAGGGGTTGCTCAAGGAATGGCTCGAAGCGATGGGCTCGGTCACGCTGGCGAAGTTCGCGCGGCTCGTCTTTCTGTTCGTCGGGCTCGGCGCGGTGTCGTGGCTGACGATGGCGCGCATCGTGCGCGGGCAGGTTTTGTCGCTCCGCACGCGGCAATTCGTGGATGCCAGCCGCGCCTTGGGCGCTGGACCGCTGCGCATTCTTGCGCGGCACATCATCCCGAATGTGTTCGGTGTCGTGATCGTTTATCTTACGCTGACCGTGCCGGCCATCATTCTCTATGAAAGTTTCCTCAGTTACCTGGGCTTGGGTATTCAGCCACCGATGGCCAGTTGGGGATCGCTCATCGCTGAGGGCGCGGACCAGATGAATCCCATTCGCATATACTGGTGGCTGGTTATTTTCCCCGGTGGCGTGCTGGTTGCGACATTGCTGGCGTTGAATTTTCTCGGCGACGGTTTGCGCGATGCGTGGGATGTGCGTGGCAGTTGACCGGATCGGAACGGCTGACCTTCACCATATTTGAGTCAAAAAAGGGAAAGCCTTTCTCAAAAACCGGCCAGCCGAGGCAACCGATTCGCGTAGAGTTTCTGCGTTGACCGCCCGCGAGCCGCCGGTAAGATGCGCGGGCTGATTTTTTAACCTGAAACGAAATCGAACTATGGCAGTGAAAGTTGCAATCAATGGGTTCGGCCGCATTGGCCGCCTGGTGTTCCGGGCGCTGGTCGAACAGGGCATGGTGGGCAAGGACATCGAAGTCGTCGCCGTTGGCGATATCGTCCCCGCCGACAACCTCGCGTATCTCGTCAAGTACGACTCCATCCAGGGCCGCTTCAAAGGCGAGGTCAGCTCGAAGAAGTCCGCCCCGGACAAGACCGAGGATGATGTTCTCGTGGTCAACGGCAAGGAGATCAAAGTCGTCAGCGCGAAGTCGCCGGCGGAATTGCCGTGGAAAGCGCTGGGCGTGCAGTTGGTGATCGAATCCACCGGCCTGTTCACCGATGTCGAAAAGGCGCAAGGACACATCACGGCGGGCGCGAAGAAGGTCATCATTTCAGCGCCGGCCAAAGGTGATTGTCTAACGGTCGTCATGGGTGTGAACGACGACAAATACGATCCCGCCAAGCATCACATCATCTCGAACGCGTCGTGCACGACGAACTGCCTTGCACCAGTCGTTTACGTGCTGCTCAAGGAAGGCTTCGGCATTGATGAGGGTTTGATGACCACGGTTCACAGCTACACGGCTACTCAGAAAACTGTGGACGGTCCGAGCAAGAAGGACTGGAAAGGCGGACGCACCGCGGCGCAAAACCTGATTCCTTCAACCACCGGCGCAGCCAAAGCCGTTGGCCTCGTGTTGCCTGAAGTGAAAGGAAAACTTACCGGCATGGCGTTTCGCGTGCCGACGCCGACCGTTTCTGTTGTGGACCTCACGGTCAAGACCGTGAAGGAAACCAGCTACGCCGAAATTTCCGCGGCGATGAAGAAGGCCAGCGAGACTTATCTCAAAGGAATTCTGGGTTACACTGAAGACGAAGTGGTCAGCTCGGACTTCATTCACTGCGAACTCTCCTCAATCTTCGACGCCGGCTCGGGCATCGAGCTGAACAAAAA
>CAZCZP010000436.1:0-2019 GCA_964502895.1 uncultured Bifidobacteriaceae bacterium
ACGCCCGGCGGCGCCAGCTTTGCCAACAACTGTCTGCTCGCGCGTCGCTTGGTCGAGCAGGGCGTGCGCTTCGTGCAGTTGTTCGATTGGGGCTGGGATTTTCACGGTACGCACGATGCCGAGGACATTCGCGACGGCCTCACGAAAAAGTGCGCCAAGACGGACAAGCCGGTGGCGGCGTTGATCCGCGATCTGCGCCAGCGCGGTTTGCTGGACGACACGCTGATTGTCTGGGGCGGCGAATTTGGCCGGACGCCGTTCCGCGAAGGCCGCACGGCGGCGAGCCAGATTCTTGGACGCGACCATTACCCGGATTGTTTCACCATCTTCCTGGCGGGTGGCGGCGTGAAGCGCGGCATCAGCTACGGCGAAACGGACGAGCTGGGATTCTCCGTAGCGCGTGACAAGGTTCACATTCACGATCTCCAGGCCACAATCCTGCATTTGCTCGGCTTCGATCACGAACGCCTGACCTTCCGCTTCCAGGGCCGCGACTTTCGTCTCACGGATGTTCACGGTGAAGTGGTGAAGCCGTTGCTCGCGTAACCGGACCACGCTGTCGGCATTTCCGCTTGCCAACCTCCCGCTTGCGGACTGAAATCGTGCCATGACCTTTCATCCCTGCCGACACGTTCACTGGTGTTGGGTTTTATTGCTGCCGCTCGTCATCACCGAAAGCGTTTTTGCCGGTGACGAACCACGACCTCTGTTTGTGGAAGGCTACGCGGGACGCGTCAGTTGCGCGCCGGGTGAAGAACTGACCTTGCACGTCTCGACCAGCGCGGCAACGTTCGCCGTGGAAATCACCCGCCTCGGCGCGAAACGCGAAACGGTCTGGTCGTCGCAATCCGTGGAGGGGCGCGAACATCCCGTGCCCGAAAACGCTTCCTCGCATGGATGCGGCTGGCCGGCGGCGGTGACAATGAAAATTCCTGAAGCCTGGCGCAGCGGCTACTACCACGTCGCGTTTCGCGCGCGCGATGGTGGCGGCAAATACATCCAGCGCAACACGCGCACTGCGGAAGGCAGTTGCTTCTTCATCCTCCGCCCTGCCGAACCGGGCAAGGAAACGAAAATCCTGCTCCAACTCGCAACGCACACTTACAATGCCTACAACAACTGGGGCGGGTTCAGCTTCTACGCTTACCATGGACGCGGCGGGAATCAGGGCCACCGTGTTTCGTATCAGCGCCCACCCACGAGTTTGTTCGCGAACTGGGAGCAACCCTTCATCGAGTGGGCCGAGCGCAATGGTATCGCCTTGGACTTCGCAGCGAACGGTGACCTGGAGTTTCATCCAGAGATTTTGAAAGCGTACCGCCTCGTGCTGAGCGTGGGGCATGACGAGTATTGGTCCGCGCCGATGCGCGACAACTTGGAGAAGTTCATCGCGGACGGTGGCAACGTAGCGTTCTTCAGCGGCAATACCTGTTGCTGGCAGGTTCGCAGCGAGGACAACGGCCAGGCGCTCACATCGTGGAAGCAAAATTATCTCTGGGACCCGGTCTACGGCGCGCGGGAAAGTCACGCCACCTTGTCCACACTGTGGAGTCATCACCTCGTCATGCGACCCGAGAATCAGCTCACGGGCGTTGGTTTTTTGTGGGGTGGTTATCACAAGAGCCACGGCCAACTCATGGACGGCAGCGGCGCGTACACGGTCCACCGGCCCGAGCACTGGCTCTTCGCCGGCACCGGACTCAAACGCGGCGACGAGTTCGGTGGCAAGGACACGATCGTCGGTTACGAATGCGACGGCTGCGAACTCGAATGGAAGGACGGCCTGCCCTTCCCCACCCATCGCGACGGCACTCCCAAAACTTTTGAAGTCCTCGCCACCGCGCCCGCGCAATGGCATCCCGACGATTGCCAATGGTACGAGCAGTGGGAAAACGGCCGCAAAGGCAACGCAGTCCTTGGTGTCTATACCCGCGGCGGAACGGTGTTCACCTGTGGCAGCACGGACTGGGCGCATGGCTTGCGCGGTGGCGATCCCATCGTGGAGCGAATCACGCGCAA
>CAZCZP010000437.1:0-1986 GCA_964502895.1 uncultured Bifidobacteriaceae bacterium
CGGCGCCCGCATCGGCGCGCATGTAAATTTCTATCCTTCAGCCAGGATTTATTTTCCCTGGAATCTGACGGTCGGCGATTGGAGCGCCATCGGCGAGGAAGCATTCATTTACAATCTCGGCCCCATCACGCTCGGGCAGAAAGTCACCGTGTCGCATCGCGCGCATCTGTGCGCCGGAACGCACGATTACACGCGACCCGATATGCCCTTGCTCAAGCCGCCCATCGAGATCGCCGACCAGGCGTGGATTTGCGCGGATGCGTTTGTCGGCCCCGGCGTCAAGGTGGGCGAGGGCGCGGTCGTTGGCGCGCGCGCCGTGGTGGTCAGGGATGTTGAACCGTGGACGGTCGTGGCCGGTAATCCCGCTCGTGTGGTCAAGAAACGCTTGATCGCAAACCACTGATTACAGATTTGTGATTACTGCCTATTCATGCTCTCGGTCCTGATTCCCACGCTTAACGAGCGGCGCAACATCGAGGATTGCCTCGCTTCGGTGGCGTGGTGCGATGATGTCGTGTTAGTAGATTCGGGGTCGAAGGACGGGACGGTGGAGTTGGCGAACGCCAAAGGCGCGCGAGTCGTGGAGTTCCAGTGGAACGGAATATTCCCCAAGAAAAAGAATTGGGCCTTGGAAAACGTGCGCTGGAAACATGACTGGCTGCTCATCCTCGATGCCGACGAGCGCATCATGCCGGAACTGGCCACGGAGATTCAGCAGGAACTCAAGCAGCCGCGCGCGGACGGCTATTTCATCAATCGCCGTTTCATGTTTCTCGGCAAGTGGATTCGCCATTGCGGCTATTATCCAAGCTGGAATCTGCGTCTGTTTCGGCACGCGCGAGGCCGCTTTGAAAAACTTCACACTGGCGACACGGGTTCGGGAGATAATGAAGTTCACGAACACGTGGTGTTGGAAGGCACGACGGCTCGTCTCAACCACGACATGCTGCATTACGCCTACCCGGACATCTACACGTGGATGGAGAAGCACAATCGCTACTCGAACTGGGAGGCGCGGGTGGAGGCAGGCAACCCGGTCGCAAGTGGCGGGGGGCAGGGGATCGGCGAGCATCTGGCGAAGCGCCGGGCGTTGCGCGAGTGGTCGCGGCGGTTGCCGTTCCGGCCGAGCTTGAGGTTTTTCTACAGTTACGTGCTCCGGCGCGGCTTTCTCGATGGCCGGGAGGGTTACATTTTTTGCCGCCTGCTGGCGACGTACGAAATGTTGAACGTTTACAAAACTTACGAGTTGCGCCAACGCGAGGCGCGCGAAGGAAACGGAAAGCGGCTGGCGTGAACCAAGCGGGAAAATTTATGGCATGGGCGCGCAAGCGCCGCCGTCGGATTGCGGGTCTGGTCATCGGAATTCTCGCCGCGCCGCCCCTGGCGGTGTTGGCTGGTCTCTTTTGGTCCGAGCCAATTCTGACGGTTGAACACGCCGCGGCGAAGGCCGACGTGCTGGTTATCCTGGGCGGTGAGCCGAGGTATCGTCCAGCACGAGCCTTCGAGCTTTTCGAGCAGGGCGCCGCGCCGCGCATTCTGATCAGCGGCGACGGCGACGCGGATTACACGCGCCGTTGGCTTCAAGCCAGGGGTGTTCCCCGGTCGGCGATCCAGCTTGAAGCTAAATCCAAAAACACCCAGCAGAATGCTGAGTTTAGTGTCTCGGTTCTTCGGAAGGAAGGGACCGGGCGGGTCGTCCTGGTGACCTCATGGTTTCATTCGCGGCGCGCGCTGGCTTGCTTCCGCAAGGCGGCGCCCGAGATGACTTTTGTGTCGTTGCCCACGGTGGAAGATCGGCCCACGAGCCATTGGCCAAATCAATACGAGCGCGGCTACGTTCTTCGCGAGTATCTGAAACTGGCGGGCTATTGGCTGCGCTACGGCGTGTGGCCATGGTAGCGGGACGGACCCGGCCATCGGCGTTCCGCTGAGTTTCAAGCTGGCTTTCGCGGTCCTGATAATGGAAGTCGCCCCGGTCAGATCAAT
>CAZCZP010000438.1:0-1959 GCA_964502895.1 uncultured Bifidobacteriaceae bacterium
AAATCCGAAGTCCAACATCCAGGTCGAGAATCAGCGATTTCCTGCTGTGAACTGATTGCCGAACCATTCACCGGCCGCACACATCAAATTCGGGTTCACGCCGCGGGGAACGGCTTTCCCATATTGGGTGACACGCTTTACGGCGGGCGGACGTTCCAACGTGTGTGCCTTCACTCTCGGTCACTCGAGTTCAAACATCCCGCGTCAGGCAAACCCGTAAGATTCGAAGCCGCACCCGAATTCAATCGGCATTGGAGCGAGGCCCTTCTATCCTCGATCATTGACCGCGACGAAACCAATGCCTTCCGACTGTCGCATGGTGCAACGCATAACGTTGCTGGATTCTATCTCGATGCGCTGGGCGATTTTGTCCTGGTTCAACGCGACCGTTCCCTCGACGAGCCGGCAAAAACACCAGATGGTTTCGTCGGTGCGTATTTCAAACTCTGCAATCGGCGCGTCCGCGATACAAGGACCACGGAGGCTTGTCCAAAACTGATCCATGGCCAACCCGCGCCGGATCGTTTCACCATCCGCGAGAACGACGTGAACTTCGAGTTGAGCTTCAATGAGGGCTACTCGGTCGGTTTATTTCTGGACCAGCGCGACAACCGCCGCCGCTTGCTCGTAAATCACGTGGCCGCAGATTTTCCGTTGTTCCCCGAAGGCGCAACTGGCCGGGAAGTTTTGAACGTCTTCGCGTACACCTGTGGCTTCTCGGTCTGCGGAGCGCTGGCCGGCGCGCGGACGACGAGCCTGGACCTCTCCCGAAAGTATCTCGAATGGGGCAGGCGCAACTTCGCGCTCAATGGACTTGACGCCGCGCAACACGATTTCATTTACGGCGACGCCTTAAACTGGTTGAAACGGCTAACAAAGAAGGGGCGGAAGTTTGGCGCGGTGCTGCTCGATCCACCGACGTTTTCACATTCAAAGGAACACGGGATTTTCCGCGCGGAAAAGGATTACGGAAAGCTGATCGCTGCCGCGTTGCCTGTTCTGGAGGAAGAAGGTGTGTTGTTCGCCTCAACCAACACCGCCGAATGGGAAACGGAAAGATTCATTTCGCAAGTGGAAGCAGCCATTCGCGCAGCTGGTCGGAGAATCCTTCAGCGCCACTTCGCCCCGCAGCCGCCGGATTTTCCCAGCAGCCGCGCTGAGCCAGCGTATCTGAAGACCGTGTGGCTGCGCATCGCCTGATTCGGCAAATCCCCGTCAAGGCGCCGGCAACGGCAGAATTCTCACGCGATAGAATCGCTGTGGCAAACCGTCAACAAAGCTCTCCTCCGACGCAGTATCGCCTGTTGCCAGCACAGTCGTGATCATTTCCTGCCAATTGGAATCAGTCACGTTGTCCTTGTACTGTAGCTTGTACTCCCGGCCTGCAATGGCATTCCATGTGACGACGGCAACTCCATTCGCATAGCGGATGGACGTGATCACCGGTGGAGCATCCGTGACTGTCAATGTGCCATCCACGAGGTTTAACACATAGTTGTTATCCGAACCGCCCGTAAGCGTGATGGCGTAAGTCCCCGCGGGGCTGCTGACGTTGGCAGCCGTGCTGGCGACCGGTAGCGTGTCAATCACACTCGCGGTTTCGCCGTTGACGAAACCAGCATAACTGATGGTGAGCGGCGGATTGCCCTCGCCAAACATACGGGTTTTGTTGTCTGCCGTAGCCGTAATAATTGCTTTCCCCACAGTTAATGTCCCGTTGATGTAAGTGACCGTGTAGTTTGACAAGTCAACCCCTTGTGCCGCACCCGGCACGATGGCATAGATGCCCACATTGGCAATCGCGGGCGCTCCATCACTTGTAAGGGTTACACTGGACACACTCTCGCCACTTACAAAGCCGCTGCTGGTGAATTCCGTTCCAATGAAGGTAACTGTATCTCCGTAACTCTTGGTTCCATTATTCGCGGTGACGGTGGCTCCCTTCGCGGTGATGACGCC
>CAZCZP010000439.1:0-1951 GCA_964502895.1 uncultured Bifidobacteriaceae bacterium
TGACCGATTTCACGACCGTTTCGAGCACGGCCACGCACTTCGCACCGTCCATGAAGTCCGCATGCACATCTGTGTCAGTCGCGATTCCATTCACAAAATCCGCCACCGTGTGAGTGAAAGTGTGTTCGTAACCAATGACGTGGCCCGGCGGCCACCACGCGCCGAAATACGGATGGCTGCCTTCGGTGCAAAGAATCGTTTTGAAGCCGGGCTTGTCCGCTGGATCGTTGCGGTTGCAGTACTCCAGTTCGTTCATCCGCTCGAAACAGAACCGCAGGCTGCCTTCGCTGCCGTTGATTTCCCAGTAATTGAAATTCTTGTGCCCGGGCGCCAGGCGCGTGGCCTCGACCGTGGCGTAAGCGCCGGGGGCGACATTTTTTCCGGGAGCGAATTTCGCGAGGAACGCGGTCGCGTCGTCCACCGTCACTTTCTCGGTGCCTTTTCCCGCGGTTGCAGACAGGCCGATGGCCAGCCCCTCTTTGGGCCGTTCCGTTATGAAAGTTTCCTGCAACCCGACGACTTCGGTGATGTCGCCCACGAGGAAGCGCGCGGTGTCAATCAAGTGCGCGTTCAAATCGCCGTGCGAACCCGAGCCGGCGGTGTCTTTGCGCAGCCGCCAGTTCATCGGGAATTTTGGATCGCTGATCCAGTCCTGCAAATACGTTCCGCGAAAATGGCGAATCTGGCCGAGTTGCCCCGAGTCAATGATCTGTTTAGCGAACGCGATGGCCGGCACCCGACGATAATTGAAAACCACGGTGTTCTTCACGCGCGTCTTGCGAACAGCGGCCACCATCTTTTCCGCGTCGGCGATGTTCAAAGCCAGCGGTTTTTCGCAGAGGATTTGTTTGCCTGCTTTCGCCGCGGCGAGCGCGATTTCCGTGTGCGATACGTTCGATGTGCATATGTCCACGATTTCGATCAATGGCGATTCGATGACTTCGCGCCAGTCGGTGGCGGCCTGTTGCCAGCCCAATTGCACGCGCGCGGCTTCGACCCGCGAACGATCGCGCCCGCAGATCGTGTGCATCTCCACGCGCGCTTTCAACGGGAAGAAATGGGTGACCTGCCTCCAGGCGTTGGAGTGCGCCTTGCCCATGAACCCGTAGCCGATCATCCCGACGCGAAGTGTTTTAGCCATAGATGTGTAAAGTTAGGATTGAATTGGACACCCCCGCCTTTATAGTGAGCCGGATTTTTCAAGTCAACCGGCGAACTTGATGAGAGCTGTTTTTCGATGGCCATCGAGCGTTGAGGCGCGACCAGCACGAGCGTTTCCTCGGTAGAAGTCAGCTCTCGATGCGCGGGCTGCTTGTGTGCAAGTGGCCGGAATTGAATGGTTTGCAACCCACTATGCCGTTTACCGCCGCTGAAATTGCCCGCTACCTCCGTGGCGAGGTCGTAGGAAAACCCGACACCATTCTTAACGGATTCGCGCCGGCGGATCGCGCCAAAGCGGGCGACCTGACTTTTGCGGAGAACGAAGTTTACCTGGCCCAAGCAGAACAAAGCGCCGCATCCGCAGTCATCGTGGGAGACAAGCTGACTTCCTCCCGCAAAGTTCTGATTCGCGTAACCAACGCGCGCGTCGCGTTTGCGAAAGCGCTGACGCTGTTTTTTCCTGAACCCAGCCTGCCCGGCGGAATTCATTCCACTGCGGTCGTTGCGCCCGCGGCGGAGATTGATCCCACGGCGCACATCGGGCCGCATTGCGTTGTTGAAGAACGAGCGCAAATCGGCGCGAGAGCTGTGTTGCACGCAAACGTTTTTGTGGGGGCCGACTGCCGCCTCGGTGACGATGTTGTGGTGTTCCCGAATGTAACGCTCTACGCGCGTACAGAACTTGGCCAGCGCGTGCGCGTGCATTCGGCTGCGGTGATCGGCTCGGACGGATTCGGTTACGTGCTGGATAACGGCGTTCACCGCAAGGTGCCGCAAATCGGAAATGTTG
>CAZCZP010000440.1:0-1854 GCA_964502895.1 uncultured Bifidobacteriaceae bacterium
AGATGAAGGCGATGGACGCGAAAACACACTTTGCAAAGTGTGATATTGAACCTGCTTGCGCCGAAATCCAACCGGTCTTGAACGAAGCCATTCCCCGACTAAATGCTGGCAAATAATGATCTGCGACAAGGGGGAATTTCAGCAACTTTCAAATGAAGCTCACGTGCGGCCGATTCAACCAGCCGACCACGCTCGGCAGCACCACGCAGTCCACGCCTCCAGCGGCAGCCACAAGGCCGGATATCCCTTGCCGCTGGCTTCAATGCCTGAGCCACCCGCCAGAATGGCGCAAGCCAAAGTGTTCTGTCCGCGCAACGCGACGACGCCATTGGACCGCTGGTCCGAGCACTCCGCGCTCGGCGTCGCTGGGAAACGGTCCACCGCAAAGGCCCATCACGACATTACGCTCCCGTCAACGCGCGACAAGCCTTCGCGCACTCGCGGCAGGACCGGGCACAAGCGCGCATCACTTCCTGGTCGAAAAATCGCCCGCACTCGGCGGCGCAGGCCTCACAGATTTTTGCACACAGTTCCGCGACGGTTGCCGCCTGCGAACTGCGGCAGCTTTGCGCGCACGCGCCGCAAAGTTGCGCGCATGTCAGGCAAAGCTCCACACACTTGGCGTATTCCTTGCGCCCTTCACCCAGGTGATGCAGGCAGTGCCAAAGCGACTTCGAGCAATGCGCCAGGCTTTCGCCACACAGGCGTGCGCACTCGTCGGCAGGCGTGGCCTTCGTTCCATGTCCCAAATGATCGGCCGCGCCAAGACGATTCAAGCCGGTCACGTTCACCGCCGTCGCGCCCAACGCGACGAGCGCCGTGCGGCGGGTGAAAAGTGGAGTCGTGGTTTTCATGGTGAAGTTCAACGATTGTTGTCCGCTGCCGAGCTTACTTGCCCGCCACTTTCTTTTCGTTCGACTCCAACGCCGCCACGCCGGCCAGCGCGACTTCCTCGTCCTGCTGCGCGCTCTTCGCCCCGCTGACGCCAACCGCACCCACCACCTGGCCGTTCACTTTGATCGGCACGCCGCCTTGCAATGGTGTGAAATCCGGCAGCGCGGTCATCGTGAATCGGCCCTGGTTGATGATGTCCTCGAAATCCCTGGTGGGCTTCTTGAATGTGGCGGACGTGCGCGCTTTGCCGATGGAAACATTCGCGCCGGCGGCGAAGCTGGTTTCCGGTCGCGCGAAATAGAGCAAGTGCCCGCCTTCATCCACGACGGCAATGGACGGCGTCGCGCCGTTCTCTTTGGCGAACTTCGCGGCGGCTTCGCCGACCCGTTTCGCGCCTTCGAGCGTGAGGGAGTGCCTGTTCGTAACGTGGCCTTTGTCGCTGTGTTCATCGGCGAGCGCAACGGCGAGCGCGCCGACAGTGATCAGTGAGAGGAGGGTGAGTTTGGTTTTCATGTTGGTGTCTCGGATTCGTTTGGTAGGGCGCGTCACTACGTGCGCGCCATCGGTTTGTTTCGATCCGCGAGGCGCAGAGGACTGCGCGCCCCGCCTTTTTTGTTAGTTGATTTTCGCAAGGTCGAGCACCGACTTGCCCAGCAGCGAATCAACCGGGTCTTTCTTTCCTGCCTTGGCCGCGACGAGGTACGGCCAATACCTATCAGCCTTCGCCTTGTTGCCGGCGACGTTCTTCTTCCACAGTTCGTCGGCTCCCTTCGTGTGCTGGACGATGAGTTGGCCGTCCACGACGGACCAGATGAGCGGATTGGCCGGACGCACCTTGCCCACGCTCGCCGCGTAACCGCAGAACCCGCCGTAAGCCGGAGCATACTTCGTCGGGTCTTTCTCAAACGTCGCGCGATTCTCCTGCGAAACAAAGTGATACAGTGCGCCATTAAACGTGGC
>CAZCZP010000441.1:0-1807 GCA_964502895.1 uncultured Bifidobacteriaceae bacterium
GGTTTGTAGTACGTCACCAAACAGCCGCCCACAGCCGCAAGAGCGATCCCCAAATAAAACTGAGGCTTGACCGCACTCCAACCGCCCGCTGGCGGATGATTCGCCAGTGAAACAAACGCGTTCACGATAGGCGCGCCGGCGAAAATGATGCTCATCACCACGGGGACATAGGCGGGTTTGGGATTCGGCGCGGCGCCAAACGCCAAAAGTACTCCCAGCGCGCCGATCGCGCCGACGGTGCCAGCCAGCAACGACCACCAGAATCCCTTTCCCGGATACGTCCAGAACGCCGGCGAACTGCCCTTTGCTGCCAGAATACAAACCGGCGCGAGCACCGCCGTCAGAAAATAGGCCAGACCAACGATGAGGAAGGCCTTCATTCGCCCGTGGACGGGATCAGCCATTCCCAGTGAGCCGGTGTGCAAAAAGAATCCGTACACACCCCAGCAGGCAACCGTCAGCAAAGCGTAGAGAAGCCAGTTCATAGCGCGCGAATGTAGCTTTCACGCCGCTTTACAGCAAATCGTTTGTAGGCGTAGATTGTCCTGTGAAAACAACAGGAACCCAGTCGCGGAAATTTTGTTGGCTTGGCTGCGTCGCATTGGCGGCATTGCTCCTGGCGGGTTGCGCCACGAGCACTATCGAATCGCGCAAGCAGGAACGGGCTTCAGCCTACGCGTCGCTTCCCTCGGAAATCAGGACGCTGGTGGACAGCGGACAGATTCGCCGGGGCATGAACATGGACGCGGTTTACATCGCGTGGGGCAAACCCGCCCAGGTCTTGCAGCAGGAAGATCAACGCGGCGCGTCCACCATTTGGCTCTACGAAGGCGGTTGGTGGGAGGAGACCCGCTACTGGACATATCGCCAGGTCGTGGGTCGCGGCGATCAGTTCTATCTCGAACGGTATCTCGCGAGCGATTACCAGCCCCGCAGCTACGTCAGCGCTGAGATTGTTTTCGTGGATGGCAAGGTCAGTTCCTGGCGGACATTGCCGCAGCCGACTTACTAAACCTTGAGAGGCGAATCGTTACGCAAGCAACTCGGGTGGCGCGACCTCGATTTTATCCGCGACCACTTTGGGGATGGCCGTCGCCGCCATCTTGCCGTGCGATTGCATAACGCACACAACCGTGACGGTGCCGCGCGCGACCTCGATGTGTGGCTTCACGTTCAGTTTCCGAAATCGGAAATTGTAGGTGACCGACTTGGACTTCTTCTCCGCCACGAGTAAGTGGACCTCGATCTCATCCTCGAATCGCAGCGGTGATTTGAAATCGCACTCGGCATGAACGCGCGGCCAGCCCACCGGCGGTTCCGTCCCCTGCGTCCAGATCGAAAATCCCAGCGACCTGAAAAAGGCATGTTCCGCGGCTTCCATGTAGTGAAAGAAATTCGCGTAATGGACGATGCCCGCCATGTCGGTTTCATTGAACTCCACCACGCGCTGGATTTTGAACTCGTAAGGCATGACGGATTTTAGGTTTGGAATTCGGGATTTACGATGGGAAAATGAACGGCCCGTCCAGTCGCCATTTGTTCAAGCGTTGGTCTTCAGACTTTCCAGAGCAAGCAGGGTTTCCTTCGCCATCGCTTCGGCGTTGAACCTTTCCGACACGGCCTTGCCTCCCGCCTCGCCCAATGCGCGCGCCTGCTGTGGATTCAACAACAGTTTTTCGATAGCGTCGGCGAGCGATTTTGGATCGCCCGGCTCGCACAGCATGCCGCCGCCGGTTGCTTCGATGATTTCCGGGAACGCCGCCGTGCGCGGTTGCACCACCGGCACGCCGACCGCCATCGCTTCAAT
>CAZCZP010000442.1:0-1787 GCA_964502895.1 uncultured Bifidobacteriaceae bacterium
TGTGCCAGCAATCATATCCTCGTTCAATTCAAGCCGGAGGCACGCGCACTCTTGAATGACACGCCGTCGCAGCAACAGTTGTCGGCGTTGCTCACCCAACTCGACCTGCCCGCCGGGGCTGAGTTGCAGGAAACCCCGCTGGCACGGTTGTCCCGCGCCAACCGGAAATCGGTTTCCAGCACTGCGCAAGGGCCATTGAACCTGGACTACTTCTTCCATCTTCATTTGCCGCTGGGTTTCAGTGTCAGCGAATGTCTGGAGCGATTGCAAAACCATCCGTTACTCGAATACGCCGAACCGGACTGGATTGGCAGAGCGGCCGTCACGGTTCCGAACGATCCAAGCTTCGCCGATCAATGGCATCACCAGAATCCCTTCAAAGCGTCTGCCTCCATTCAAACACCGCTGGCCTGGGACATCACCCGGGGCTCGTCGAATGTCGTCGTGGCCGTGCTCGATACGGGATTGGCCGACCTGCCGGAGTTCACCGGGCGCACCGTGCCCGGGTACAACTTTGCCTATACCAACAACGATACGATGGATGACAACGGCCACGGCACCCAGGTCGCGGGTGTTCTCGCCGCGAACGCCAACAATGGCGCGCTCGGCGCTGGAGTGGACTGGCATTGCCGGATCATGCCGATCAAGGTTTTTGACTCGGCCAACCTGGGGTTTTACTCGTCGTGGGCCCAAGGGATTGATTACGCCGTCAGCAACGGCTGCAAAGTCATCAACCTTTCCGGCAGCGGAACGGAATTCAGCCGCACCGTGCAGCGGGCGATCAGCAACGCCATCGCCCAAGGCGTCATCTTTGTGACGGTGGCCGGCAACAACGGGAGCACCAACCTCAGCTTCCCCGGCTACCTCACGCCCTGCATCACTGTCGGCGCCACGGACTGGCAGGATCATCGCGCGGCGTTCAGCAATTCCGGAGTGCAACTTGATCTGGTGGCGCCGGGAATGACCATTGCCACCGTCGGACGATACGGCGAGCTTGAACAGGCTCAAGGCACTTCCTTCTCAGCGCCGATGGTTGCGGGCGTGTGCGCGTTGCTGGCGGCGCTGCGCCCGGGCCTTACGCAGGCCGAAGCGCGATTGTTCCTGTGCGCCGGGGCGGATGATCAGGTGGGCGACATCACCGATAAGCCGGGTTTCGACAATTATCACGGCTGGGGCCGGCTGAACGCCTACAACGCCTTGTTGCTGGCAACGACGAGTGTGGATCACGTCCACCACGCCAATGGCGTGACCGAGCTTTCCTGGATCAGCCCCGCCAACGCCAGCAACAAACAGCCCTACCGTGTTGAACACAAAACCTCCGTGGGCGACGCTTGGATTCCACTCACCAACACGAACGCCCTTTGCTACGAGACCAACAGAGTTTACTGGGTTGATGATGGGGCTCAAACAGGCGGCTGGGGGGGCGTGCGCTTCTATCGGGTTGGGCTACGGCCGTTTTGAGTCAGACGAACCGTTTGGTAACGCCACCAAGTCTTCCGGTGGCAAGACTGGCTGACAATTTTCCTGGGCTGCAGTCAATTGCGAAAGGACTACCGCAATGGTACACCTTCACAACTCACGGCGCGTAAATCCGGAAGAACCGGCGCGGTTCGGCCAGGCTGATGCCGTTGGTGACGGTGGTGTTGCCCAGCCAGTTGAAGAATCCGGACGCATTCGTGGTCCAGTTCGCCAGAGGCAACGCAACGTTCGTCGAGGTAAGTTGATACCAGGTCGCTCCGGGCCAACCGCCGGTGACGGTGAAGCTGAGGTTCGTGCCGGCCCGCGCC
>CAZCZP010000443.1:0-1734 GCA_964502895.1 uncultured Bifidobacteriaceae bacterium
GGGCTGTCGTGTTACCATGAATATCAATCCGGAAACGGACCTTGACCTGGAAAAACTTTTCCTGCCCGCCTGGGCCCAGGAGTCACCCTCTGTCAATCGTTACGCCAAATTTGCCGGCGGCGAGGAGCGCCCTGACCGCCGTGATGACCGGCGTGGCCGCGGCCCGCGTCCGCCGCGCCGCGAAGGTGGCGAGCGTCCATCCGGCGGTCCAAGACGCGACGACCGTTCGCGCGGTCCGCGCCGCGATGCCGGTGGTGGACGTCCACAACGTGACGATCGCGGCCCACGCCGTGATCCCGCACGGCGGGACGAACCGCGCGAAGCGCCGCTGCCGTTGCCCGAGATTAACGTCTCGCTCGTACCCGACGAAAAGGGGGTCGAATCACTGGCGCGCCAGATCAAAATGACGGGCCGAGCTTATCCGCTTTTCGACATCGCTCGCCTGATTTTGCAAAAGCCGGAACGCTATTCGGTGCGTTTCACGATCAAGAAAAACGCCGAGGGCCAGCCCGTTCAGCCGCTGTTTGTGTGTGCGTTGGATGAGTCGGTGTGGCTGGCCGAGGACGAGGCCATCGGCCACGTGTTGCGAAATCATTTCGCCACTTTCTACCAGGCGGAGCGCACGGCCACCGAGCCGCCCAAGGGCAAATACACTTTCGTCGGCCAGTGCGGCATGAGCGGCATCATTTTTGGCCCGCCGAATCATCATGATTATCAGAACCGGCTGCACAAGCTTCACGCCGAGCGATTCGCGCGCATGCCATTTGAAGTTTACAAGTCCCGCGTCAAGATTGTGCGCGACGAGGAAGTCGTGAAGAAATGGGTTGAGGAGCAAAGCTGGAAGACCGAATATGTCTGCCTCAATGTTCCCGAACCGCTCAAGCTCGCCCGCCGCGAAGACGTGGAGCAGCATTTCCGCGCGACGCACAAAGACACGATCATCAAACCAGTGGAAAACCACACGCTGAACGGCGTCGCCGCGCGGGGAATGCGGTGTCACGGTCTGATGCGTTTGGTTCTCCAGGTGTCCGACGAGCAGCGACGCTTTCCGTTGCAACTGGCCACGGTGTTAAGCCAACAATTTGCCGGGCACGGCCTGCAATTCTTCAAGGTCAACAAAACCGTCACCCACGTTTCGGTAGCGCGACCGCACTTCCTCGACCTGGAAACCACGCCCGTCTCCGAAGGGGTGAAGCGCATTGTCGAGTTCATTAACGCGCATCCCAAATGCACGCGCCGAAAACTCTTTGAAGCTTTGGCGCCATCACCTCCGCCGGCACCCATTCCGATTGTGCCCGCCGGGACAGAACCTGCCGCCCCGGAAGGCGCAGTAAAACCTGTTGAGCGACCAGAGCCATCACCTGAACAGAACGCGGTGAACGCGGATTTGCATTGGTTGATCCATCAGGGTCACGTTATCGAGTTTGCCAACGGCATGTTGGACACGGCGAAGAAGCCGCTGCCCAGGCCGCCCAAGCCGGAAGCGAAACCGGTGGCAGCACCGGCTGAAGCAACCGCGCCAGTGGCGACGAGTGAGACTGCCCCGGCTGAAGCGGGTGTCGAGCCTGAAACTCCTTCCTCCGAACCAACGGTAAATCTTGCCGCGGCGGCCGCTGCTGAAACTATTCCTGCGCCTGTTGTGATACCAGAGCCTCCGACGGAACCTGTCCCGCCGCGTGAAGTCGCAGTAGCGATTTCGCCAGAACCGTTGCCGAGTGCTGAAGAAACCCGGGC
>CAZCZP010000444.1:0-1724 GCA_964502895.1 uncultured Bifidobacteriaceae bacterium
CTCGTCCTCGCTGTTTCCGAATCGTGCACCCGCCGGGCACCTCACGCTGACGAGCTACGTCGGAGGAGAGCGTTACCCGGAGCTGGCGTCGTTGCCGCAGGAGAAATTGGTCGAGTTGGTGTGCGACGACCTTCGCATATTGCTGGGCGTGCGCGGCAAACCGGTTTTTGCCCACAGCGTGTTTTATCCACGTGCCATTCCGCAGTATAACGTCGGCTTCGGGCGTTTCAAAGAGTTGATGAACGACCTCGAGGCCAAAGCGCCCGGACTTTTCCTCGCCGGCCATTATCGCGACGGCGTCTCATTGAGCGACTCGATCGTCTCGGGTTGCAAGGTCGTAGAGCGGGTTGTCGCAACGGCGAAAGCTTCGTGACTAGCTGCGTTCTTAATCGTAATCTTCTCTTAATCTTCATCCCGTCTGGCTTGGCCGATGATTAAGATGAAGATGACGATTATGCTTAAGACGGAAAAAGTGGCTGACGCATGAGCAAAGGGATTCTGCTGGTCAACCTCGGTTCGCCGGATTCGCCGTCCGTGCCAGACGTGCGGCGTTACTTGAACGAATTCCTGATGGATGGGCGCGTCATTGACGCGCCGTGGCCCGTGCGGCGGTTCGTCGTGGGGATGATTCTCATCAAACGCCCGGCGGAATCGGGTCACGCGTACGAAAAAATCTGGACCAAGGATGGTTCGCCGCTCGTCGTCACGAGCAAACGTGTGCGGGCCGAACTGCAAAAGCGCGTAACGGTTCCAGTCGAACTGGCGATGCGTTATCAGAATCCGTCCATCGAGTCTGGCGTAAAGAGTTTGGCCGCGAAAGGCGTGAAGGACGCGCTGCTGATTCCGCTGTTCCCGCATTATGCCATGTCGAGCTACGAAACGGCGGTGGTGCGCGTCCAAGAAGTTGCCGCGAAACTCGCGCCGCAGATGAAGATCACGGTGCAGCCGCCATACTACGACTCGCCCGATTTCATTGCGGCGCTGGTGGCGAGCGCGGCGGATTTCTTGAAGCAGGATTACGATCATTTGCTGTTCAGCTATCACGGCATTCCGGAGCGGCATCTCCGCAAGTCCGACACGACGGGCTGTCATTGTCTCAAGGTGGAGAATTGCTGCGAAGTGCCGAGCCCGGCGCACGCGACGTGTTATCGCGCGCAATGTTTCGCGACCACGGCAGCGTTCGTGAAACTGGCGGGTGTGCCGAAGGAAAAATATTCGGTTTCATTTCAATCGCGCCTTGGCAAAGACCCGTGGCTGAAGCCCTACACAGATTACGAATTGGTGCGCCTGGCCCAGGAGGGCAAGAAAAAGATGATGGTCATCTGCCCTGCGTTTGTTTCTGATTGTCTGGAAACCATTGAAGAGATCGGCATGCGCGGCTGCGAAGATTTCATGAAGGCCAGCGGCAAGGAATACACAAGAATTCCCTGCCTGAACGAACATCCGTTCTGGATCAGCGCGTTGGAGAAAATGATCGCAACTTTTCTCGCCGCCCGAAAATAACCCACGGCAATGAGCCAGGATCCGCTGCACACAGGCCAGGCCCGTTACGCGTGGCGGGAAATTGACCGGCACGATCCACCGAAGCGGCCGGCGGTCGAGCGCATCACGGATTTTCACGAGATCTACTCGCTGTTTGACGAGGCGATGATTCGTGAACAGGCGAGCCGTTGTGTGCAATGTGCTTCGCCGGCTTGCGTGACGGGTTGCCCGCTGGGCAACCG
>CAZCZP010000445.1:0-1713 GCA_964502895.1 uncultured Bifidobacteriaceae bacterium
ATTTACCGGCACTTACACCGCGATTGTGACGCCGTTCAAAAACGGCAAGATTGACGAGCCCGCGCTCGAACGCTTGATCAAAATGCAGATCAAGGCGGGCGTGGACGGTATCGTGCCCGTCGGCACCACCGGCGAGTCGGCGACGTTGGATTATGAGGAGCACATCCATGTCATCGCGCTCTCGGTGAAAATTGCTGCCGGCAAAATCAAAGTCATTGCCGGCACGGGCGGCAATTCAACCAAGGAAGCGATTTACCTCACGCAGTGCGCGGAAAAGGCCGGAGCGGATGCCTCGCTACAGGTTGCCCCTTATTACAACAAGCCGACGCAGGAAGGTTTGTTCCAGCACTTTCATGCGGTCGCGTGTTCGACACATCTGCCAATCATCCTCTACAGCATACCGGGGCGTTGTGGCATCGAGATCGGTGTGGATACGGTGAATCGCCTTGCGCATGACAGCGTGAACATCGTCGGCATCAAGGAAGCGGGTGGCAATTCCGACCGCGTCAGCCAGCTTCGCGCCGCGCTGGGGCACAAGTTCGTCATTTTGAGCGGCGATGATTCGCTCACGTTGCCATTCATGGCTGTGGGTGCGCACGGCGTCGTTAGTGTCGCGTCAAACGTTATCCCTCGCGAGGTTGCTCACATGGTGCGCGCCTATGCGTCCGGCAACACGTCGCTGGCGCTCAAGCTGCACGACAAGTTTTATCCGCTGTTCAAAGATTTGTTCATCGAAACAAACCCAGGTCCGGTGAAGGCGGCGTTGGCGATGATGGGTTTGATGCAAGACGAGTTTCGCCTTCCGCTCGTGCCCATCAACGCGGGCAACCGGGAGAAACTGAAGAAGACCATGAAGGCTTGCGGAGTTTTGAAATGACCAAAGTCGTTATCACCGGCTCAAAGGGCCGCATGGGTGCCGCGTTGGTTTCGTGCGCGCCACAGCATCGAGAAATCGAGGTTGTGGGACAAATTGACCAGGGCGACGACCTGCGCGGTGTCATTGGCCGTGCTGACGTGGTGATTGACTTCAGTTCGCATTCCGCCACCGCATCCATAGCCGAGCTTTGTTCCAGTCATGGGAAAGCGATGGTAGTCGGAACCACTGGTCACGACGAATCGGAGAAATCGCGCATTGCTTCTCACGCATCCCGCATCCCCATTGTCTGGTCCTCGAATTATTCCACCGGCGTGAACACGCTGTTCTGGCTCACGCGCAAGGCGGCGGAAATTCTTGGGCCGGGTTACGATCTTGAAGTTGTGGAGATGCACCATCGGATGAAGAAGGACGCACCGAGCGGCACGGCAAAATCGCTGGCGGAAATTCTGGCCTCCGTCCGGCAGCAGCAACTGGGGAAAGTCGCGCGACATGGCCGCGAGGGAATCGTCGGTGAACGAACATCGGAGGAGATCGGCATCCATTCCGTGCGCGGTGGCGACGTGGTGGGCGATCACACGGTCATTTTCGCCACGGCGGGTGAGCGCGTGGAACTGACGCACAAGGCTTCGAGCCGCGAGACTTTTGCCCACGGCGCCTTGCGTGCCGCGCTGTGGGTGGTGCGCCAAAAACCTGGGCTTTACGACATGCAGGATGTGCTCGGTTTGAGGTGAAGCAGGCATCCGGCCTGCTTGTTCCTGGCCTTATGAGTTCACGACTTCTGGCCATCATCGCCCTCGGGTCCAACGTTGGCGACTCGCAAAGCATCCTCTCGCGAG
>CAZCZP010000446.1:0-1697 GCA_964502895.1 uncultured Bifidobacteriaceae bacterium
AGCGAAGTGGCGCAGGCCATTTTTGGCGTGGATGCGAACGCGACCGGCAAAGTGTTTGTTCACGGAAAGGAAATGCGGCTCGGTTCGGTGACGACCGCACTGGCTTCGGGCATTGGCTTCTTACCCGAAGACCGCAAGCGCATGGGGCTGGTGCTCTCGATGAATTGCCGCGAGAACACGTCACTGGCGATTCTGCCGCGCTTGAGCCTCGGCGGTTTCGTGAAACGCCGCCAGGAGCGCTCGATTGTCCGGCGTTACGTTGAGCAGTTGCGCGTGAAGACGCCGTCGCTGGACGCGGGCATTGACGGATTGAGCGGCGGCAACCAGCAGAAAGTAGCGCTGGCCAAGTGGCTCGCGCGCGAATGCGACATCCTCATCGTGGACGAACCGACGCGCGGCGTGGACGTGGGTGCGAAGGCCGAGATTCACCGTCTGCTCGACGAACTGGCCTGTCAGGGACTGGCGCTGTTGGTGATTTCGTCCGAGTTGCCGGAAGTGATGAACCTGAGCCGCCGTGTTCTGGTGATGCGCGAAGGCGGGATTGCCTGCGAACTGCCGCGCGAAGAATTTTCTCAAACCAATCTCATGCGCCTCATGGCCGGCGTCGAAGCAAAGGCGGCGTAAACACAGCCCGCGAGGGCGAGAGGAGATAGCCCGCCGATTCATCAGTGGGTAAACATCCGGATTTGGTCGAGTCCCATCAGGGACGGAAGAAATCACTTTCTATGAAGCAATCTATCGTCCCTGACGGGACTTGTTGGCATCGCGCGTGGACCCAGCGCTAAAGCGCTGGGCTATGGTCTATCGCCCTGCCGGGCTGTGCTCTGCGCGCGAGAGCCCAAACACCGTGTGGGCAAATCCTGAGAAGTTTATTTCGCGCTCAGGCTTGCCGCCGATTTTCCGTGCGACACTCCGCGACACCAAGTTTGCAGGCCGGACGAGCACAACAATACGTTCCTTATCGAGCTTCTCGAACGCGTAATCGCGGCAATGCGCCGCCGCTTCCGTCGCGTAGCCCTGCCGCCAGAACGGACGATGAATGATGTAGCCAATACCCGTTTCGATAACGTCATCCAAGTCCTGCCTTAACAAGCCAGCCTGACCAATGGGTTGCCCGCTGGCTTTATCCAGTGCGAGCCAGTAGCCGTAGCCATCGCGCGCGTAACGTTCCTGCGACTTGCGAATCCAAGCCTCGGCCCCGTCTCGCGTGTACGGCTTTGGCCAGAAGTGCATCACTTCCGGATGCGCAAGCAATTCAGCAATGAAGTCGAGGTCGCCAAGCACCAACTCTCGCAATATGAGGCGAGGGGTTTCGAGAACAACGCTCATCTTGATCTGGTCAACTCTGTCAAATCCGCCACGAACGCGTCCACGTCTTCGGGCGTCGTGTCCCAACTGCACATGAGACGCGATTCATCCGGCGTGACGACGCCCGTGTAAAACTTCCAGCCGCGCTCGTGCATTTGCTTTTCCGCCGCCGCTGGAATTTTTGCGAACACCCCATTCGACTCGACCGGATAACTCACCGTGACGCCGGGAATCCCGCGCAGGCCCGTTTCCAGCCGCTTGGCCATCGCGTTGGCGTGCTTTGCGTGTCGCAACCATGCTCCATCCTTCAACATGCCTGTCCATGGCGCCGAAAGGAAACGCATCTTCGACGCAAGCTGGCCACCCTGTTTGCAGCGGTAATCGAATTC
>CAZCZP010000447.1:0-1693 GCA_964502895.1 uncultured Bifidobacteriaceae bacterium
CATGGCGAAGTTTTTTTAAGATCAGCTCGCGCAACTCGCGCCGGGCCCGCAAGAGACGGGACTCCACGGCCTTTTCCGTCAAACCCGTTTCCTGCGCCAGCTCCCGGACACTGGCGCGGCGTAGATATTTTCCTTCAACCAGTGCCCGCGTCTCCGAATCGAGTTCGACCAGGCTTTGATTCAGAAATCCCTGAATCGCCTCGCCTTCATCCGCTGGTGCGAGTTCATCACGAGGAAGGAAAGCACGCGCGTAGCCGGCCAGCAGTTGCCAGTAACGATTCCTTTTGCGTCCCGCGTCCGCTGCCGCGCTGCGCGCAAGGACGGTGAGCCAACTCCAAAAAACTTCTTCGCTCTCGAATCGGCGCGCGTGGCGGACCACACGAAGCAAGGTTTCCTGCAACGCTTCGTGCGCGAAGTGCTCGTCGCCCCGAGCGAGCATCAGGTGATAACGCAACAGGCGGTCGAAGTACTGCGCGTGAAATTGGCGGAACGCGTCCTCGTCGCATGCCGCCATTCTTGCCGTCAGCGCGGCAACGGTTGAAATCCCCTCATGCGCAGCGGTGTGCGCCATCGGTTCAGCCGTTGTGGAAGACGACAGCAAAGGAAAGCTGTTGGTCAGCGCGGACACGTCGTTATCTAGTCACGGTCGCGCCACCCGAGGAAGGAGAAAATCCTCCCGGCCCACCTTGAAGCCCGAACCCAGTACCGCCCGCGCCGCTGGCAGCCACTCCGCCGTCAAGCTGGCTGATGACTTGTTCCACAACTTCCACTTGCTCGGGTTGACCCACCACAATGAGCAGCTTGGTCGCGCGGTGAAGATTGAGTGAAGGCTGTTGTGCCTTGGACTTGGATTGCTCCCCCGCCTGCAACATCTTCCAGGCAATCTGCAACGCCTCTTCGATGTCGTTGAGCGCAGCGTCCACGTCCTTCTCCGACTTGCCCGCCAGATAACGGCTGAGACTGAACGCGCGGCAAACCGGCTTGACGACATACACCGCCGCCGGCTGGCCGTACGAAAGCGAAACCATCCGGTCATTCAGCTTGTTCACGTGCAGCCCACCCCCCGGCACCGCCATGCCGGTCGTGGGATCAACCCCTTGCCCGCCAACCTGCGTGCTGATGTCCAGCGCGGTGAAAATGTCGTCCAACGTGACCGAACGGAGGCGCAGCAACACGGGGATCTCCTTGACGTTGGGGTGCAGGACAAAATTGATTTCTGGAAACTGCGCAGAGAGATGATTCGCCACTTCGGACAATGGCACGTTATCGAACTGCACTTCTGGCAGCCGGCGTTTCCAGGGATCGGCATCCTTCACCGCCTCGACGGCGGGTTTCGGCTTGGCCTCACCCGATTTGGGTTGGGCGACGGCTGGCCAGGACACGCTCAGCAGCAGCGCGGCGACTGCGGACAATGAGAGTTTGAAGAACGGTTTCATGATTCAGGAGTGTTATCGGGTCGTGAGCATTTATGGTTCATACCTGTAACACGCCTGCCGAAGCCAAATCACGCAAGGGAAATTCTGCCGGCCCGCACACCGGCCTCACTCGACGCCGATCTTTTTCAAAAACGGCTCGATGGAACGTTGCCGGCCCAGGAATTTTTCGATGGACACATTCACGTCCCGCGAATCGCCTACCTGATAAATCTCCTCGCGCAACCGGCGACCGGCGCTTGTGTCGAAGTAACCGTTCG
>CAZCZP010000448.1:0-1692 GCA_964502895.1 uncultured Bifidobacteriaceae bacterium
CATTGCGCGTTGCTGCGAAATCAAAGCTGAAGTCGTGGGCAAAGACGAAACCGAGAGCGGTCCACGGCAGATTTTGAATTTCGGCCATACCATCGGCCATGCGATTGAAGCCATTTCCGGCTACGGCAAGTATCTTCACGGCGAAGCCATTGCCATCGGTCAGGCTTTGGCCGCGCGCGTCTCGGTGGATTTGTCGAGCCTGCCACAGCGAGACGCCGTTCGCATTGGCAATGTGCTCGCGGGATTGGGCCTGCCGAACTGCATCCGGCTTTCCGACCGGCAGAAGCAACGGCTCTTTGCCGCGATGCGGC
This sequence comes from uncultured Bifidobacteriaceae bacterium, assembly GCA_964502895.1. Classification (GTDB taxonomy): domain Bacteria; phylum Verrucomicrobiota; class Verrucomicrobiia; order Limisphaerales; family JADLHS01; genus WYBW01. The sequence continues at coordinate 312 of CAZCZP010000448.1, forward strand.
TGGACAAGAAGGTCAGCGACGGCGAAGTCCGGTTCGTTCTGGCACGGCGCATCGGGAAAGTGGTCTGGGGACAGCGTGTGCCACAAGCGGTCGTCCAAAAGGCTTTATCAGCCAACGCACGCGGATGAATGCACACAGGCAAGACTCCCGCCAATGAGCGCCGTCAGTGAAACCATCGTCCGCGAATACTTCGAGCTGCACGAATTCCTTGTCCGGCAACATCGCAAGTACATCGCCCAGACCAAGCGTGAGGATGACGACATTGATTTCTTTGTACTCAATCCCCTGGCCCGGAAGCGCGAAGCTCAACAACCCTTCGTGCTGGCTTCGGAAGACCTGGCGTTCATCGAGCGCGCGATTGTCGTTGTCAAAGGCTGGCACACCGAAACGTTCAGTTCGGCGCGCTTGTCCAGCACGCCCGAGATTTTTCGTTTCGTGGGCACGAAGGTGTTTCAACAAGCTGCCCGCGTGTTTGGCGAAAACGGCGCTCCGCTCAAAATCCTGGTGGTGCCCGCCCTGCCCCAGTCCAACGCCGCTCGCGAAGAGAGCATTGCATTGCTCCGCTCAAAAGGCGTGGACGCCGTAATTCCATTTCGTACAATGCTGGCCGACCTTGTCACGCAGACGGAAGCCAATCGCAATTATCAAAAGTCCGACCTGCTTCAAGTAATCCGAATCCTCAAGAACTACGACTTCTTCAAAGAGCCACAACTGGAGTTGTTCAAGAGCAAGCGCAAGCGCCGCCCGGCCTCGCCCCAAAAAACTTCCACGGCAGAATCGGTTGAGCCGCAGTAGCCGGGCACGGATCGCCGCTACGAACGTCCATGTTTTTCGACACTCACGCGCACCTTGATTTCCCCGATTTTGAGGCGGACCTGCCGCAAGTCATCGAACGCGCGCAGGCTGCTGGCATCGCGAAAATCATTTCCATTGGCACCGATCTCGACAGTAGCGCGCGCGCGATCAAGTTGGCGGAACGCTTCGCCTGTGTCTTCGCCGCGGTGGGCTGGCATCCCGGCCACGTGACTGCGGCACCCGCTGACGTGCGGCCTGCGTTGCGTGAGATGGCGAAGCACCCAAAGGTCGTCGCCATCGGCGAAACCGGTTTGGATTACTACCGCCTGCCCAGCACGCAAAACAACGGCACGCCCGTGGACGACGAGCGTTACAAACATCGGCAGGCCGAGTTGTTCCAACAACAGCTCGAAGTGGCAGCGGAAGCCGGATTGAACTGCGTCATTCATCAACGCGGGGATTGCTTCCAGGACACGCTGGCTCTGATGCAGCCTTTCGCCGGCCGCACGCGCGGCGTGTTTCATTGCTTCGCGGGCGACCCGGCAATGATGCAGCGCGTGCTGGAGCTTGGCTCGATCGTGAGCTT
>CAZCZP010000449.1:0-1679 GCA_964502895.1 uncultured Bifidobacteriaceae bacterium
CGTCCAAACTCGCCGCCCCAGATAACAAGCGTCTCGTCCAGCAGGCCGCGTTGCTTGAGGTCTTTGACCAACGCAGCCGAGGCCTTGTCCGTCGCGCCACAATTATTTTTTGAATTGCCCACCACGTCCGAGTGCGCGTCCCAACCTTCGTGATAAATATTCACGAAGCGCACGCCGCGCTCGATCATGCGCCGCGCCAGCAGGCACGCCCGCGCGAAGCTAGGCTTCTCCGGATCGCAGCCGTACATCTCCAGCGTTTCCTTGCTCTCCTTTTTCAAGTCCATCAACTCCGGTGCGGAAGTCTGAAGGCGATAAGCCATCTCGTAGGAAGCAATGCGCGTTTCAATCTCCGGATCGCCCACGATGCCCAGGCGGGCGTGATTCAATTCCTCAATCAGATCGAGTGAATCACGTTGGAGCTTCGCATCCACGCCGTTCGGGCTGCTGACATTCAGAATCGGGTCGCCCTGATTGCGAAAGCGCACGCCGGCATAGACGGACGGCATGAAACCGCTGGCCCAGTTGGCCGAACCGCCGCTGATGCCCGAGCCGGTGGACATGACGACAAACGCGGGCAGGTCCTGCGATTCGCTGCCCAAGCCGTAAATCACCCACGAGCCGAGGCTGGGCCGGCCCGGTTGCGAAAAACCGGTGTTCAAAAAAATCTGCCCCGGTGCGTGATTGAACTGATCCGTCTTCATGGACTTGATGAGGCAGATGTCGTCCACGACTCCGGCCAGGTGTGGCAGCATCTCCGAAAGTTCCGCGCCAGACTGGCCATGTTTGGAAAACTTGAATTGTGGTCCGAGCACCGCCGCATCTGGCCGGATGAACGCGTATCGTTGTCCCCCGATGACTGATGGCGGCAAGGGCTTGCCCTCAAATTTCGCGAGTTCGGGCTTGTTATCGAAAAGGTCGAGCTGGCTCGGCGCGCCGGCCATGAACAAATGGATGACGTGTTTGGCCTTGCCGGGAAAATGTGACGCGCGTGGTTTCAAGACATCGGCGGCCGATGCGGTTGCCGCGCGTGAGTTCGAAACAATGGTGTTCGTGAGCAATGAACCGAGCGCAATCTTGCCGAGGCCGAAGCCGCATTCTTTCAGAAACCAGCGCCGCGAATTCACGCGCGGCTCGCTGCACGCATAAAGATGGTCATGGCAGTTCATCGGAAATTCATCCTTTCGTCACCGTTTCATCGAGGTTCAACAACACCCGCGCGACAGCCGTCCATGCGGCCTGCTCGTTCAAGCGTTCACCCTCTTTCACGTCCAGTAATTCTGTCGCTTTCAATTCACCACTGGCGAAGCGCGCGAGTTGGGTTTTGTAAAACTGAACCAGCTTTTCCCGCTCCTCATTCGAAGGAGCACGCGTGAGGCAACGGCGGAACAACAAATCCACTCGCGCGGCTTCGTCACCATCGGTTTTCAGCGCCATCTGTCCCAACGCTCGTGCGCACTCCAGGAAAACGGTGTCGTTAAGCAGCGTCAACGCCTGCAACGGCGTGTTCGAGCGCTCGCGCTTTGCCAGACACGCTTCACCACTCGGCCCGTCGAACGTTGCCGTCATCGCGTAAGGCGTGGTGCGTTTGGCAAATGTGTAAAGGCCACGGCGATACCGATCCGCACCCTCGCTCGTTTTCCACGCCAGTTGACCGTACGCGCCCTCGGTGGAAACGCCCG
>CAZCZP010000450.1:0-1621 GCA_964502895.1 uncultured Bifidobacteriaceae bacterium
GAGTGGAACAGCGACTCCCACAGGGTTTGCCAGGTGTCGGCATGAGGGTTCGCTTCCTGCATCAGTGAGAAGAGCGCGACCGTTCCGGCCAGTTCGAGCACCACGACGAAGACGCACGCGTAAATGAACACGTCGAGCGGACGCGCCTGTTTTAACCGGCCCACGGTGGCGTGAATGGTTTGCTCGTCTGAAAGGGAAAGGCGGTTGCCGCTCAAGAGCACGAGCGAAAGGCTCGCGGTGAAAATGCCCAGGCCACCCGCCTGAATGAGCACCAGCAGCACGGCCTGCCCGAAGCCATTGAACGTCTCCGCGACATTCACCGTGGTCAGGCCGGTGACGCACGTCGCGGAAACGGAGAGGAACAAGGAGTCGAGCCAGCCGACGGATTGGCCGGGCCGATGCGCCCAAGGAAGCATCAGCAGGACCGTGCCGACAAGAATGATCGCCGCGAAACCCATCGGCACGAGACGCAAGTCCACTTGCCGGCGGCGCGGCTTGAAAGGGTCGGCGGTGGTGGAGTTTGGCGCTGAAGGGATCACGCTGGCGGTCGCAATTTACGGGATGTTCGGATAAATATTGATGAAGCGCCGCTTGGCCGTCCGAGTCTTTCGAGGTCCTTTGGCTTTGGGTTGCGGTTTGGTTTTTGTGCGGGATCGAGTTTTCTTACGAACCGGTCCACGCCGCACGACGTCCCCGACAATCGCTCCAGCCGCCGCGCCGACCGGCCCAGCGACGGCTCCACCAATGACGGCCCCGGTCACGGTTTTCAACAAGTTTCGGCCCTGCCCCCGGCTGATGGGGTCGCACCATGGTTTCTTCGCCTCCCCACGCTTCGGGTGAGCGGATCGTTTTTTCTTCTTCATAAACCACAAGATGCCGCCAGTGGTCACATCTTTCCATGCCGGAGAATGGAGATAAGCAACCAGAAACCCATCAAGCCCGCGAGCAGATAACCAACAATGCCAACCACGGAAACATCGCCCCACAGTGGCGGCACTTTGGAATGAATGATCAGCGACGAGCCAATGATGAGCGCGGCGACGACGAGCGCGAAAGACAGGCGGTTGGTCGAGCGTTCCAAAGCATTGGTGGCCGGTTCAAGCCCTTCGTGATGGAAGTTCACCCGCGTCTGGCCGGTCTTGAGTTGCGAGATGATGCGGCGCAGCTCGTGCGGCAGTTCCCGCGCGGTGTCGGCCAGTTCCTGCCCGAACTCCAGCAATCCAGTGATCACGCGCTTGGGGCGCATTCGCTCCAGCCGCGTTTGTTTCATGAACGGGGTCGCCTGCGCGATCAAGTCGTGTTTCGGATTAAGCCGCCGCACCAGTTCCTCTGTCAGGCTGAGTGACTTGAGCATGACCACAAGGTCGGGTGGTAGCTGAAGTTGGTGCTTCGTGGTCAACTGCACGAGGCCGGTGACGAGTCTGGCGAAATGGATTTCGCCCGCCGCGCGGTAAAAATGCTGGTGCATGAATTCCGCCACGTCTGTCTCGAAGGCGGAACGGGCGGGTTCGGTGTCGCCCTCAGTCAACTTGAGCAACGCCGTGGCGACGCTCGTTTCGCTACGACGCGCGATGCCCCAGACCAAATCCACAAACGCCTCCCGCGTGCGCAAGTCGAGAAA
>CAZCZP010000451.1:0-1617 GCA_964502895.1 uncultured Bifidobacteriaceae bacterium
CAAATGAAATCCTCCGTCCACGTTGATGACTTCGCCAGTGCTGAACGGCAACAAATCCTGTGCAATGGCGGCCACGGCCTTGCCGACATCCTCGGGCGTGCCCCAGCGTTGAATCGGCGTCAAACCTTCACCGATGAGCTTGTCATATTTTCCCTTTACTCCTGCAGTCATATCCGTCGCGATGACGCCAGGCCGGATTTCATAGACGTTGATACCGTGTTCGGCCAGACGCGATGCGAACAGCGGCGTGAGCATCGAGAGCGCCGCTTTGCTCACACAATAATCGCCGCGATTCGTGGACGCGGTGTAGGCCGAGATGGAGGAAACCGTCACAATCTTCGGGCAAAAGTCAGACGAGGCCACGCCGAGCGGGCCACGTTGCTCGATCATCCATTTCGCGGCAAGCTGCGTGAGGAAATACGGTCCTTTGACGTTGATGGCGATGAGGCGGTCGAAACTCTCCTCGTTTGCCTCCAGAATGTCCGCCCGCACATTGGGCGCGACGCCTGCATTGTTCACCAGCAGATCCAATCGGCCAAAGGTCTGCCGGGTAGAATCCACCAGCTTCCGGCGGTCTAAACTCACGCCGATATCCGCCTGGCAAATCTCGGCCCGAATCTTTTTTCCGGCACCGCTTGCGGTACCCACACAGTCCGTCGCGGTCTGTTTCGCGGCGGCTTCGTTGCCGGCGTAATTGATAACAAGATCGTACCCGAGCTTGGCCACTTCCAGCGCGATCCCGCGTCCAATGCCCCGCGAGGCGCCTGTGATGAGTGCGACGCGATTCATGCCCGGCCAGCATAGTTTCAGACGTGCGCAGAAAAAGACAAATTTGCGGCGTAACTCAGGTGAATCTCCCAAATGGCAAATCTTTGACAGCGCCGCCCGACCTCGTATTCTGTGCGCGTGCGTACGGTCAAAGTCCCGCTCGGAAACAGGAGCTACTCGATCAAGATCGGTGAGGGATTGCTGGGGGATTTGGGCGGCCACTGTGCGCGCCTGAGCCTCGGCAGCCGTTGCGCCATCATCACGGACACGAACGTCGGCCGGCGCTTCGCCAAACCCGCTTTCAATTCGCTCGCACAAGAGGGATTCCAGCCCGCCCTCGTGGTTGTGCCTGCCGGTGAAACCGCCAAAAGCCTCAAGGTCGTCAACGCCTGTTACAACCAACTGGCGGCGCACCGGCTGGAACGCAAATCATTCATCGTGGCACTGGGTGGCGGCGTGGTGGGCGATCTAGCCGGATTCGTTGCCGCGACTTACCTGCGCGGCATTCCGTTCGTCCAAGTTCCCACGACCTTGCTCGCGCAAGTGGACAGTTCCGTCGGTGGCAAGGTCGGCGTGAATCTCCACTCGGGGAAAAATCTCGTCGGCGCGTTTCACCAACCGCGACTCGTGCTCTGCGACCTGGATACGCTGAAGACTTTGCCCGACCGGGATTTTCGTTCCGGGCTCGCCGAAGTTGTGAAGTACGGCGTCATTTACGATTCCGGGCTGTTTGGCCGTATCGAACGCCACGGCGACAAGCTGCTGGCGCGCGACACAAAAATTCTGACCTCGGTCATTGCGCGTTGCTGCGAAATCAAAGCTGAAGTCGTGGGCAAAGACGAAACCGAG
>CAZCZP010000452.1:0-1594 GCA_964502895.1 uncultured Bifidobacteriaceae bacterium
CGGGCTTCAAAGCCGTCGTGCAGGACGAATTTTTTTTGCGCCTCGGCCGGCGCGAGCGCCGGAGTGGGCGTGGGCGCGTAAACCCCGGTCAGTTGTTTCCCGGCGGCGAGAGCGGAGCAAAGTGTAGCGGCAAGCACCGCGGCGGAAAAAAACCACCGACTGATGAATACCCCCTCACGCGACCTGCGGCCACCCTCTCCCCCACCGGGGGAGAGGGCAGGGTGAGGGGGCGGTTCAGAGAACTTGTTGCCCTGCGCGAGACGCTGGGTGCCGTTGAAAAAGCGGTTCAGCTTCATTGGGATTGTCCCTCACATTGTGCAAGTACCGATTCGCCGGGCGAGGAAATTTTTCTTTTCCCAATTGCGCCAATCCTGGTTCATCCTTGCGGAACATGAAAGCAGTCATACTGGCCGCCGGCAAAGGCACGCGCATGAAGGAGCTCACCAACGAGCTTCCCAAACCCATGCTCAAGGTGCAGGGCCGGCCCATTTTGGAGCACATCGTCACCGGCATCGTGGGCGCGGGCGCACGAGAGATTTTCATCGTCACCGGCTTTCGCGCGGATGTGATCGAAGCCCATTTTGGCGACGGCGCGAAGTGGAACGCGAAAATTTCTTTTGGCCGACAGGTTGTCCAGGACGGCACGGGCAAGGCGCCTGAAGTGGCTAAGGGGTTTGTTGGCGACTCGCCGTTCATTCTGACCTACGGCGACATCCTTGTGCCGCCGGAGACTTATCGGCCACTGGTGCAGCGATTCGAGGAGAACAAGTTTTCCGGCGTCATCACCGTGACGCGCGGTGAAGACGTGACGCATGGCGGGCTGAATTTTTTTGACGAACAGTTCTGTCTGAAGCGCCTGATTGAAAAGCCTTCGCGCGAGCAAGTGGAGCAATTGCGCCGCGAGGGCTGGCTCAAGCCGGGCGACCCGGTGTGGTATAACGCGGGTATCTACATCTTCCACCCGTCGGTGTTCGAGTTCACGGCGAATCTGGAGAAATCTCCGCGAGGCGAATACGAACTGACCGACGCGATAATCGCCATGCTTGCCGCAAAACAACAAATCGCCGGTCTGGAAATCCAGGGTCGTTGGGTGGACGTGCGCGATCCCGAGGTGCTGGCGAAGTTGGAGCGGGAGTCCACCCGATAGACTGACAGTCGCGTGAATACGATTCGCCTGAGTTGTGAGTAACTTTCGATTGGGCGCATCTCATAGGCATGAACACCTGCTGTGTGAAGTTGGTTCCCCACCGCGACAGCAGTTACGAGACGTTCGTCCAGCCAGTGGCCGACTGGCAGGCACGTCTGATGACCGGCTTGAATCAAAGCGTCCAAGCCTCGGATGAAACCCCCGGCCATTTAGAGGAGCAAATCCTACGGCAAACGCAGGGGCAGGAACGCCAGCTTCTGGAGGAAGCGGCCCAGAAGAAAGCCGACCAAACTCCGCCGGTTTGCCCGGCTCGCGGCCAACCATTACGCCGCCGCGCGCATGATCAGGCGCGCGCCTTCCACACCCGCTTCGGACGGGTCACGGTCAAACGGCTGCGCGGCTGGTGTTGGCGCTGCAAAGAGTGGCGCTATCCCGCCGATCCAGCGC
>CAZCZP010000453.1:0-1588 GCA_964502895.1 uncultured Bifidobacteriaceae bacterium
TATGACGGCCAACGGCAATATTGTCACCATTCGCAATCTGACCAAGGTGTATGCGCAGGGCGAAATCCAGGTTACGGCCCTCGACAACATCTCGCTCACCATCGCCGCGCGCGAGTTTCTCACGCTCATGGGGCCGTCGGGTTCGGGCAAGTCCACCTTGCTGCACATCATTGCCGGCATTGACCGGCCCACCAGTGGCGAGTGTCACGTGCAGGGCATCGATGTGGCCCAGCTCAACGAATCCCAACTCGCGGACTGGCGGAACCAAAACGTCGGTTTCGTGTTTCAGACGTTCAACCTGATCCCGGTGCTGACCGCCTTTGAAAATGTCGAACTCCCGTTGCTGCTCACGCGCCTGGGCCGCTCCGAACGGCGCAAACAAGTCGAGATCGCCCTCGATCTGGTAGGATTGGCGGATCGGGCGAAACATCTGCCGCGGCAATTGTCCGGCGGCCAGGAACAACGCGTGGCCATCGCCCGGGCGCTGGTAACCGACCCCGCGCTTGTGGTCGCAGACGAACCCACGGGCAATCTCGATTCGCACTCCGCTCAAGAGGTGCTCAAGGTCTTGCAGGCATTGAGCACGGACGCGGGCAAGACGGTCATCATGGTGACGCATGATCCCAAGGCGGCCGCATTTGGCTCGCGCAGCATTCACCTGGAAAAAGGCGAGCTAACGAACTGAACCGAAGGCTGTGACCATCCCCACCTTCATTCTCAAGAACGCGCTGCGCAACAAGCGCCGCGCCACGCTTTCCATCCTGAGCGTGGCGGTCAGCCTGTTCCTGCTGGTGACGTTACTGGTGGCTTTGCGCGAACTCACGCTGCCGGCGGAAGGCGCCGGCGCGGAATTGCGGGTGGCCGTCCGCAACAAGATTTCCATCGCGAACCTTTTGCCCGCCCGTCAGCGCCCCATTATCACCCGGATTCCCGGCGTGGTGGCCGTCACCCCCTTCACCTGGTTTGGCGGCAAATACAAGAACGAGGAGAGCATGACCTTTGCGCAATTTGCCATGGATCCCAAGGAACTGCGTTCCGTCTTCGGCGAAGCAAAAATGGACGTCGCCAGTTATGAGGCGTTCGAGGCCGAGCGCACCGCCTGTGTCATCGGCAAAATGTCGGCGGATAAATTCAAGCTCCAGGTCGGGGACAAAATCGTCCTCGAGAGCACCGTTTATCCTGTCACCATGGAATTCAAGATCGTCGGCATCTATGCCGGCACCCCGGATGACCGCAACATGCTTTTCCGTCAGGATTATCTCGATGAGGCCAGTGGCGTGAGCGGCCTGGTCGGCATGTGGTGGCTCAAGGTTGAATCCGCCGAGGCCATGCCCCGCGTGATCGAGGCGATCAACAAGGCTTTCGAGAACACCTCGGCCGAGGTGCGGGCGGAAACGGAGCGGGCCTTTCAACTCGGCTTCATTTCGATGTGGGGCAATATCAAACTGCTCGTGACCCTGATTTCCAGCGCGGTCGTCTTCACGTTGTTGCTCGTGACCGCCAGCACAATGAGCATGGCCATCCGCGAACGCTTCCGCGAACTGGCGATCCTGAAGGCCATCGGCTTCCGGCGACGCGAGTTATTCGC
>CAZCZP010000454.1:0-1561 GCA_964502895.1 uncultured Bifidobacteriaceae bacterium
ATGAATCTTCAGATTGAAGTCGAGCGCGAGGATGACGGGCGGTGGATCGCCGAAGTCCCGGACCTGCCCGGCGTCCTGGCCTACGGCCAGACCAACGAGCAGGCCATTGCGCGAGTGAAGGCGCTTGCGTTACGAGTCATAGCAGATCGGGTGGAGAACGGCGAACCCGTTCCGGCCCTCGCAGAGGCTTTCACAGTCACTGCATGAGCTACTGGGGATCGGCCAAGGCCCGTCAGGTGATTGCAGCCTTATTGTGCATCGGGTGGCAAATCAAACGTCAATCCGGCGGATCGCATAAGATTCTCTCGCGTCAAGGTTGGCCGGATTTCGTTTTCGCTTTTCACGACGGAGAGGAAATCGGTCCTCGAATGATGTCGCGGATTGCGCGGCGAACAGGGTTAAAGCCAGAGGACTTGTGACAGGCTCGCTCCAACTCGACTCTCCACTTGGAATTCTAAACATAAGATCATGAACCAATACTCCGTCCTCATCGTCGGCATGGGCAAACGCGGCGTGCATCACGCCACAGCGTTCCATGCCAATCCTAAATTCAAAGTCGTCGGCATTTGCGACATTGACCAGAAACGGCTAGATGACGTCGCGCCCAATATCGGCAGTCCGGAAAAAAGTCTGGACGCCGCCGCGCTGGCCAAAAAACTGAAGCCCGACCTGTTCTGCTTCTGCACACTGCCGAACCTGCGCCTCGACTTCATCAAAATGGGAATCGAGTGCGGCGCGAAGTTGATTGCGTTCGAGAAACCCGTTTCCATGTCGAGCAACGAGGGTTTGCAAATCAAGCAGGCGCTCGACAAAGCCGGAACGAAGGCCGTCGTCAGTCATCAACATCGTTACGGCGATCATTACAAAAATGTAAAGGCGATCGTGACCAGCGGCGCGCTCGGTCGCGTTCACACGGTCTATGGCACGGCCACCGGCTGGGCGGCGCACATGCTGAGTCATTTGATTGATTACACCTGCTGGTTCAACAACTACGAACCTGCCGAGTGGGCGATGGCGCAGGCCGCCGGTCGCGGCAAACTGGCGGACCTGCACACATCGCCGGATTACGTCGCGGGCGTGGTGCATTTCAAGAACGGGGTGCGCGGGATTTACGATTGCGGCGCAGGCGCGCCCGACGTGCCGGAGGTGGACGCGAGCAAGGAACAAAAATTGTGGTGGCGCAAGGCCCGTATGGGCGCGCAGGGCAGCGAAGGTTTTGCCGAAGTCATCACGAACGGCGGCTGGCGCGCGGTCACGAAGCGCGGCGGTTATCAAAGCGGCCCGGGCAGCATGGATTACGTCGAGGACATGCCGCCTTACGTGCAACAGATGGCGGACTGGCTCGACGACGACAAAAACGTTCATCCCTGCGCGTTTGCGAACGCTTACAAGGGATTTGAAATCATGGCGGCACTGTATCGTTCGGCAGCAGAAGGCGGGCAAGTTGCATTGCCGTTGACCAGCGGCGCTGATGAAATCGCTTTGCTCAAGGCGAAAGTTCCGGCGCGCAAAGTTCTGATGACCATTCCCGAGAGCGCGAAGGAATATCCGAACTGATTGT
>CAZCZP010000455.1:0-1546 GCA_964502895.1 uncultured Bifidobacteriaceae bacterium
ACGCTGGCGGAACATTTTTGGAGTGCTTCTGCGATAGGACAACTCGTTGCGCGCTGGGTCTTTTGTGAAGGGAGTGCAGCCGACTCAACAATGAATACTGAACACTGATTACTGAATCCTTTCCAAAGCTTGTCCGCCCCCTTGCCTCCGACGCCGGGCAACAATTGCGCGAGGCGCTTGAAGGCCAGTTCGTCGCGCGGATTGGTCACGAGCTTGAGATAGGCGGTCGCGTCCTTGATGTGCGCCTGCTCGAAGAAGCGGATGCCGCTCGTAATGCTGAACGGGATGTTGCGGCGCGTGAGTTCAAGTTGGAGTTCCAGCGCGTGAAAGTGCGAGCGGTAAAGGACCGCCGTTTTGTTGAGTTCAATGCCCTCATCGCGCAGTTCCAAAACACGTTGGGCAACGAAAGCCGCCTGCTGTGCGGCGTCCGAACAGGCGACTTGAACGGGCTTTGCGCCGGACTTGCGCGCGGGCCCAAGCTCCTTGGCGAACTGGTTTACGTTCGCCGCGATTGCGGCATTGGCGACGTTCAGAATTTCCGGCGTGCTGCGATAATTGGTTTCAATCTTATAGACTTTCGCCTTGGGGTAGCGTTCGGGGAATTTCAGGATGTTCTGGAAGTTTGCGCCGCGCCACGCGTAGATGCTTTGTGCATCATCGCCGACCACCATGACGTTGTGATTGCGTGCGGCCAGCAGGTCAATCAAGTCGCTCTGGAGTTTGTTTGTGTCCTGGTACTCGTCCACGAGGACGAATTGAAAGCGGCGCTGATAATGTTCCCGCACGTCAACGTGTTCTTGCAGCAGTTTCAGCCAGAGAACTAGCAGATCATCGAAGTCCATCGCGTTCGTGGCACGCTTGCGATTGGCGTAGCGCTTTTGCATGTCCTCGATCTGCGGCGCGAGGTGGTCGAAATAGCCGTATTCGGTCCCGAGAATTTCCGCGACCGATTTGTGCGTGTTGACTGCAAGCGAAAAAATGTCGCCCAGCACTTCGGCTTTCGGGAAGCGTGTTGCCTTCACGTCAATATCGCTTTCGGCGACGCACGTGGAGATGAGGTGCTTGGCGTCCTCGCGGTCCATGATGGTGAAATCGCGCTCGAAGCCGAGCAGCCGGGCGTGTTGACGCAGGATGCGATTGCCAATCGAATGAAACGTGCCGCCCCAGAGCGACGCGAGCTCGTGACCCAGCAAATCGGCCACGCGCCGCATCATTTCGCCGGCGGCTTTGTTGGTGAAGGTGAGCAAAAGAATTCGATCCGGCGGAATGCCTTGTTCGAGAAGATACGCCACGCGGTAGGTTAGCGTGCGCGTCTTGCCCGAACCCGCGCCCGCGATGACCAGCGCCGGCCCCGGCGGCGCGGTGACGGCGGCAAGTTGTTGCGGATTGAGTTCGCGCGCGTAATCAATCTGAAGGTGAACTTCAGATTGAAAGGGTTGCAGGACGTATTCGCGCGACATGCGGGGAAGTTAAAATTCCAACCGCCAAAAACCAAACACCAAAGCAGCGCAACCACCAAGACGTCAATGCGACTCGTGTAATTCGT
>CAZCZP010000456.1:0-1526 GCA_964502895.1 uncultured Bifidobacteriaceae bacterium
CATGGCAACGCCCAGCGTGGCCGTGACTTTGATGAGAGTCCAACGCAGGTCCTCGAGATGTTCGAGGAACGTTTTGATTGGTCCCCCTTCAACCTCCTCGGGGTCGGGCTGAGTGCCCTCAGGCTCGTCTGCCATCTGTGTCAACCGGACAAGCCGTGCTTACACCTGAGTGGACGACTGGGATTGGGGCGGGCTTGCGGGAATCTGGTTGGCCGGCGGCGTGCGCGGGGCGGGGGGCGGCGGTTCTTCCACGGCGCGCTCGATTTCATCCTGCACTTCGCGCGAGGCTTTCTTGAATTCGTTGATGCCCTTGCCCAAGCCCTTGGCCAGTTCCGGCAGTTTCTTGGCGCCAAACAGCAACAACACCACCGCGAGAATCGCCACGATCTCCGGCCAGCCCAGAAATGCCATCATGTATGTATTCATACGTTCCAAATGCCTTTCAACTGTCGCTCCCCGCAAGTTGTGAACCGCGGGTGTTCGTTTGACACCCTGTCACCCCTCGGCGCTCAAACCATGTCATACGACAGATTGAGCACTGTGTAAAGGCTACGCCCGGGTGCGACCGGAGTAAAGTACCAATAAACCGCGGATCCAGCCGGCAACTCGTCACTTCGGCGCTAGAACCACAAATTCACCCCGACGATTCTTCGCGTGGGAAGCTTCGTCGTCGCCCAAAGCGATCTTCTTGTCTTTGCCGTGGGAACGGGTGGTAATCCTATTACCGTCCGCGCCTGACGCGATGAGCGCCTCGCGCACCGCCAAAGCGCGCCGTTCGCCCAGCGCCCGATTATACTCATCCGTGCCGCGTTCATCGCAATGGCCTTCGACCAACAGTGCTTTTCCAGCGGCGCTTTTCATATAATCAGCCACGGCCTGGATGTCGGCGCGTTCGTTACTGCGAATGGCGGCGCTGTCATAATCGAAATGAACCATGTTGGCGGCAAGCGCATCGCGGTCCATGTTGTAATTACCTTCGATGTCCTCGAACCCAACCGGCAAAGGCACGCCTTCACCCGAAGCCAGTCCAGTTGTGTTGTTCAGTCCACTGCCGGCGCCAGGATCGCCTACCTTGCCCGTTCGTTGCCCGGGAATGTCGGTCATGCCTACGGGTTTCTTTCTGCAACCGGTTGCTGCGAATGTCAGCGCCAATGCGCAAACCAGCAACGAAGTGAATTTGATCGCTTTCATTTTTGCTTTTACTTGAGAGTGGCTATCTGGCCTGACTTCCGAGTGCAAACCACGAATTCTCCACGGCGATTTTGAGCATGAGAAGCTTCATCGTTTCCCGTGGCGATTTTCTTGTCTCTGCCGTAGCTGATGGTCGTGATGCGATTTCCATCCGCGCCTGACGCAATGAGCGCCTCGCGCACGGCCAAAGCGCGCCGCTCGCCGAGCGAGTAATTGTACTGGTCGGTTCCACGTTCATCGCAATGCCCTTCGACTAAGAGCACTTTGCCGGCAGCGCTTTTCATAAAATCAGCCACGGCCTGGATGTCGGCGCGTTCGTTACTGCGAATCACCGC
>CAZCZP010000457.1:0-1515 GCA_964502895.1 uncultured Bifidobacteriaceae bacterium
GCGAGACTGCGCCCTGCTGATCTGATTCTCTCCAATTTACACTCGTAGTGTGTACCGCGGCGAAAGGCCGTGGTTTCCTTTCGTTCGTTCGTGTCCGTGGAAGAAGTGTGATCATGAAAAAGTTAGTTTTGCTGAGTCTGGCGGGTTTTGCCGCGCATGCCGGCCTTGCGAATGGCAACACGACCAACCCCGCCGTGGTGACGCCCGCGTTGGTGAACCAGTTCGCGGAGGAAATGCGCACCAACCATCCCGCGCTCGCCGCCGCGGCCGCCCGCACCAACGCTGCCGCCGCGGGCCTTGCCGCCGTGCGCACTTGGGAAGACCCGACGCTGAAAGTCGGCGGCATGGCCGCCGAGGAAATGATGCGCGCCGAAGACGGCGACCTCGCCTATGGCGCGGAGCAAAAGCTGCCGCTGTGGGGCAAACCCGCGCTCGCCCGTCGCGTGGCCCGGGCGGAGCTGGACGTTGAAATTGCCGGCGGCGAAATGCAGTTCCAACAATTGCGCAGCGAACTGGCCAAGGCGCTTTTCCGCACCGCGCTGGCCGAACGCATCGTGGCCGTGGGTGAACAGGACCTGGCTTTCCTCCAAACCCTCGCCGACACAACTGAAGCCAGCTACAGCGTGGGCGGCGCGACGCAGGTTGAGTTGCTGCAAATCCAGAATGAACGGGCCAGGCGGGTTGACTTGCTTAAAACCGACCGCACCAAGCTTGAGCACGAGCGCGTCGCGCTGAACCGCTTTCTAAATCGTGATTTTAATTCCACCTGGCCAATGCTCGAACTGCCGCCCATTGCCGGTCCGGTTTTTTACAGTGCGCGACTCGTGCAACTCGCCGTCGGCAATGAACCCAAACTCCGCATGATGCGCGAGCAGATCAAACAGGCTGAAGCGATGGTTGCCTCCACTCGCCGGATGCGCCTGCCCGAAGTGATGGTGGGCGCCGAGAGCCGAAACTATTCCGGCAATGGTGAGTGGCGGCAGGCGGAATTCATGGTGAGCTTCAACCTCCCGTTGTTCAATCGCAGCAAATACCGCGCGGAGATCCGGCGCGATGAAGCCAGGCTCAAAGCTGCCGAAGCCGACGCGGCGGATTATTCGCTCACCGTGCGCGAGGAAATTCACAGCCTCACCGTGAAGATTGACGCCGCCCGGCGCGAGGCCTTGCTCTACCGTGACGAAATCATCCCGCGCAGCGAAACCGCGCTGGAAAGCGCCCGTGCCGCCTGGACCTCGGGCCGCGGCATGTTTCGCGACGTGCTCGAAGCGCGCCGGATGTTGCTGGACGCGCGGCTCATGTTCGCCCGCGCCGTGGCCGAGCAATATCAAATGATGTCCGAACTCGTCCTGTGCTGTGGGCTGGGCGATTTGGAAGCGCTGCAAATGATCGGCGCAATGCCCGAAACTGAAAACGGAGGCACAAAGAAACAGTGACCCAGCGAATCTAGCCAAGACAAATTCAAACCAACCGAATAACAAGGAAACCATTATGAAATTCATCGCTCGCCATCTCAAC